>CAZASS010000011.1:2393-8637 GCA_964487835.1 uncultured Acidobacteriota bacterium | reverse complement strand
AAGCGTCCATCGATGGCAAAGGTTTGATTGTTATCCTCTGCGGGGAGTGCTGTACTGGTGGCACTACGATTGACAAAGAGCCCTCCAATATATGATCGATTAGGAAGTTCGCGTCTAGCTCTTGCGACTGTGAAATTATTGGCTGGTGTAGTCGTTCCTACTTGCTCAGTCTGCATATTGAGCAAACCAACTTTTAGCCCAGAAACGTCTCCTGAAAGTCTGGCTCCTCCCAGAATTGGGATCATTTGGCCATCACTTCCAATCCCGATTCTGCGACTGAAAAACAGTTCTATTTCTTGGGGAGAGCCAACTGAAAACAAACCAGCATTTTCCAAAAAAAAGGGTCTTTTTTCTGGAAAAAAAAGATCGAAACGATCTAAATTAATTTGTTGTTCATCCACTTCTACTTGGGCAAAATCGGTATTGTAGGTCATGTCTAACGTTAGGCTGGGTGTGATGCTGTATTTGAGCTCTGCCCCTACATTACCTAGCCAGTTCGTATTATTAGTTTGATTGCCTTTGAGGGTGAATTCCCCCAAGGCGTAAGGAATAAACTTTAGATTACGAGGAGTGGACAACTCAAGGCCGACGAGTGTGCCTGCCCATGAGACTCTGTAAATGTTGTAGGCGCGGGGCAGGGGAGACCAAAAGGCGGTCTCATTACGCTTGCGGATGTTACGTTGAAAATTCAATCCCCAGGTCTGTGGGTTTTTGCTAGGAAATCGTAGTGTGCGTGTAGGAATCGCAAATTCTGCGCTCCAACCAATTGCAGAAATGAGTGTTTGTACTTCCCAAGAACCATCCCAGTTTTTGTTGAAACCTGCTCCTGAACCTCTTTGTGTTGTTTGTCTCATGTTCCTTGCACCGGACTGCCTTCCAAATCCAGATCCTGCACCTTCATTGACAACCTGACCATCAAATTCGATGCCTGCTGGATTAGTACCGAAAACAAACCCGTTATTTCGATCTAGGTAAGTATCTAAAATGATCTGGAAACTATCGGTCTCATCTAGAAATGAATCACGCATGCTGTCTGTGACGATTATTGAATTGGGATCGCTGTCATAGCAGACAACACCGAAATAGATTGTGTCGGCGGTATAGAGGATGCGAACCTCAGTTTTTTCTGATGCCGGCTGTCCTTCATCAGGAGCGTTTTGCCAAAAGCTAGAGAAAATTTTTGCAGAATCCCAAGCTGGATCTTTTAATACCTCACCATCTAACTTGGGGATTACATCTGTTTCAACAGCAATTGCTACTGGTGGTTTTGAGGGAGGAGAATTGGTTTGGGCGATGGCGGTAGTTGTGTGTAGTGTTGTTCCAGAAAGCACGAACAGAGTTATATAGACTGTCCACTGACCTAATTTCATTAAGCTACTCATGCTCAACCAGCTTACATTGTTTTGTTTTTTTTTTCTAAAATTAGCCTATTTTTGAAATTTGTTGGAAAGACTAAGAGTTGAGACGAAAATCTAGAATGATGGGATCATGGTCAGAGAGCATTTTGTTTTTGTCGTGCACCTCACTCAGTACTTGGGGTTTGGAATGGGGATCAGCAAAAAGATTTTTTCCGGCAAACCAGTCTAATTTCATGGAGCAATAACCATCATTTTTTTCCAATGCCCAGTTGATAAACCAGAAACACCAATTAGGAATCCAGTCCGCCATCCTATTATTGGCTGCCAAATCTTGGATGTCATAATGAAGTGTGCAAGCTCCCATTTCATTTAAGTCACGATATTGATAATTTCTCAGTTCTAGTTCGCGAAATAATTTTCTTTCAAACCAGCGATTTGGGTGTGGGTAGTGATTTTTTAGGACGTTGTGAACCCCCATTAAGACTCGTCTGCAGTATCCCAATATTGAGTATAGAGCGCGACTTGAGTTATGGGTGGAAGTATTCCAGTCTCCTCCGATAAGAACTGGCAGTGTTGGATCTAAAGTTTCTAAATGGTCCAGCACCATAGTCATTTGTAGATGCCGATGTTTTTGGGTAGAGTGAGCATCTAAATGAAGGCTGACTGCCCAAAAGTCACCCGATGGATGGTTAATAATGGCTGCAACAGCTCGTTGGGTTCCCAGACGTTTTTCTTTTCCTCGCATTAAATCTCTGCCATTCGGAAGCGCGATAGAATGTGCTTTACTAATGGGATGTCGAGAGAATAGAGCGTTGCCGTGAAAGGATTTGGTGTTTTCTCCGTCCACTGTGCTTTCTAGACCACTTCCCTTATCTAAAGCGATGTAGCAAGGGGCAAAAGCATAATTCAAACTCAGAGCTTTAGCGATTTCATGGGCAATGAAGAGGTTTTTTGTGCGGGCCATTCCGTAGTCCAGTTCAGTTAGCAGAAAGATATCGCTGTTTTTGATTAGATGATGTTGAGAAAAAACTTCCAAAAGACCTTCCAGCTCAACACCTCTTTCGATATTCCAGGCAGAGGCTCGGATATGCGAATCAGATGAACTTGTTTTGGGAGCTAGGTTTTCTTGAACCACGTTTTCCAGAACTCTCTCAATATCATTTTTCAATTTGGAATAGAGAGCTGAATTTTCTAGTTCCTGGGTCGAATTGAATAGGTTGAATTTAGGCAGAAAAGGCGCCAGCTGGTGATCAATTACATTGGGAGGCCCGGCTTCGATTCGTTTGGACATTTTGTTCAAAGTTGGCAAATCTTAAATTTTTTGTTCCTGCTGTGCAAGTTTGCAATCAGTATATTTCCCAAGAGTATATATTCTGAGATGGTTTAGGAATAATTTCCCTGATTATAAATGATAGAAATTAACTAGATTGTCTTCGTTGATGACAGTCTAAAGGAAATGTTAGTATCTCCTTTTGCTTAGCTAGAAATACCATGTTTAATTCAATTTCTGAAATTGTTAAAGATCTCCAAGACGGTCAGATGATCGTTCTGGTGGATGACGAGCATCGGGAAAATGAGGGTGACTTGGTTATTGCTGCTGAGAAGGTAACGCCCGAGGCCATTAATTTTATGGCAAAACACGGAAGGGGGTTGATTTGTTTATCCCTTCCTGATGAGAGATGTGAAGAATTGGGATTAGACCTCATGTTGCAGAATAATAATTCCAAGGAGAGTACTTCCTTTACTGTATCAATCGATGCAGCTTCAGGTATAAGCAGTGGAATATCAGCTTATGATCGAGCGCAGACGGTGTTAACTGCTGTTGATGAGCAGGCCCAAGCGGATGATCTCGTGAGACCCGGTCATGTTTTTCCTTTACGAGCTCGTGAGGGAGGTACTTTAGTTCGAGCTGGTCATACAGAGGGATCTTTGGATTTAACGCGCTTAGCTGAGCTGAAACCTGCTGCTGTTATTTGCGAAATTCTAAATGAGGATGGGACGATGGCTCGGCTGTCTCAGCTACAGGAGTTTTGTCTTACACATGAGTTGAAACTGGTGAGCGTTGCCGATGTTATTAGACATCGCCGTGGTAGTGAGAAACTGATTAAGAAGATTGTACAGGTGAGTCTGCCCACCCGGTTTGGTGACTTTTATGTGCATTGCTATAAGTCCCTCATTGACGAGTACCTACATTTAGCAGTTACGACCGCTGATTTAAATGACGGAAAAGTACACGAAGAGCCGGTGTTGGTACGAGTGCATTCGGAGTGCCTAACCGGGGATATTTTCCATTCTCTGCGTTGTGATTGTGGAATGCAGCTAGAAGAGTCTTTGCGTCGAATTAGCGAGGAGAAAAGTGGAGTACTTCTTTATATACGCCAGGAAGGCCGGGGTATTGGGTTAATCAACAAGCTCAAGTCCTATGCATTACAAGAAGAGGGCCTGGACACTGTTGATGCTAATCTCAGCTTGGGACTGCCAGAAGATCTTCGAGAATATGGAATAGGTGCTCAAATTTTATTTGATTTGGGAGTACGGAAATTGCGTCTCTTGACTAATAATCCCAGAAAAATTCATGCTTTGAATGGATATGGATTGACAATAACCGATCAGATTCCTATTGAAATTTCTTCTACAACCCATAATCAAACCTATCTGAGAACCAAGAGAGATAGAATGGGACATATTTTGAAGAATATCGACAAGGCAGTTAAAGAGAAATCTGATTAAATAAGTTTTGGGCAGATCCTTTGTTGGAGACATCCTCCAATTAATCCTTAGTATATTCCGCAACGGCAGTTTTAAGGCGTATTGCGTCCTGCGGCCAGCAGGGTCAGAAAAATAGCTAAATTGATTCCGTGGGAAGTGAAGCACAATTTACATGTAACACGAGTAAGAAAAAGCAAGGAATAACTGAGGTATAAACCTAGAATCACTGTTAGAAAACTTGCTGAAAGATAGAGATAGTAGAAAGGGTAGAGAAAAGTCCATTCCTTCCATAATCCAAACACGATGGCTGCGTAGATGAATTGAGCCTTAAGTGAGTTGGGAACACCTAGGAGAGATGCTCTTGGAGTGAAAATAATGGTAGTACAGGTGCGTTTTCCCATTTGACAGAAAGAGGGAATCCAAGTTGCGTCGGGCTGGATCCATTTAAAGGAAACACAGGTGAAGTAGGAGGATATGAGAAAACCGATGATGGCTAGAAAAAGCAGTATTATTGGCGGCATAAAAGATAATTTATCAAAAAAAAATAATTGAGAACAGGAAACTAATGGCTTAAAAATTTTTCCTGCAGAGATGTTGTCGCACTTGTTTTTGTTTGCAGCAGCCTTTAGGATTGCCGTTCCCATGTTGTTGGACCGAAAGCACCTCTATTCCGGCAAGATAATCGAACTCATTGTCGATACTGTAAGTATCAAAGGGGAGGACTACGTTCGTGAGGTAGTACACCATCCGGGAGGGGTTGTTGTTTTGGCTGAACTCTCTGATGGACGGATTCCTTTTGTACGGCAATTTCGGTATCCAATGCAAGAGATCCTATTGGAGTTACCTGCGGGCAAGTTAGATCTGGAAGAAGAACCAACTGTAGGTGCGGTGCGTGAATTAGAAGAGGAGACTGGTTTTCATGCTACGTCTCTTGAGAAAATTTTCAGTTTTTATCCTACGCCTGGATTCTGCGATGAACTTCTTCATTTTTTTTATACCAACAATCTTAAAGAGGGTAAATCGAACTTGGAACCTGATGAAGATATTGTTGTTGAGTTTTATCGGTTAGAGGAAGCATTGGAGATGGTAAAGAGTGGGCAAATTGCTGATGGGAAAACTCTATTGGGTCTGTTGTGGCTAGATTGGTGGCGCGGAAGATGAAGGGTGTAACTGGTTTATTTTTTGTTCTTTCCGGCTTGTTATTTCTTCCTTTGCGGGGAGCTGATTACCAGATGGAGGTGGTCCTTGATCCAGAATCTAAAATTATTAGTGGGACGGAAGTGATTCGTTGGACAAACAGAACCTCCTTCCCAGCTAATGATCTCCAGTTTCATCTCTACTATAACGCATGGCGTGATCGTCAGAGTTCATTTTTGAATTCCAAAAGAGTTGTGTCGAAAAACTTTGATGACTGGAGGGAAAATGAATGGGCCTACAACGAAATTAATTCCTTTGTTCTTTTATCAGGAGAGGGAACTAAGATTGCCGATCTGACTTCTCAAATTGAATATATTCAACCTGATGACAACAATGCATACGACCGGACGGTCATGCGAGTTATGTTGCCCGAACCGATCGAGCCGGGGGGGACAGTTGTTATTAGTATTGAGTTTGTTACTAAAGTGCCACGCACCTTTGCTCGCACTGGATTTCGTAATGATTATTTTTTTGTAGCCCATTGGTTTCCCAAGCTAGGTGTTTTTGAAAAAGAGGGCAATTGGAACTGTCATCAGTTCATTCAAACGGAATTTTTTTCTAATTTTGGTACTTATGATGTCAAGCTGACAGTTCCAGAAGATTGGTTGGTAGGAGCTACCGGCATTCAGAAGGATTACCAGAAAAATAATAATGGCACCGCAACCCACCACTACTATCAGGAGCAGGTGCATGATTTTACTTGGACCACGAGTCCTTACTTTTTGGAATACAAGAAAAGATTCGAGCATTCTTTTTTAAAGCCAGTAGATGTTCGGCTGTTGTTGATGCCCGAGCATAAGGGTCAGCAAGAAGGTCGCGCTCAAGGCAACGATGATGATTTTCTTGAACATGTCTAGAACTCCGAGATGCTATGCGGGCTATTCGATTCGCTTGAGAATGGCTTGGGCCACGGGGCCAGGAACTTTGTTGGCTGCTTTTTGAACCAGTGAGCCAACAGCTGCCACGGGGGGAGCGGTGTG
>CAZASS010000011.1:0-2383 GCA_964487835.1 uncultured Acidobacteriota bacterium | reverse complement strand
CGCGGTCGGGTGGCATGGAATACCCTACTCTGTTTACCGGAGGAACACGATGGCTTAATCCTTTAGGATCGAACGATCCAGAAGAAGTTACTGTGCACGAAGCTGGGCATCAGTTTTGGTATGGGATTGTTGCCAATAACGAATTTGAAGATGCTTGGTTAGATGAAGGTTTTACTACCTATTCAACGGAACGCGTCATGCTTGAAGTATTTGGGCCTAATCCACTGGTGAAACGATATTTGGACGGTTTTATACCTGTTCTATTTAAGGGAATGTACGAATCAGGCCGAACTGTTAGTGGATTGGGAAATTTTTATTCCAATTTAAAACTCGACACAATGTCAACTCCTTCTTGGAGATACGGTCCCGCTGCGGGCAGAGGTGGCAAGCAAGCCGCGGGTAGAGGTCGAATCTATGGCCCAGGTGCCTATGTTCTCAATTCTTATACTAAACCTGCCCTTATGTTTTTTACTTTGGAACGGTATTTAGGATGGGAGACTTTTCAGAAGATTCTGTCTGCGTATTTCGAACAGTGGAAATTTAATCATCCACTCCCGCAAGATTTTTTTAACATTGCTAATCAGATCAGTGGAGAAGATCTTTCTTGGTTTTGGGAGCAGACTTATTTAAGTTCTAATGTTTTTGATTATGCAGTTGACTCAGTGTATTCCTCAGATGATTCTCAGGAAGTTATAATTCGTCGTTGGGGAGAGGGAGTTTTCCCAGTTGAAATTACTATTACTTTTGATGATGGCCGTATTGTTGAAGAGAAGTGGCAAGGAACGGAGCGTTGGGTTTCCTATAGTTATCAGGGTTCAGCGCAAATAAGTACAGTTCAAGTCGATCCGAAACGGGTATTGGCTTTAGACGCTAATTTAACCAATAACAGTTGGACCAGTGACCCCTCTTCTTCTTTTGCCGCTCGCAAATGGTCTTTTAAATGGTTGATTTGGCTTCAAAACCTAATGGAGCTTTTCGTTTTTTTCTCTTAAAAGTTAAAACTGAATAATAGAGGTAATCATGGGTGTGATCGAGGCTTTGGTAGAGGGATTCAATAGGATTTTGAGGGCTGGAAAGATCATATTGTGGGTGTACTTGTTTAGTTTTTTTCTAGTTTTGGGTCCTACTCTAATAGTTTCGGAAGTGATTGAGGAGTCTTTAGGGCAGAGTTTGATATCGGAAGACCTGAGTGCCGGATTCAATGATGCTTGGTACCGTGAATTTAGGTCAGTTACAAAAGGATTTGGTGAGAGCTTTCGTTTTTCAATCGTTGGTGTTGGAGCAATTTTAGACGGCGTAGATGGCTATCTAAGTGGCAAAATTTTTCAGGAGACATTGGCTGTTTTGTGTTTAGTAATTGTCTACTTAGTTATTTGGATTTTTCTGTCAGGAGGGGTACTCCATCTCTACAACACAAATGATCCAGTAACTTTTGGGCATTTTATGAAGGGGGCGGGAATTTATTTTTTCCGTTTTTTAAAATTGGCTGTAATAGCTGGTTTATTTTATTGGCTGATCTATTTTTATCTGCTTGATTTTTTGGGAGATTTGGTACAGGAGCAAACTAGGGAGGTAATTGATGAAAGGGTTGCCTTCCTATGGACGTTGTCAAAGTATCTTGTTGTGCTGATGTTTCTGATTTTTGTCAATTTGATTGTTGATTATACGAAAATTATAACGGTCACTAAGAGTCAGCGAAGTATATTGTTGGCAATAGTTGAGTCTTTCTGTTTCGTGCTGGGCAATGCAGGTCGCACCCTAAGTCTTTATATGGCTATCGGATTATTAGGTGTGTTTTTTCTTTATTTGTATGGTTTGTTGGCACCGGGAGGACTTCAACATTCATGGATTGGGATTATATGGGCGCTAGCGTTAGGACAGATTTATATTTTAAGTCGCATTTGGATCCGTTTGCTTTTTATGGCTAGTCAGTCTGCTCTTTGTCGCGCTATTAGTTTTCGTCAGCACCTATCTTAGTAGTTGGTTGCTGCCGATTAAGAATCCAAGTGATTGCCTGTATGGTAAGTGATGGGACTAGACGTTCTAAAAAGCAAAGCATTTTGCCGCCAGTGGTGAGGTGAATTTCCCGTTTTTTGTACTTCACGGCTCGTATAATAGCTCGTGCTACGACTATAGGATTTTGGGCGCGACCCCAGCTGGTGGATTGTTGATTCTCTACTTTATGGGATGCCTCTTGAAATTCGGTAGCAGTAGCGCCCGGGCAGATTATACTGACACCCACCCCGTGTTCTTTTAGTTCTCCCCACATGGCATTTCCTAAGCCCACTTGAGCAAATTTAGTCGCACAGTAGGTAGCTGAAAAAGGTATAGCTTGCTATCCGATGACGCTACTTACCAGAACAAAATGGCACTATTATTTGCT
>CAZASS010000010.1:19087-25399 GCA_964487835.1 uncultured Acidobacteriota bacterium | reverse complement strand
AGTTTCTTCGATTAATGGGTGCAGAAATTGAGCTACACCCCCTCTACTACCGCATCCATCAATCACCTGCTCCGCAGACAGATGAAATCAATTTTCGGGTCCCTGCTGACTACATTGACGCTGGAACTATTGCTATTGCCTCAGCAGTCACAGGAGGAGAAGTCGAGCTTAATGGAATCCAAAACGAAGAATTTTCACCGATCCAGCACATTTTCGAAAGATTTGGTCTGAACTTTGAACATACTAGTCCCGACTCTCTCAAAGTACTTACTAGCGAACTTAACAATCCATCTAAAATCACTGCCGGACTATGGCCCTCTTTCCCTACTGATTTAGTAAGCCTAGCTATCGTTCTGGCCACTCAAGGAAATGGTCTGTGCTTAATCCATGACTGGATGTACGAAAGCCGAATGTTTTTTATTGATAAGGTGGTCCGTATGGGAGCAAATATCACTATGTGTGACCCTCACCGAGTTCTGGTCCAGGGCCCCTCGCGCCTAAAAGGAACTAGTCTAGAATCTCCTGATATTCGTGCTGGAATGGCTCTGGTGGTAGCAGGACTTTGTGCTGAAGGTGTTACAACTATAGAACATGCAGAAATCATTCAGCGTGGATATGAAAATGTAGCAGCACGCCTATCTTCGATTGGAGCTGAAATTTCAGAAAAAATAGATTAGCGAACAAATAAATAGAGAACGAAAAACATCCTATTAAACCTCTATTTTAAAAAATTGGGTGAATTTTTATGAAATTTTCTGCGATTGTAATTTTACTATATGCTTTTTTGATCCTCATTGGTGGAATAGTGGGATACCTTCAAGCCAAAAGCCTGTATTCCCTAATAAGCGGTTTTCTATTTGGCGCCAGCCTCTTGCTCAGTGGATGGTTTGTCTGGCATGAAAGTATGACGGCTGGCTACACAGCAACCTTTACTATTCTTCTTTTAGCAATCTACTTTGGGCACAGATTTATTTCGACGGAAAAGTTTTTTCCAGGGGGAATAATGCTTATTGCCAGTTTTATCACCCTATTCTTCCTACTTTTAAGCCTTTTCTTAAGAACACAGGAATAGAAAAAAATAATTCAAAATATGAAATTGAGGGTTAAAGAGACAATAAAATCTATTCTAAGTTAACTTTCTGAGTTCGCATTGATCTCTATTTCTAGTTACCCAATAGTAATTTCAAGGCAAGGGTAATAACGGCCACTGTAACTATACCCTTGACCCAATGGTGCCCTTTAAAAACAATCAAACGAACTCCAATAAGTGCTCCCGTAACCGTCCCGGAAGCTAGAGCCAATCCGAGAGGCCAATTAACCTTGTCTTGCCAAGCAAAAATAGGCAATGAAACACATGCAGTAGCCAATACAGTCAATACTTTGATCGCATTTCCGCGAACTAAATCAAAACCGGCCAAAGTAGTAACAGCCAAAAGCGGAAATCCTACTCCAGCCTGAACAAACCCCCCATATATTCCTACTAAAAAAAATCCCAATCCCAAAGTCAGAGTAGTCGGAAAAGATGATATGGAATCAGAAAAAATATCTTTTTTTAAGGGATCCCAAAGAGTCCAAAGAGTCACAACAATCATTAGAAAAGCCAAACTCTTCTTGAAGGCTTCATCACTTACCCAAAGAGCTCCCCAAGCTCCCAATACCGCTCCGCAGATAGCAGGCAAAGCTGCCCATATCCCGTATTTCCAATTCAACAGACGATGCCGATGAAAACTCCACGCTGCAACACTATTCTGCAGTAATACTCCCACCCGGTTGGTACCATTAGCGACCACAGGCGGCAGTCCCATAAAGATAAGAACAGGAAGGGTTAAAAAGGAACCTCCACCAGCAATTACATTGATGGTACCGGCCACACAACCAACAAAAAAAAGAAATAAATAATCAAACCCATTTCCCATAAATTATTTAGGGCAATTCACCTAGGCCAAGATCCACCCAAGTTCCCTTCCCAACTTTTTTGGCTTTTTCATAACAATGATGGGCACAGATCACATCCTGAACCGCCAAACCTGAACTATCAAAAATAGTTACGTCTGTATCGCTCAAACGACCTTGGATTTTTCCGATAACAACGTCACCAATTTCAAAAATCTCTTCTCCTGCTAGATCTGACTCGGAAAGAACTCCCGCTTCAAAACCTACAGATTATTTACCATCATCCATAGTGTCCTGGCTTCCATCACCATAAACCCTAGCTCCTTTGAAAACAGATGGCTCAATTTCGGTTTTGATTCCCATGGCAGCAATATGAACACCTGGGACCACCATCTCTTTTAACAACACTGGCTGAGGAGAGTTGGTTCCCATTAAAATAATTTCCATTCCTTCCACTGCTTCTTCTACAGTTTCCACAGCAACCATCTGGATACCAGTTTCTTGTTGCATTTTTTCAGCAAAGGATTCACGACGCTCCTTAGATCGGCTATATACTCTGGCATCTGAAAGTTGGGGAAGCAATTGCTTCATAGCAATTAAGTTGTACCGCGCCTGAACTCCAGAGCCCACAATACCAACACTTGTAGCATCCTTACGAGCGCAGTAAAGAGCGGATAAACCACCGCCAGCTGCTGTCCGAACGGCAGTAAAATAAACAGCATCCATAATTGCTATAGGAAACCCATCACTCCCATCAAACAGGGCTACTAAAGATCCAATATTAATCCCAGGAGGATTTTCAGGAAAACGGGCTAGAACCTTCATGCCCATTGTGTCAACATCCTCTACATACCCAGCTAATAGTTTCATCCACTTGTTCTGTCCGGTTACTCTGAGCCAAGTATTAGGAGCATTTTGGGCTCCGCCCTGAACATGAGCTGCAAATACCTGCTTTTGCAACTCAATACATTCGTCCATTGGCATTAGTTCCTTAATTTCCGCCATGCTCACAATCAGAGTTTGACGATTAGCAAAAATATGTTCGTTACTATCATTCATTGGTGGCACCCTTGGATGTAAAGTTAATTTAAAAAACTAAACTAGTAAATTGTATATAGCCCTTGGTCTGGATAAGAAAGAATCTCCGAGCCTTCCTCCGTAATTAGCACATTTTCCTCCGAACCGTAGGTCATGCCGTCGTCTGTGAGATAGGCCTCCACATCGACTACCATTCCAACTTCCAGGGGAGATTCGTCATCCATACGCACAAACGGAGGCTCACTGCCGTTCAAACCTACCCCATGAGCAAGATGAAAAAAAGGAGGTTTAGTGTAACTTGCATATTGAGCCTCCTCTAAACCAAGATCCTGGTAAATCGTAACCATATGTTCCATTACACTGCGATATGGGTTGCCTGGCTTAAAAGCCTCCTCAATACTCCTTCTAACAATAGTACGTATCTTTTTGTGGTTCTCTAACTTCCTTTCACTGGCTTCTCCCACTACTGCCATTCGATTAAATTCTCCCCAATAACCATCGATAACGGCCCCTGAATCAACGAAAAGAAGTTCACCATCTCTTAACTGATCATTACTCGGGCCCAGCATTCGGGCACGATGTCCCTGTGATTTGGCCTTCTGCTCAGTAACTACTAAAAACTGTGTGTGAGGAGGACGGTTAGCCCCTTCTTCAACCATAAACTGACATACTAGACGAGCCACATCATGCTCCGTATCTCCTTCCTTAAGCTCACTGAAAGCTCGGCGAAGCGCCCTTCCATTAATCCGGCAGGCTCGGCGAATTAAATCAATTTCCTCATTTGACTTGATCATGCGTAACCGCCACAAAATATCAGCAGCATCCACAAAAGTAGCATCAGACATAGACTCCCGAAGTTTCAAAAATTCAAGAACAGGAAACCAAAGGCGTTGATCGAAACCAAGTTCCATACCAATAGTTCCACGATGGACCTGCAAATCAGTCAACACCTCCTCAAGAGCCTTATAGCCAAAAGGAGGTCCATAAATTCTTATATCTTTCACCCAAGACATATCTGCCGCATTTTCCCGATTTACGTTGTAGACCAGCAAACTTGCCTGCCCATCTTGCTTCAAAACCATAATGTGGGGACGTGAAAAATTAGACTGATAATCACGGGGAAGATGTCCACTTAAGTAATAGTAGTTCATCCCAGCACTGAAATCGCCAGAGACGATTATGGCATCGAGATTCTCCTTTTCCATCATTTCCTGAGCTCGGCTCACACGAAGCTCAAATTCCTGAGGTGAAAAAATCATTCAATTAACCCTCCCTAAACTAAAGTATTGCTTACCCTCACAATAAGCTGAAAACAGTGGGGTATCCTCTGCAAAGTCTTCTTTTTATCCCAACAGGACGTACAAACACAAGTACTCAAAAAACGAACTATTGACCTTCTCACAAGTTAGAAAAAACTAATTAACCCACTTCTCTTGGAAAAAGACATACAAAATTCTGTATCAAGATGGCATACTAGCTGGCGCTCGTTATTCTGATCAGCATTATGGCCTACTGGTGGCTGGAAAACTAAGGAGAGAATCATTGGCTGACACAAATGCAACCACTGGACGCGATACCAACTCTTTACTGAGTCAAATGTCTTCCGTGGGTCCTGGACTCGTCTACGCTCTGACAATATTGGGGACGGGTGACCTCATTACAAACGCATCAGCTGGAGACGAATACGGATATGCTCTCATCTGGGCTCTCGGGTTTACTCTCATCCTTCGCTACGTCTGGGTCAATACCTCAGCTAAGTACGTTCTAGTAACCGGGGAAAGTCTCATGCAGGGCTACGCCCGATTAGGGACTTGGTTTATCTGGCTCATGCTGTTTGCGTTAATTATTCTTCGCCATGTCTACAATCTGTACCAAATTCTCATGATGGGCAGTGGAGCCGATATTCTGGTACCACTTACAGTTCTGAGCATACCCGCCGAATGGAGTATGCCTATCTGGGCCTTGCTATTTACAGGAATCGGATTTGTGATGATGTTCTGGGGAGGCTATGCCGTTATCGAGACCTTTTGTAAAATCTTGGTCGGAGTTATGGGGGGTGCTCTGGTAATAGCAGCACTACTCTCCAACCCAGATCCGGTAGGGATCGCACAAGGAATGTTTATTCCTAGCCTGCCTCAATCTGAAGGATTGTACAGCTCAATGCTCATATTGATGGCCCTAATCGGTACCGAAGCCGGTTCAATGACCAATTTAACCTACGCCTACTTTATATATGAAAAAGGTTGGACAAACGTTCGATATATAAAACGCCAACGTTTCGATCTAGGATTTGGAGTAATAGCTCTTTTCATTATGGGAACTCTTCTACAGATAGCAGCCGCAGGGACAGTTGGAGGAGAGAAAGGATCCCTTGAAACCGCTAACGACATGGTAAGAATTTTCTCTGGAACACTGGGTGATTTCGGTCGGATAGTTTTTGGTCTTGGTCTCTGGGGAGCTGCCTTCTCTACTTTCATAGGCGGTACTGTTGGGTACGCTCTAATCATCACTGATTTGTGTCGCAACTTCATTAATAAATTTCAACTTTCCCCTGACCAAAAATTTGAAAACATCAAAAACGATCCTATTTACCGCTGGAGTATCATTATCTGGACCTTTTCTCCTATCTATATCGTTTTCACAGGAGTTCGACCGGTCTGGCTAATATTAATATTCAGCTCGGTAATGGTGGTGATGATTCCAGTCTTGGCAGTAGCCCTAATGGTCATTACAAACAAGACAGAATTAATGGGGAAATATAAAAATGGATGGTTTACCAACACTGTTCTAATTGTACTTATTTCAATAGCACTCTACATGACCACGATTGAAGCTCTTCCCAGACTTCTTGAATTATTTGGAATTTAGGAATTTTTGAATCAAACGTGAATATCTCTTGATACTAGCTATCTTTTGAATACCGATCAGAGCTTGTAAGAGGCTTCAGAGTAAAAGCTACCCACAATAGCAGAATAAAGATTAAGATTCCTGTACTAAGAGCTACTCTAAGTCCTAGAGAGACCAAAAGACCCATCGCAACGGGTCCTAAAGCATTACCCAATAAAGTACCGCTAGTTAGTAAAGCCATTCCAGAGGCTCGAGAATGGGATGGGATCCAAGAAGTACCCAATAGATAGGTGGCTGTCAAAATCCCTCCAGCACTTAGGCCTAACAACGAACGGTAAAAACCTAGTTCTAGATTGGTGGAACTAAATACCAGCGGCACACAAACCAAAATACTAGTGGATGCCATAATCCGCAGTAACCAAACCGGCTGCCAACGAGCTGCTTGATGACCAGCCCACCACGAAGAAACTGTGGAGGCAAATGCACCTCCAAAAAGTATAATTCCAACAATTCCCGCCACCTCAGATAAGGGAG
>CAZASS010000010.1:16587-19077 GCA_964487835.1 uncultured Acidobacteriota bacterium | reverse complement strand
AACTAAAAACAATAATGAAAAAAGTCTAAATAAATAACTTTCTTTCAATAAAGCAGTTAGTTTCAAAGGCTCGGAAACAGTCCCTAGAATATTTTTTTTAGAAGGGATTTGGTAAAAAAACAAAAACAGCATGGCAGCTGAAAATACAAAAATTGCAGTAAAAATAGCCGTACTACGAATTCCAATCCAGTCCGCTATTAAGCCTCCCGCTAAGGGTCCTATTGCTAGACTAGCAATACGTATCGATGTAACAGATCCAACCGCTTGATTTAGTTTTTCTGGAGGACATTCCACACTGATTAGTGGAACCAATAAAGCATTGTAGCCTCCAAAAAGCCCACAAATTACCCGCGCCATTGCCAAATGCCAAATCTCGGTAGCGGTTGCAAAAATTACCCAACTGATAGCCACTCCTAACGTAGCCCGCAAAACCATCGGCTTGAGTCCATAACGATCGGCTAGTGCCCCCCATAAGGGTCCTAGTACAGAGGCCATTAAAGGGGTAATGCCAATCAATATGCCGGACCAAAGTGCATTATGAGCAATCTCAGTAATACCTAACTCATACAGGTAAAGAGGTAAAAAAGACATGACCATGGTGAAACCACCAAACACCAGCACAGCACTAAAAAGCACCACTAGGCGATTCTGATACCAAATTGCCTCTGCTTTATTATTAGAATCTCTGGACAAAAATACTCTCATACTATTTTTTATACCTGCACACCGACCGGACAATATCAAATCCCTCTACGGTCCACACACTACTCTTCTACAAGGTGCCCCTAAACAAGTTAAAACAAAAAGAGAGAGTTTGGCCCTTACAAATAAACTTTTGTCAGTGGACCATACTGTGTGCGTCAGAATAACTGTCGAAGATAAAATTAAATAATTCCGATTTTTCATCTGCATCAGAATTAGAAAATTTCAATAGAAGGGTAAGCGTCAAAGGAAATGCGATCTCATCCTCCAGTTCAGCTACTAGAGTTAAACCGTCTTCTCCAACCCTAAGAGGAATACCAGAAGAATCAGGAAACTCACCTAAATTAATCTTTCCTGAAACTCCTTGCACCCGTTGGGCACCTAAGGGCTGGGTACGGGAATCATACAAATAGACAGTAAAAGTGCCGGGTGGCGTCAATGTTCCTTCCAAGTGATGTTCCATATCCAGAGACATAAAAAACACACCTCCGTGTCTAGGATTGTGATCACTGTGCTCAGGGCCATGCATTGGAGACATAGTTTCAGAATCAGAAGTAACTTGAGAAGAATTATTCTGCTGGCAAGCAGAAAATCCCATCATCAAGCATACTGCAAAAAAAACTGTACCTTGGATGATCTTGGGAAAAATGAGTTTTCCTATCATTGGTCTACTCATCAGAATAAACCAATCCTTCAATTTCCATAAGCCGGGAAAGTGTATCTTAAGCCACATATACCGTCAAACTGCTCTCTATAAAACTATGAGTAAAGAAGAGAAACGTCCTGTTCCTCTTCTTTGGGAAAAGAGTATACTTACTTCTAATGACCAAACTAGTTCATGATACGATGAATAGGCCTCTTCACGATCTCAGAATTTCAGTAACTGATCGTTGTAACTTTCGCTGTCCCTACTGCATGCCTAAAGAAACTTTTGGCCAAGATTATGAATTTTTAAAACGTCAGGAACTACTTACTTTCGAAGAAATAGAACGCTTGGTTCGAATACTCGTAAACCATGGAGTTAGGAAAGTCCGATTAACTGGCGGTGAACCTCTGCTAAGAAAATCTCTAGAGAAGTTGGTGACTATGCTAAAGCAAGTGCCCGACCTAGACCTTGCCCTAACTACAAATGGTGCTCTTCTAGCCTCCAAAGCCACCCTTTTAAAAAATGCCGGCTTAAATCGTGTCACAGTCAGCTTGGACTCACTAGATGCTGAAACCTTTGCTCTTATGAGTGATGTCAAACTCCCTGTGGAAAAAGTTCTTCAAGGTATTGAGACAGCTACTAATGTTGGCCTAACACCCATTAAGATTAATATGGTGGTAAAAGCAGGCATAAATGAGCACAGTATTCTTCCTATGGCACATTATTTTAAGGGCACAGGAAATGTTGTGAGATTTATTGAATATATGGATGTTGGTCAGACCAATGGATGGCGATTAGATGAGGTAGTTCCAGCCTCTAAAATTATTGGATTAATCGACTCTGAGTTACCCTTAGAACCAGTGAGTCCCAGCTACCGGGGAGAAGTGGCAAGACGCTGGAAGTATAAAGATGGCGGAATAATCTCCTCGGTAAATCAACCGTTTTGTAGCGACTGCACTCGCATTCGACTCTCCGCTGATGGAAAACTCTACACCTGTCTATTTGCCACAAAAGGACATAACCTCCTCGAGTTACTAAGGGATGGAGCCGGCGATACAGAAGTATCTGAAACTATTTCCTCAATATGGAAAAATCGGATAGACCGCTATTCCGAAATTCGTTCCTCAGAAACCGTAAATCTT
>CAZASS010000010.1:6870-16577 GCA_964487835.1 uncultured Acidobacteriota bacterium | reverse complement strand
GATCCCAAAACAAAAAATGGTCATCCAATTACTTAATACGGGTAAAATTGGTCATGGGAAAACGAGTAGATCTCTCTACTATTAACTCGGCCAACTGTTCACTCATTAATGGAGACAGAGTGAATCCTCCTGGAGCACAAGCCAACATATAAAAACCAGGCACCGATTGGATTTCTCCAAAAAAGGGAAATCGATCAGAAGTTCTTCCCTCTAAACCTACCAAAGTTTTGACCAACTCTAGCTCAGAGAGACGGGGTACAGTTGCATAGGCAAGTTCTAAGCAAGCACTCCGATTTTGAAAATCAGGACTTTTAGTGTCGTTCTTAATATCACCCTTACCCGACCATCCACCTCCTATTAATATACTGCCATCTCCAATCTGTTTCACAGTCAGTTGATTACTGGCATGCAGGACTACTTTGTCAAGCCACTGCGTAGAAGATCGAAACACCATAGACTGTAGAGGTTCAAAAGAAACAGGAAGAGAAATATCTAGCATCTCTGAAACAAATCCAGCCCAGGCTCCCGCTGCGTTGATAATTTTATCTACACTAATTTCTCCCTGGCTTGTAACTATTCTGAAACGAGACTGGCCGTCCACATAAATTTTGACAACTTTCTCATTAGATAACAGAACTGCCCCCTGTTGCTTAGCAGCCTGAGCAAAAGCTTGAGGGGCAATCTTGGGTTCGGCGTGTCCGTCGACCGGACAATAGAGAGAACCGGCTAGCTCATCAGTTACCCAACCAGACATATCTCTAGTCTCTGAGGCACTTAACAACTCTACCTCAAGTCCTACTTTTTTAAATTCCGGTAACCGTTTTTGAAAACCAGACATCTGCTCAACCGTATCTGCTACCATTACACTTCCACAACGGTCATATCCCACTGGAAAACCGAGTTCTTCTTCTAACATCATCCAACGATCAGCTGCTTCACGATAGAAAGGAATCCTGTCCATCGGCTTGTTTTGCACTGTGATTCCAGCAGTTGTAGCACCAGTGGCTTCCGAACATAGTTCCCCTCTCTCTACCAAAATTACTGACATGCCTCGCTTGGACAAGTAATAAGCACTTGAACAACCTAGAACACCCCCACCAATGATTAGAACTTCTCCCTTTCTCATTCTGATTCTCCATTACTGGTTTTCTGTGTCAAAAAACCACACCAGGGATATTTAGAAAAGAGGAACGACACAAATCCGACCATCGTTACAATAAAGTATATTTCACTATAGGATTAGTGCATGTAGAAGAAACAGAGGATAGTGGGTACCATATCATCCCCTAAAATAGTAACGGCTTGATCCTTAGCCGCCAGTTGGCTTTTAGGAAGAGATCTTCCTCCAACTGTTTTAGCCCTAACCGTTTCATTATGTAAAAAGACAGATCCCTGATTGACTTTGTCAGCTACCTTGAAAGAAAGATACATAACCAAGCCACTGGGAATATTCGTTTCACGTTCGGAAGATACAGAAACTTCTAAAATATTAAAAGCTTTCTCCGAGGGGTGAGCACTATTTTTGGTTGTTGTCTTAAAACCCGACTGTAACAGAAAGCCTTTTTCCAAATCAGCAAAAGAAAGAGCCTCTTTAGGATAGGTTACTTGAAAGGTTAAAGAGGACAATTTAACTCCTGAAGGCATAGCAAAGTACACAGGCATGTTAAACAGTTCTTTAGTTGGAACCGTCAAAGATTTCATCGAAATACTGACTTTACCTCTAGAAACTTGAAGGGGAGCTGTTGGCAGACCAGCTAACCGGGCAGCAGGTGGAACTGGAGCAGTAAAATTAGACACAGGCATGAGAATATGGTCAAAATGAGAGTGGAGAGAATGGGAAGCCATCTGAACTGGCTCGCTCCGATCTCCCAGATGGGACGATACAACTCTTCCTTCTGTTTTCTTATCGAGAGCCAAAAGCAATCGCAATGCTTTTTGCTCCAACAAAACACGCTCCGCTCTCATGAAAACCTTTCCTTGTTCTTCGAAAATTGAAAGGGCTTCGTCTAGTAGTCGAGCTGCCTCTTGATGCCTGTCCTCCAAAATCAGAACAATTGCATAATCAATGGCAGACATTGCCCTTAACCTAAAACTGTTTATTTCTCGAGCCATCTTCAGACTTTTGGAAAAAATTTGGCCAGCCTCTTTGCTATTGCCTTGACTCAGGTGGATAGCTCCTAAATTGACTAACGCTGCCATCTGGCGAATTGGAAGAGAATATTGCTGACTAATGTTGGCGGTTTTCTCAAAAAGAGAAATTGCTTCATCCCATCGTCCTACATTGATGTAAATCCAACCTAAATTGTAATAAAAAAGACTGGACGCCCGAACATCCTGCATTTCCTGAGTCAGGGCAATAGCTCGTTCTAGGTTTTGGATTGCCTCATCCACTCTTTGCAGATGAAAATTACTGTAGGCAAGATTATTCAACGCAAATACTAGATTCATATTATCGCCTATACGTTCAGATAAAATAACTGCCTCTTCTAGATTATGGCGAGCCTGTTTATAGTCTTCTTCATTAGAAAACATAAGTCCGCGCACCCTAAGCTCCCGAACAGTAAAGTCATCTAGATAGGTCCGATCTCCAACCCTTTGCCAATAGGTCTCAGAAAGCTGTTTCCCATTGCTAATCTGAGGTTCCATTTGTTCCTGAAGCAGGTGGTTTAGGTCAGCAAAGAGAGTATCCCCATTCAATGGTTTTGATTGATTCAACCTGTCTTCTACGCCCAAGTAGCCAATATATGCCCTCTTCAATAGATGGTGTAATGACTGCTTGTTTTCTAAATTCATTTGTTCCAACTGATCCTTTGCAAGTGAAGAATTCCAAGATGCTAACGAATCTTGAAAAGTGACGAATACAATAAGACAACTAAAGGAAAAAAGAATAAAACATCTTCTAAAAAACAATTGACTCATAATTCACTCCATTCATCGCTAGACTCACACAATCGCAAACACTGAGTTAAAACAAATTCCATACGAAATATCACGCTATGGTATGGCAACAGCCCCAAGTATTTGTTCTTGAATAATATCCTCCACAGAAATATTCTCAGCCTCCGCACGCAAAGTGCGAACTACTCTGTGTCGCATTGCATCCACAGCAATACTTTTCACATCGGCTGGAGTAACACATTCTCGTCCATTAAAAAATGCAGCTGTTCTCGACAGGGCTAAAAGATGCTGATAGGCCCGTGGGGATATCCCATACTGAATCATTTCGGCAACATCTGAAGTTCTAGTAGCCCGACCTAGCCTGACAATGTATTCCTTTACCTTCTCATCCACATAAACATTTTGACTAATTCGCTCCCGAATCTGCAGTACTTGATCGGTATTAATAACCTGTTGGACCTCAGCTTCATTAAGTTTTGCACTGAGCATATCCAACTCATCTTCATGCTCTGGATAATCAACTGTAATCTTCATAGCAAAACGATCGGACTGAGCTTCCGGCAAAATGTAGACTCCTTCTTGCTCTACAGGATTCTGGGTGGCTAAAACCCAAAATGGGTCTTCTAATTGAAAACTTTCAACACCAACTGTAACCTGCTGTTCCTGCATTGCCTCAAGCAAAGCACTTTGAGTTTTTGGAGTAGCCCGATTAATTTCATCAGCCAAAACAATGTTGGCGAAAATGGGTCCCTGCTCTACACGAAAACTCTTACTGGACACATCATAGATACGTGTTCCTACTATATCTGCAGGAAGCAGATCAGGGGTAAATTGAATACGATGGAAACGAGCATTGATAGTACTGGCTACAGTCATAATAGCCAGTGTTTTAGCTAATCCAGGGACTCCCTCCAAAAGAACATGTCCACATCCAGAACGTTCTTCTCCATCCCGTTTAAAGGCATAAGGAATCTTAGAAAAAAGGGCGATCAGTAATCTTCGAGTCAACCAAGGCTGTCCCAAAATAACCTTACCAATCTCCTTTTCAATCTGCCCAATTAGCTCAAATATCTCTTCCATGCTACTGAGTTTGTTTTGTGGCTGCGCTGCTGACATAGTTTGTTCTCTCCTATAATTCTACTGGCGATCCAATGTTAAGAGAAATAGAAACAAGCCCAAAGAGCCCATTAGAATGAAATAGTAAATGTCCTGAAAATAACGAATAATCTTGAAATCAACTAGTTCTCTTTCCTTTAAAATAATATCCTGAAACGCTCGTTCCATTTCAAACCCCACAAAAGCCCTATAAAATCGTGCTGATGTATCATCAGCTATAGATTTCAAAGTGCCTTGGCTAAACTGGGTATGAATTCGACTTTCATTCTCATTTTGCAAATAAAGACGCATTCCGTTTTCTTGTACACCTATAGGAATAGGAACGGCGCGACGCGAACCAATTCCAATACAGTAAACCCTAATATTGGCAGCAGACGAAGTCTTAACGGCCTCTTCCAACTCACGTCCATGGTCTTCACCGTCAGAAATCAAAACCATTATTCTATTGGTAACACTATCCCCATTTGTCTCATTACCCTGGGGCCTCATTTCATCCTCTCTCTCAAATACTCTCAACCCACTCTTAAGCGCTCTGCCAATATTAGTCCCATAGTTGGGCTCCATATAATCCAAATAGAAAAGTAGATTTTCTGGATCACGTGTAAGGTAAGAGAGAATGAGACTTGTTTCTGAAAAAGAAACCAAAGCAATCCTGTCTTCTGGACGCTTTCGAATAATAAAATCTCGAATAACGTCTTTAGCTTTTTGCAATCGAGAAGGAACTATATCCTCGGCTAGCATAGAAAAGGAAAGGTCTAATACAATCACTGCATCTACTCCTGCTCTCTCTTCTACTACTTGTTCTGTCTCAATCTGAGGCTGTGACAAAGCCAAAATCAACGCCACCATAATTAATGTTAATCCCAGATATTTGAACGTCTCAGTTCCCATTAAACTCAAATAATAACTACGACGAACTCTCAGTTTCTGAATGTTTTCCCCAAAAATTTGTCCGCGAAAATTACTCTTTCTGCGCAAAGCTATTCTCCACAGGAAAACTGCTACAGGAACCGCTGCTAACAAATAGAGATACTCAATGTTCTGCAGTCTGATTCCAACAATTTCGAGCATTTCATTCTCTCCGCTTAGTAATTTCCAACTATCAACTCACGATAAATCCGTGAAATAAGAAAAGCCCCGCAATCCCAATGCTAATCCCAAACAAAGTACGGAAGCGAGAACGCTTTGGTGATAAAAGGGGATGCTGCGATGATATTCTTTTACCCCAAAGTCTCCCTTTTCCAGGGCCCCTATTTCCCAATAAGCTGAATTCAACTGCTCCTGATTACGAACATCATAATAGGCTCCTTGAGCGTACTGAATAGCTCCAATCAGCCTAGTAGTAAGAGGAGTGTGCGGAATGTCCACACCAATCAAGTACAGTTTAAGTCCCCTTTCCGCTGCCTTTTCTACTGCCCCAATGGGGCTGCGACCATAATTATTTTCTCCATCAGTTAGAATAACTAGAAGTTTATCTCCACCACTGTCCTGTCGATCTTCATTTTGTTTTTCAATCAAATTAGAAGCTAAATAAACTCCTTCACCTATAGCAGTTAGTCCTTCACCGACTAGCGTACGGTGTTCCATCATGTCAATGTATCCAGTCAAATAGTCATAGTCCATTGTCATCGGACTAACCACATAGGCATTACTAGAAAAAACAACCAGACCAATCCGATCATTTCTTCGCTGACTAACAAAGTCCTTCACAGCAATTTTAACTGCATCAAGACGTGATGGATTCTTTCCTGAAGGGGCAAAAAAGGAATCCATTTGCTCGTATTTTTCTGCTTCAGCAGCATCAATGGGAAGGGCTTGTTCCATACTAGAAGACAAGTCGACAACTAACACAATATCCAACCCTCGAAACTGAATCTCCTCCTCGGCAAAAGTAAGAACTGGATCTAATCCCGCTAACAGCAGAAAAAATAAAGCTGCCCATTGGAAAGCTACCGGCAGATAAACAATCTTACTCACCTTGGAAAGATTTAGTCGCTGTTGGGAAAGGTTGGAGTAAGACAAGTAATGATGCCGTCTTCTCCACCTGACTAACAACACCACTAACACGGCAGGAATGAGATAATAAAGAAGATGGAGTTGGGTAAATCTCATAAACGGGCCAGCTGAGAAACTACTTCCCGAGAGCTGTTAATTAACTCTGATAGATCCTTTTGTCCATCAGATAGAACTAACTGGTTGTAGCGTAATGACTCGCACTCTTCAAAGATCTTGAAAACTCTATCCGATACTGATTCACCTATATTTTGACTGATTAATTCTTCTCTAAGTTCTTGAGGAGTCAAAGCAACCACCCCCTCTATTTCCAGCAAATTGGTGATTGCCCCATGAAGAATGTGGAGAACCTCAAAACACCTTTGGGATACCTCTTCAACACCTACAACCGACTCTAAGCGATTCAACTCAGCCAACGCCTGCTTTTCTACTGTCTTTTTATCTATCCTCTGGGCCCCGCCTGCCATTTCTTTATATTTAGTTACAGACCAGCGAATGCCCTGAACAGCGAAAAGACCAACGATGAACCATCCGGGAAACCACATCAGTCGAGCTAGCCAACCAGAAGACCGAATGCCCAAAAAGTCTCTTATATCCCGAGAATCACTGGTCAGAGTACTTCTGAGCCCTACTTTCCTCTCTGGAATAATTAGATTATGCGTTTCAATATCACTTCCTTGCCCCAAAGAACCGGGTTGGCGTGTAGCATAATAAATGGGCACAGTAGGAATGACCAACTCACTCGCATTACTTTCTAAAACAGTAAGATGAAAAGTTATTTCCAAACCCTGTCCCTGTTCTGTTTGCAGTGGATCTATCGACATATCCAATAGGGTAGCGGGATCCAAATGAATATCTTCCTTTTTCAGATTATCGCGTATAATTTCGACCTCTTCAGGAGAATAAAAAAGGAGAATTTTATACTCCAAGAGATCACCAATCCAGATAGCTGTCCGATCCAATTGAACCTCAAAACGCACCAAAGGTTCTTCAGATTGAGCCTGCAAAACCAAGCCACACAAAAAAATCAGTCCAAAAGCAACCGCAAATCTAAAAATAGCCATGGCTCAGCGTCTCCTTTTTCTATTCAGAAAAAACTGCAGTAACGTATTAATGTAGGGTCGATCCGAACGAACCCAAATATGATCCAAGCCCAACCGATAAAAGGCACTTTGTAACTCCGTTCGTCTCCGCTGCATCTGTTGGTTATAAATTTCCTGTTTTTTAGGCGACGTTCGAACAGTAACTTCTTTGTTAGACTCCAGATCCCGAATACGGACAAACCCTCTGGTTGAAGGAAAAACGGACTCTAGCTGATCTTCAATCACGACCGGAACTAAGTCGTGCTTCTTAGTCACCATTTTTAAATACGGAGAATGGAAGAGGTTCTTTCTTCCTACAAAATCAGAAAGATAAAAAATCAAGCTGCTCTTTTTGAGACGAGTGTGCAAAAACTCCAGAGGTAAACCAAGATTAGTATCGACAGTCCCCGGGGAAAGATTCCAAAGCCGTTCCAAAATCTTCCATACTTGCCTACGACCCTTGGCAGGAGCAATATAGTCCTCTATCTTATCGGCAAAAACCAGAAGGCCGGCTCCAATCTGATCTGCTACCGCAGAAAACGTGAGGGCTGCCGTAAGTTCAAAAAGAACCTCCTTCTTACTAAGGGCATTGGTCACCAATTCCATCGACCTAGACAAATCAGCAACCACCACCACTTCAAGCTGTTTGTCTTCTAGATTTTTTTTAACAAAAACTTCCTGAAGTCGAGCGAAAACATTCCAGTCAATTTGTCGAAAGTCATCACCTTCCTGGTATTTTTTATGTTGATCAAAATTGAAGCCCTGGCCTCGGGTCCGGCTCTTATAGTCTCCCAGAAGAGCACTCCTCACCGCTCGGTTAGTAAAGAGCTCTATATACTGAAGACGCTCTACTAAATCCTCAGGTAGCTTCTCATCTCTCAATATAGGCATAAGTAGTTAGAAAGCTTTGATTACCTCACTAGTCGTTCTTAACTCTCTTGACCGGAATCTGTCCAATTTTCTTGTAAAATTCCATAAACTCATTTGGGTCATAGTAGGTAACTCGATCTTCCCCATAAAACTTTTGTAACCTTTCAGGAATCTGATAAATCAACTTGGGATCATCCAATCTAAACGGGAGGCTATCTACCCATTCATCATAGGGAATCAAGCGGCTCTCAGGAGCAATAATCTTCCCTTCAGGAGTAATTTCAGGCACCCAATCTACACTTAAAAGCTGATCAGGATCCCCAAAAGTAGCAGCCATATCCCGAACTTCAGGATCAGACAACATAGTTAAGTAACCCTTATCGATCAATCTCACTTTACGTCCATCACGAGTAATCACATCGTAAGTAATAAAGGGAAAGAACTGATGATAGTGATTGACTGGCATTTGGTAGATTTCTGCCCACCAGCTGGCTCCTCGGGCTCCAAAACCAGAATGAATGTAGCCAGCCCGATCTCGAGGATCCCCCCAAGTCATAATCATTGGATCACGACGATCCATACCTTCCAGCTCTTTGACCCGCATGGCTCCAACTACCTTAGGATTGGTCCCTAAAGAAAATTCCATCATCCATGCAGTGCCGGGACGGCTGTGACCAGGAAAGATAATGTCCTTGGTCAACTCCAGACTTTCGCGCCAAAAATCACCGTAATGGCCCCCTTCTTCAACCTTAACTATCTCTCCATGATCCAATGTAAGAGCCATAGGAGGCCACATGGGGGCCCACTCTCCAAATTGAGAGGTAAGAACACCCGCAGCATCAGCTCCTTCAATAGCTCCATAGCGTGGATGCAACATCAAATGGCCAGCAAAAACTGCATGTTCTGAACGCCCAGGACGCAAGGCATTGAAAGTGCTCAAATGCCCAGGACCCTTGATCTTAGGGTGAGTACCCTCTACTAATTCCCACCACTCTGGAAACCAAGTAAAGCTAAAATCGGTACCTTGAAGTCCGGTAATTTCGACACGTTCGGCACTACGCACCACTTCCCAGATCTTCTGATCAATAAAATCCAATAACTCACCTGGATAGATGGTGCCCACACTGGCTAGCATTTCGGGAGTCTTGGCCCACCAGAAACCTCCAGCCTGACCAACCGTGTTACCCGGCCCCACTGCGGGACCAATAATCACATCGTATTTCTGTAAATCCTCTTTAGAAATACGCATCCCACCAGATTTGAGTGGTCGGGGAGTACCACTGCCCCCCCAAGTTGGATATTTTTTTTCAGGAATGGTATTCAGATCTAGGGCTAACCGTTCCTTTTTCAAACGTATGGACTCATCGGCCCACTCTTCGGACCCCCGAATCCATCGAGGCATTCGACTTTCCCTGATTACTATATCCACGGGACATTTCATCTCACGTAATGCCTGGGCAAAGGCCTCTCTAACCATCGGATGAGTGGAATTAGTAAATGTGAGCAATACCCGCTCACCACCTTTAATACTCCACCCCAAACGTTGCCCAATGTAATCCCTCTGGAGAACAATTTTGGCAAAAGGCACTAGCTGATCAACCGATGTGATTCGGGGAAGCAAGGGAGCCTTAGGTTTAGGCCTATCCTCACTAGCAGGCTGAGGAGCAGCGGAAGACTCAAGAATAAATCCTAAAGAGAAAAAAACAGTTAAACTTAGAAGCCGCCACA
>CAZASS010000010.1:0-6860 GCA_964487835.1 uncultured Acidobacteriota bacterium | reverse complement strand
CGAACCTCCAATTAAAAAACCGAACCGACAAAACTTTTCAACTTTCAACTTAAAGTTCCTCGAAAAGTTAACCAAAAAATCAAATATTCACTATAACTTATAGGCTATTTTACCCTCTTCCCCAGTATCTAACCTAATTCGCGATAAAAATTAATATAATCCTTAGGACTATAAATTGCTACCATTAAAACCCAAAGAATACGTATGCTATCTTTGATTAACGTACAGGAGCACAAAGCATGAACCAAAGTGAAGAATTCAAAAGATTAAATTCCTTTAAATTATTTTCTTTACCAGCAGTGGTCATTCTCATAATTTTCACTTCTTTTCCCTTTCTCTTTGCGCAGCAACCAACCGACTGGATATCTCTTCTGCCCGAAGGCGAAGGAAAAAAAGAAGTCACCACTCTCTGCAGTAATTGCCATAGTCTCCAACTAATCGTAAGTCAAAGAAAAACTGCTGACCAATGGAGAAATACGGTAGACGATATGATTGGACGTGGAGCACAACTTTATGTTGAAGAAGCAGATATCATTTCTACTTACTTGGGTACTTACTTAACACCTACCCACTCCTTAGAAGATTCCTCTCCTGCTATCGGTCTACCCTTAGAGAAGGTAGCCCTTCCACCGGGATTTGAAATTGGTATTTATTCTGACCAAGTTCCCCGAGCCAGATCGATGACCCTCAGTCCCAATGGAACACTCTTTGTTGGGACCAGAACTGATGCCGGTCCAAATCTTTTTTCTGGAAAGGACAGCCCTGCAGGAAAAGTTTACGCCCTCCTCGACACTAATCATGATCAAAAAGCCGACCAAGTACTTACCATTGCCCAAGGACTTAATCTACCTAATGGAGTTGCTTTTCATGATGGAAGTCTCTACGTAGCCGAAGTAAATCGTGTGCTACGCTTTGATAACATAGAAAACCGCCTACAAAATCCTCCCTCTCCAGTTGTCGTTAATGATGGTTTTCCTAAAGATTTACACCATGGCTGGAAATTTATTCGTATGGGACCTGATGGCCGACTCTACGTACCAGTAGGTGCTCCATGCAATATCTGTGAGCCAGAAGATAAACGTTATGCTTCCATTATGAGAATGCATCCAGATGGTAGTGAATTAGAAGTTTTTGCTCACGGCGTTCGAAATACAGTAGGTTTTGATTGGCATCCAGAAACACATGAACTTTGGTTTACTGATAACGGTCGAGACCGCATAACCGACGATATTCCACCTGATGAATTAAATCGAGCTCCTGAAAAAAACCTCCACTTTGGTTACCCTTACTGTCACGGAAACAACATCTCTGATTCCGAGTTTGGAGATAAACAAGATTGCACAGAAAGTGTTTCTCCCATTCAAGAACTGGGACCCCACGTAGCTTCTCTCGGAATGCGTTTTTATACTGGAGAAATGTTTCCTTCTGAGTATCGAAACCAAATCTTTATCGCAGAACATGGTTCTTGGAACCGATCTCAACCTCTAGGGTACCGAATTACACTGGTACGATTGGAAAAAAACCAGGCCAAAAGCTATGAGGTATTTGCCGAAGGCTGGTTTGACCAGACCGGAACTTGGGGACGGCCAGTGGATGTTCAAGTTATGCCCGATGGAGCTCTTTTGGTATCAGATGATCATGCTGGAGCTATTTATAGAATCAGCTACAGTGGGAATTAACAATCAGTAGTTGTAATGTGCTCGATTAGAGCACTTGAAATCCGACAATTTCTGATCGGAAAAGATACTGCTAAAACAAGTTGTATACCAAATTGGGATTACACGAACCTAATCCATTCAGATGAAACTATACCGAGAAATACTAGCTCTCTCCTGGCCAGTAATCACCGAAAAAATATTGCGCACCTTCATGCGAACCACCGATATTATCGTGGCCGGGTTTCTATCTCCCTCAGCAGTAGCTGCTGTAGGACTAGCCAACCTCTATTCTCGACTAACATTGAGTGTCGGGATTGGCTTAGGAGGTGGAGCCATTGCTCTTACTAGCCAAGACACCGGTAGTGGAGCTACTGGAAATCGTGACCAAACTATTACTCAAGCTCTATTAATTGGCGCACTAACTGGTATTCCTTTTGTCCTTTTCGGATTTTTTCTCAGCCAACAAGCTATCTCAATTTTGGGAGCCAGCTTCGATTTGGCCCAAATGGGTGGAGCTTATCTCTTTATTGTTATGCTCAGCAGTCCGGCGCGCCTAGTCTCCCTGATAGGAGCTCGCTCTTTTCAAGGAATAGGTGACACTAAAACCCCCATGTACATAAATGTTGTTGCCAATGCCCTGAATATTCTAGGAACTATAGTACTAGCCTTTGGCCTCGGTCCCTTTCCACAGCTAGGAGTAGTAGGTATCGCCATCGCTACTCTAGTAGGTGATATTTTTAGTGCAGGAGCCCTGCTGTTGGCTATTCAAAGCCCTAAAACCCCAATAAATTTTGTCCGTCCCCGTGATACCAGGATTACCCACCAACTCATTCGTGTCAGCACGCCACGCACAGTTGAAGGATTTGCAGAACTTGCTGGAGAGTTTCCACTCAACGCCATCTTGTTGGATTTTGGAACCGAGGTTAATGCTGCTTATCAGATCGGCCGTCGAGTCTACCAGCAACTGACCAGTCCATTTTCTCGTGGCTTTGATGTAGCAGCTAGCGTCCAGGTAGGACAATCATTGGGAAATGGTGATCCGAATGCAGCCTACTCTAGGGGACTGGCTACATCAGGACTTGGTTTTATAACCGTTTCAGGTTTATCAACTATCATGTTTTTAGGGGCAGATTCGCTTGCATTTCTTTTTACCCGAGATATGGTCACTATCCCCTACGCAACAAATTTCATCTGTTCCTTTGCCGTAGCAGCTCCTCTTGCTGCACTCTTTACTATCCTCTCAGGAGCTCTGAGAGGAGCTAGTGACAGTCGTGCCTCCCTGATTGGCCGAACCACTGGCAATTTTTTCTTCCTTCTAGGTATCTCATACTTTTTTGGTCTGCGATTAGAGTTTGGCGTTTCAGCGGTTTACTTAGCAATCGTACTAGATTACGCCTGGAGCACAATAGTAGTTGGATTAGCCTTCTACAACCGAAACTGGATTAAGAGGGTTCTAGTAATGATGGAAGAAAGAGGAGGCTTATCAAAAATATCGAAGAACCCCAGCTGAAAACACCAGCTGTATAAACATATTCTCTAATAGCTCTTCGGAATTAAAATTCGAACCAATTAGTGAAGTTGATCAGGAAGTTCCCCTCTGCGTTGTTCACTGGTCAGACGGATATTCCCCAGTAACAACTGCAAGGTTTCCTTTTCTTCCGGATTTTTTGAATTTTGCCTAGCTATGATGTCCTGTACAAATTCGTAATTGTACTTGGAATCCCAATCATCGCGATCCAGCCGAATCGCTTCCTTATATTCTTCTCCAACAATCTGAAGTGACTCGGACGAAAGATCCGCTCCCTCTTGCAAAACAGCAATACGAAAAAATGCATTACCCATCCAGCGGTGATAAAGTGCCGTACCTGCCAAGTAAGGATAGTCGGTTGCTTCCTGTTCCAGCACATCCACCATATCCCGGAAATTACCGGTAAAATAGAGAAGTTGAGCATAATTGAACAAGGCTAACTCATACTGACTCCGAAATGCCCTTCGTAAAAAAGGCCAATTCTGAAAGGTCGAAACCAACTCCACATATTCCTGCTTGGCAGTCTCATAATCACCGTCCAGAAAGGATTCCCTGGCTTCTCCATTACTACTTACAATGCCCGCATAAAAAATGCAGATTAGGGCAACGATCCCCAATAACACAAAAGTAGTCGTCCGCAACACTAACTGTTTATCAAAGTTAAACATCATAGGATGGGAATGAACCCGGAGACCCCCTTAAATCTCTGAGAGTATCTGAGCATTAAAAAAAAACAGCAAAGATACCATCAACACTTGGTAATGTATGCTCTCTTCTATACAATGTCAAACCAAGAATGTGCCATTCAGGAGTACAAAAGTGAGTGTTTTTCTAAAGAAACTTCAGCATTGGACTAGAACTTCTAAGTAAAGGGAGACAAGAACAACTATGAATATTAATTATCGAATCAATCCAGTCATTATCCTAGTAGTCCTCAGCCTGCTTCTGGGAGTTACATCTTGGGCACAAACCAGTAGTGATGATTTTCCCTTTCGTCCAGAAAGTGAATACCAAGAAATGGGTAAAACGGCCTATAGCAAGTTTCTTGCACAAGAAGATATTCCTGTTTACGGAGGCTGGGCAGCTGATGTGTACGCAATCCAATTGGCTCCCTGGAAAAGACAAGGTGAAGGAGTTCGAGGAGCCTATGTTGTCTTAGACGGAGCGGGAGGACTGATTGATAACTTCGTTATGGAAATTCCTGTTGGAGGACAAACCAAACCTGAACATCACCTTTTCGAAGAACAGATTATTGTTATGAAAGGAGAAGGAGAGGCTCACTTTTGGCAAAATGACGAGAGTAAAAAGAATACAATTCGATTCAAAAGAGGCAGCGTATTTGCTCCTCCATTGAACACTTGGCATCAATTCGTCAATACCGGTAACGAACCAATTCTTACAGTGCATGAAACTGATCTCCCCTTAAAAATCGATCTTTTCCACAACGCAGAATTCATGTTTAATAGTCAATTCCAGTTCACTGACCGCTACTCAGGTCAAACAGATTACTTTGACCCTGAAAATTCAAAGACTTATAACTCCACCCCGCAACACCATTCACTCAGTATCGTTAACATGGTACGAGATGCTTGGAGTTGGCGACTCTTCCATGCTGGCCAAGGATTTGGAGACATCGATCGCCATATTCTCATGTCCAACAATGTAATGCCGACTCATATCGAGCAATTCCCAATAGGAACTTATGAAAGAGCTCATTCTCATGGACCAGGGGCAGCTATCGTGCTGCTAGAAGGCAATGGATACAGTCTGCTTTGGCACGCCGACAACACGATAACGCCTTGGAAAAATGGAAAAGGCGATCAGGTCCATCGAGTAGATTGGAGAGAGGGAATAATCTTCGTACCTCCTCAACGGTGGTTTCATCAACACTTCAATACTGGAACAGACGCTACACGTTTTATTATGCTGGGAAGTCGTCCTGGGAACGAACTTTATAAGATGACAGCAAAAGAAATTTTTATGAAGGACGGTGCCGGCGGATCTTATATGGTCATGTTTCACGAACAGGATCCTTATGTCAGCGAACTATTCAAGGAAGAACTGGCTAAACACGGCACACAGTTACGCATGCCACCTATGGATATATTAATAGATCTGGAGGCAGAAACAGGAGACGGGGCATTCCTTAAAGAAATCCCAGTTGAAGAATTGGAAAGAATGCTCAAGGAAGCTGAAGAAGCAAATAAACAATAAAGGGAATAACGTCCTCTTCGTATTGAAAGGTAGTGTTCTGTTATGAAAAAACAATTTCTGTCAACCGGGCTTGCTTTGACCTACTTTGCCTTCAATAGTCTTATCGTACAGGCAGAATCACGCCCACCTTCTGAAATTGATCGTGCCAAAATTATCGAAATGTCACAACAGGTTTTGAACCTGCCCGATATGAAGGTAAAAGAAAAAGAAGACGTTTTTCGTATTCAGGTGCTGGGACTGGATTGGGATGTAGCGGGGAAAGTCTACGAACCCGAAAAATCTTCAAATATTCCAACTGATCCCAACGGAAATAAGATAGGCATGTTCCTAATCCACGGAGGTTCAGGAGATCATCGATCCAAGGAAAAGGAAGCCCGGTTCCTCGTTAGTAAGTTTGGTTACAAAGTAGTCACTATGAGCTACCCTGGAAGACTCTACCTATTGGATCCTAGTCGGGACTGGCCCGGAGATACCCTTAAGCTAGACGGCATGGGGACCAATCTAGAAAATATTCTCTCCGTTCGTACACCTATCTGGAACAAAGATAAACTTATTACTAGAAACCAATACGAAATAACCGAAGACAAATCTCTTCAGAATAAGTACGGAACCCTCACTCTGGCCTGTGCTAAAGAAGGCACCGAATTTTACAAACGGATGTCGGGTTGGCCAATGGCATTTGAAGCAGCTGGCAAAGACCTTATGAATCGGCATCTTCCTGTCGGAGAGTATTCCATTTATATCCATGGCCACTCCACAGGCGGCCCCTTTTCTTTAATGCTGACTCAAAGGGTGAAGAATATTGTAGGTGTCACCGGTATGGAAAATTCACCATTCGGTTACATCTTCCGCGTCCAAACAAGATCTTCAGGAAATCCAACTGGTAAACAATATGGTGATCTACCTTTCAACTGCCTTCATGTTCGAACTTGGCGTGACACTGCTCGCTATGCCGGCCCGGAAGCTCTGATGCAGGAGGGCCCGGAAGCTTTAATGCAATTACCTACATTAATCGAAAAGGTCTTCGCGAGCTGGAAAAGAAGAACCGCTCAACCAAACTTCAAAGCCGAAGGTCCAATTCATTTTGGGAGTGTACATCAACTTTCTCAAATGGCTCGAGCTACTGCCAAACGTTTGGATCTTTCTACTGAAAGAACACAAGAACTGATCGAACATTACGTCAGTTTATCGCGAGAACTCAGAGGTTTAGGGGTCAAGCCTGTACCACCCATTATTTTTGGAATGTCCCAATCTAGCGCTGATCACACTCCTGAAAAGTACCGGGAAGTTACGCTACCCATGTTCGCCTCCATGGACCCTCCACCTAAAGTTAGCTTGGTAGAGTTCAAAGCCGGTACCCATGGTTACACCCGTCCTGAAGAAGATCTGCCTATGGGGCCTTTTCCTGCAGTAACTAATGTCTGGCATGACGCTATTATGGTAGTATATTACGCCGATTA
>CAZASS010000009.1:12282-25879 GCA_964487835.1 uncultured Acidobacteriota bacterium | reverse complement strand
TATCTACAGAGAAACCGTTTAAATGGTGCATATATCGCAGTCATCGATTACCTAGTCTTTATTTCCATTGACAAAAAATTACAGATCAAATCTTATTTGCAAATTAAACCGTGCAAGCATGCTTTCTACAACACTTATTTTACAGAATAAGTAATGTGTGCTCGAAGAGATGGAGGACTAAAAGGTTGACTTCATATCAAGATGCCTTTATAGCTTTTAGGGCCTGTATGATTTGCAAACTCCAGGTATTATTGCAACGTTTTCTATGTGCAAATGGGAGAGGAGAGGGTTTATGTTGAAAACATCCATCAAGCCAATCGTGTTATTTGTTTTGAGTTTGTCCCTTGTGTCTTGGGCAACAGCGCAGTGGAAGTTGCCTTCCGGGTTTACCAAGCCTGAGCTCATTGAAATTTCTCAGGAAGTTCTGGCCAAGCCAGACATTCCCATTACCGTCAATGAAGACATTTTTCGGATATCAGTTCTTGGGATGGAGTGGGATGTTGGTGGAGCCGTCTATGAACCAGTTGACCCCGCCCAAATTCCAGTGGGCAAAGACGGCAAAAAAGCCGGCATATTCATGATTCATGGCGGTTCAGGGGATCATCGGTCGAAGGATAGCGTTTCTCGTTTACTGGCAAAGAAATTTGGATTCAAGGTCTATAGCATGACCTATCCAGGACATCTGTACCTCCTAGATCCGAGCCGGGATTGGCCAGGGGATTTGGTAAAGGCAGATGGGTCGCTTCGGACCCCTATTTGGAACAAGGACAAACCGATTACTCGGGATCAATATGACGTGGTGCTAGATACTTCGATGCGTCCTAAGTATGGCACCATTACCATGGCTTGTGCCAAAGAAGGCACCGAATTTTATAATCGTCTGGCTGCTCATCCGATGGCTTTTGAAGAGGCAGGCAAGGAGATGATGCGAAGGCATTTCCCTGTGGGCGAGTACTCCATTTATATTCATGGTCACTCTACTGGAGGACCGTATTCATTCATGTTTACCCAGCGGGTAGAAAACATTGCCGGCGTAGTCGGCATGGAGAGTTCTCCCTATGGTTCTATTTATCGTCTCCAGTCCAAGCGTTCAGGGAATCCTTATGGAAAAACTCCTGGAGAGGTGCCCTTTAGTTGCATGTCTCTGTTTGACTGGCGATTGACGGCCATGTACTTGGGAGATGAAGCACTGATGCAGGAAGGCCCCCAGGCCTTAATGCGCCTACCCATGTTGATGGAAGAGGTATATGAAGCATACGAGAGATCGAAACGTTTTCCCCGATTTAAGACGGAAGGTCCGGTTCATTTTGGAGGGATTCGAGAGCTAGGTCGGGCTGCCAGAGCAGCAGCCAAGCGATTGGATATGGGGCCAGAGAGAACAAAGCAGCTGGTTGATCACTACGTTGGCTACGCTCGAGAGATAAGAGGCCCGGATGTGAAACCAGTTCCTCCTGTTATTTTAGGAATGACCAGTGCTAGCACTTCACATACCTTCGAAAACTACAGGGCAGTAACATTGCCTACTTTTGCTCAAATGGATCCGCCTCCTAAAGTATCTCTAGTGCCTTTTGAAGCAGGTGTGCATGGTTATTCGAAGGCGCAAAAGGATTTACCTATGGGAGTATTTCCAGCTACGGCCAAGCTGTGGCATGACGCGATTGTGAATGGATACTATATAGACAACACCCCCCTCTTTTGATCTGTAGGGGGCCTTGTTCTTGTTGGTGATTCTCTAAAAGCTAACTACTCCGTGTTGACTCGACGGACTGGAATCTGTCCCAGCTTACGGTAAAATTCTAAGTACTGTTCTGGCTTGTAGTAACGCACTCGACTTTGACCATACAGGGGTTCTAACTGTTCCGATCTTCGGTAAATCAATCGAGGATCATCCAATTTAAAAGGCATGGCAGCTATGAATTCTTCATAAGAAACCATTTTGGCTTTTGGAGGACCTAGATATCCGTCATCTTGCAGGACCGGAATCCAATCTTCAGAGAGTAATGCGTCAGGATCTCCATAGGTGGCTGCCAAAGCCCTTACTTCTGGATCATCCAAAGCGGTCAAATGGCCTTTATCAACTACTGTTACGCTTTTGCCATCTCGAGTGTGAACAATATAGCTAATAAAAAACAATGCATGAATGTGGTGGTGATTGACCGGCATAGTCATCATTTTAGCCCACCAATCTGCAGCTAAAGTTCCGTATCCGGCGTGGAAAACTCCACTGCGGTCGCGACCCATCACCCAGTCAATTTTTTTAGAGGAGTCCCGATTTGGTATGCCTTTGAGTTCTTCCACATCCATAGGACCAAGCATTTTAGGATTGGTTCCCAAGGCAAACTCTACAAACCAGCCGGTGCCCGGTCGAGGATATCCAGGATATTGGATATCTTTGGTGAGTTCTACGGTTTCCCGCCACATATCTCCGTAATCACCGCCACCTTCAACACGGACGGCCTCTCCCTTTTCATGGTGAATGGTGAGTTTGGGGATCTGATTCCACTGACCAATAGTACCGGCTATTATGCCTTCAAAGTCGCTTTGCTCAATAGCAGAATAACCAGCGGGCACTCCAGAGACATGGCCCGCGAAATAGGCAAACTCAGAACGTCCTGGACGATTTGTTCCAAAGGTGCTTTGATAACCTGGATTACGAATGGTGTCATGAGTGCCTTCGATAACTTCCCACCATTCTGGAAACCATGTAAAGGAGCCTTTAGAGCCTTGTAACCCCGTTATTTCCACCCGTTCAGCATTGCGCAGAACTGCCCATACTTTTCCGTCTAGCATATCCATAATTTCGCCTGGATAGACTGTTCCTACACTGGCTAGTGCTTCTGGAGTGGCCCAATCATCTATGCCAAACAGGCCTGGCATGCGCGATCCGGAACCAATAATTACGTCGTAGTATTGGGCTTCTTCCCTGTCTAGAGCTAGTCCTCCACGTGGCTTTCTGATACTTACACCTTCTGGTTTGGTGTTGAGATCTAGCTTGAGTCGTTCTCGAATTAGGGGAGCTACTTCTCGGGCCAGCACTGCATCGTCTCTGTTTCTTGGTCGACCACGCACCACCACGTCTACCTCTGCGCCTAGTTCTTTTAGGGCCTGGACAAAGGCTTCTCGCACCAGAGGATGAGTAGCTGAATTGGTATCTAGTAGGACCCGTTCGCCTCCTCTAATGCTCCAGCCATGACGTTGACCAATATAATCTCTTTGCAAAACGATCTTAGCAAAGGGTACAACTTGGTCTACTGAGGTTATTCGAGGAACGAGTGGTGATCGAGGAGTAGGTGCTTCAGCTGCTGTTACCTGCTTTAAAGATGCACTAGCAAGCAGGAAAAAACCAAGTAGAGGAAAAAGGAAAGAACTCATTTTTTTCTGATACATAAAGCCTCCTACCACTGAAGGGTATACTTCGAAATCGTATTCCTAGTTAGTGGAATACGCAAATCATTAAGACCATTATTTAGCCAGAGGGTCAGGTCTTAACTGGAAGTGGACAACTTTGCTTGGGGTTCCTTTGCCTCCTTCGGAGTGAAAGGGAGCTCGCGTGGCATAAGTTGACCATAACCCTCTTCCTTTCCAGCCAATTTCGGGATCGTCAATTCGACCGTCTAATCCTTTAGCATAAAATCCCATTGGATAGGGTACTCGAAGGATAATCATCTTCTCATCCACTAGAGCCAGTAATGAATCGGATCCGTTGCCAGTGGCAATTGGAACATCTTTTCCCAGGCCGAAAGTATTAAATATATCCACCCAGTTGTAGTAATGAGAATCGGCGCTGCCTGAATCAGTGATTCCCTGAAAGTGTGGCCCTGGTGTTGGATAAAGCGTCCAGCCTTCTGGACAATGCTGACCTGTAGCAGTGGGCCCGTTCAGCGGTCCAACGCATTTGTTTCTATCGAAACTAGCATGATGCCCGCTAGCCATTGGCACCCAGACTACTCCTTTGCTATCAATGTCCATGCCTCGCGGAGAATAACCCTGGATGGGAACATCTGGATTATTCCAAGGTGGTTCATAGATTTCTCCCAAGGTGGTTGAGGGAGGATTGGATCCTAATTCCAACCGTATAAGTCTGCCAGGGAAGCCTAAAGCAGTTCCCCAGATGGATCCGTCGGCTGGATTTGACATTACGCCGTAGAAATCGGCGTCAAGCCGTTTGTCTTTGGAAGGGTCCATGGGTTGTCCAGGTTCTGTCCAGGTTTCCTGACGACCGTTGCCGTTGATGGCTAGAATTTAAGGCGTCCAGCCTTGCGATTTTTCTGCATCTCCTGTTTCATCAAACATCTTAGTGTTTAGCCATCCCACAACTGCTCGTCCGCCACTAGTCCAAAGTGTGTGGTTTTCATCGTCGGCAAAAAACAGATGGTGGGTTCTAAAACAAGTATCAATAAGGGTCATTTTTTCAGTGCTGGGATCGTATACTGCTAGATGGCGATCGGCTTCTTCCATGGGGAAAAGCTGAGCGGATGGATGACTGGAGCCCTCTTTGCAAAAATCAGGATTGGCGAAAGCTCGGATTCTAGAGGTTATCCAGACACGTCCTTTCTGATCCATCATAGGATTGTGCACAGTAGCTCGACTATCCCAAATTGGTTCATCTCCCCAATATGGAGAAGGTTGTAGAACTTTTTGTGGTGCTGCGAAGGGAGTGTCAGGGTCACGTACGGGAACTTTAATTCTGCTAGCTGTATGGGTAGTGGGGTCAAGAACACTGAGGTAGTCCTTGCTGGCTTCCAGAGCACCATAAATAGGTCCGTAAGCATTGACGGTTGGGTTTCGTTTGTCAGTGGCAATCTCGTCGTGGAGATAAGCTTGAGGACCTGCCCAATCCCATAGGGTGACCACTACGTTTCGCTCCAGACCTTGAGGGCGAGGAGGTGTGTCCTTCGGCAACTCTCCGGCAGCAATCCGATCGGTCCAATCAGCATACATTCCCATTAAGCCTTCACGACCAAGGCCTAGCACTTTTTCAGTCATATTAGCTCCGGATTGACCGGATTGTATCCGTCGTTCCCAGGCTGCTACTGTGGACCCCATATTAGCTAAGCTTTCAGGTAATTCACGGGTTGCCTTATTGCCCATCTGATGGCAGGTTAAGCAGTTGTCCGTTTTAATGAGCCTCATCCATTGTCTTTGATCCTTTATTCTTTTTGAAATCCCGTTTCCTGAAGGTCCTGTACCGGGAAATTCTTTTTTGTCAGGAATATGAAGCATGGAATACCAGTAGTTGGATGGGTAGTATTGGGCTGCCTCTTGACGACTCGGTGCTTGTACTGCGGTTAGATCAAGATTTTTGCCTGGAGTAGTCTGAACTTTGAGAGAATCTACTAGTCCGTAGCCACGTACCCATATGTTATAGGTGGCTTGTGGAAGATCGGGCATCAGGTAGCGGCCCTCATCATCAGTTACTACGATGCGGGCAAACTTGGTTGGCAGGTCGGTAGTTTCTGCAATTACCCAGACGCCAGCTTCTGGTCCCTTATCACTCGTGACTATGCCACCTAGGTCATCGTCATCCAAAGCAATACCGCAGGAGCCGATGAGAACAGTCGCTATCATCCCCAGAATTAAGATCTTTGCTTTATGCATGTATTTGTCTCCCATTTTTTGGCCGATCTGCCAGTTTCGAGTATTTACAATATGGTAACTTGTGCCTAGGGAATCTGACAAACAAATTCTCTCTTTGCGATAAATTTAGGTCCCCGAAAATTAGTTATGGGTAAACAGCGATCCATAGTGTCGTTCGGGTGGAACTCCAATTATTTTTAAGGCGGCCCAAATGGTGGCTTGATTGGCAGCAATGACCGGTTTTCCTAAATCTTGTTCTAGGGGTTCGATAATTTCTAGTGTACGCCAAATATTTGCAGACAATAAAATTGTATCGGCTCTAGAATGATCGGCCTTTTTCCCAATTTGATAAGCTACTGTAGGAGACATATTCGTGATGGCAAAAGGGTTGTCTCCCTGTGCTGTTGCGTGATTAACTACTTCAAATCCCTCTTCAGGATGTTGAAGGTGATCCTTTACAATTTGTGTTAAAAAAGGCTTTGGGAAGGGGTCCGCTAGGCCGATTCTTTGGTCACCTACAGCTTTGAGCGCCTGCACAACAGCAGAGCCAGCAGTTAGTGCAGGACATCCTGCTTGTTTGGCCATGGTTTTTGTCAGACTATCATTAAATTGTATACTGGCCATGCTGGCTGCATTGTGGGTAAATACAACAACACTTGGTTTTAGTCCTGCTAGATTAGCGGCAAGCTTTCCTGTGTTTTTTTCAACTTGGTCCATAACCTCCGGGTCAGTGTAGATTGCAACCGGTTCAAGATTATCTCGTGATTGTTTTGCAGTATGAGTGTCTGCCCGTGCTGCGTATACCGAAACGCCTGTTGGAACCATTTTAGAAAATTCTGGTTCGCAGACTGCATTGCGCTTACCAACAATAATCGCAATCCGACCTCTCCATCCGTACATGTCTATTTCCTCCCGGTAGCTTTTTTAATATATTTTCCTCGAAACTCCTTAATTTTTATAGATAAATTTTTCAAGTTATCCAACACATGCAGGAGGTCCGGTTGCTTTGTAATAAAAGTTGGTTTGATGCCAACGATGGCTTTATATTCTGCTAAAAAAACAGGATCATTATGTAAGGCTCGGAATGCCTCCTGAAGAGCCTGAACTGCTTGTTGTGGAACTTCGGGAGGGAACAGGAGCATCCGATAAGTTCGGGAGGCCTGAAAGATGTCCCATAGTGGCCCTGATGGATTTTTCCCAGTTAATTTTTTGACAAACTGATGGGAATTATATGCGGGAGCCAATTGGTTAAGTTGTATGGGGCTGTCATACCAAATTGGCACTGCTTGGCCTGTGTCTACCACCACCGGTTTGACCCGGTTTAGAAAAAAAGCTGTGCTTCCATCTACATAATCAATTTCTTTGCGCATAAACGCCGCTAAGAGGTCGGCTGATCCTGGGTAACCTGTTGCATACCTATATTGAGCTCCAACCAAATCCAAAATTGTTCGGAATTTGAGATCTTTGGTGTGATTAGTTCGAAATCCTCCTGTTACCCATCCTTTAGCTTTTAAAATATCTTCTGGTTTTCTGATCTGGATATTGGGAGGGATATTTTTTCTGACTGTACCAACGGACACGACTGGAATAAAGACTGCCGGGATAATGCGTGCCATGTTAGCGCGCAGCCCGGTTGTTTGTGGATTGCCTGCGTACCATTCTTGGTACATGGCGACTGCAGCTTGAAATAGAACTACGGTTCCATCTCTTTGGCCTCTTTCGTAGAGCCAGTTAATAGCTAATATACCTCCGGCTCCAGCGCGATTTTGTACTACTACAGTAGGTTTTCCTGCTAGATATTTGGGTAAATAGCGAGCATATAAACGACATTCAATGTCGGAGGCACCACCGGCCGAGACAGCTACCATGAGGGTAAGTGTTTTGTTCTGGTAAAAGGGTTGCGCAGCTTGGGCAAGTGTGAGTCCAGATGCGAATATTATTGTCACTATTAGTGCGCTGAAATAGATAGAGGCTTTCTGTAAAGAAGTCATGATTCAGATTTTACGATTATATCTCCACTTCTTCCGATCAGAAACCTAAGACGAATAAATGAATTATTCTTTATCTGTTGATGGTTGTCGTTTTAATATGTTTCTTTCCATTCAATATTTGCGGATAGCTGGGGAATAATTCCCAGGATTAGCCGGTTTGGGTGGTGATGATTGTGAGGTATTAGTGAAACACAATTTGACAATTATTCTCATTCTTCTTTTTGTGGCCTCCATGCTGACCTATCCCAGTTATGAAGATTGGATAGCAGGTTGGCCTCTTAATTTTATTTTGGGAGGGATAATTTGCGTAGTCTATGTTTTTTTCTACGCTTTCTTCATTCGTTACAAACTGGATGAAGAGGAATAACTAGATATGTCAGTAGAAGTTCTTGCGACCTATATTTTCTTTGCCTATTTGGGGACAACTCTGTTTTTGGGATGGTTGGGTCGGCGCAATATGAAGGGCGCTACTACTCAAGAATTTTACACTGCTGGAAAGAGTGTTGGTCCCTGGTTGGGTATGGCTACTTATGGCGCCAGCAACTGGAGTGCTTTTACCTTTCTGGGTTCGGTGGGAATCTATTATAGCCACGGTTTGGGTTACGCTGCCTTGCCGATTGGAGAGATGTTTTTTTTAGGCATCCTATTTCCAACTCTTGGCTACAAAATATGGAAATTTTCTCGTAGTCCCGAAGTGTTTACATTAACTGATATTGTCGCTAGGCGCTACGAGGAAGACCATTGGGTGCGGGCAATGTATGCTTTGACGAACGTTGTATTCATGTTCTTTTTGATGGGAGTCCAGATAGTAGGAATTGCCTATGTTGTGGAGAAGGTGACCGGTGGAATCATCTCCTACAGAGGTGCGGTCTTTGTTGTAGTGTTTATTCTGATCATTTATCAGACGCTAGGAGGGATGCGAGGGGTAGCTTATACTGATGCTCTCCAGCTAGTTTTTCTAACTCTTACACTAGTTTGTGTTCTAGCAGCTATTTTGATTCATTTTGATTTGACGGAGGTTTTTCGGCGGGTTGCAGCGGGACCAAAGGCTGCCATTCTTGCAGCTCCTGGACCTGAGGGTATTTGGAGTCGTACTTACTGGACTACTTCTTTTGTAGCCTTTGGTTTTGGTTGGTTTTTATGGCCTCATCTGTGGGCTCGAATTATCTCTTCTCGGGACAAGAGAAGTTTGTGGACTATTCCTTTAGGGACCATTATAGGCAAGCCACTATTCCTAGTTATCATTACTCCTCTGGTGGCTTTTGTGGCAGCTGATTTATGGCCTACTGCGGAATTGTTGGGTGATTACAGACCTGACCAAATCATTATTCGCTTTATGTTCGAATACTTGCCGATACCTTTGGCAGCACTAATGCTAGCAGGTGCTTCTGCTGCCGCTATGTCTACTGTAGATTCTATTTCTTTAGTGCTTTCCTCTATTGTTTTTCACGATCTTTATGAACGAGTGCTAGGAACTCAGTTAAGCGAACGGCGTAAGACCACATGGGCCCGAATTGTGACGGCCCTCTTCCCGGCTATAGCTACTTTGGTTGCATTGCGTCCTCCAGGGCTGATTGTGGGATTGGTAATTAACACTTCGTACACTGCGTTTACTGCTTTGGTTCCTGCTGTAATTTTGGGATTTTATTGGCCTCGGGCGTCTACTCAAGGAGCTCGCTGGTCGATTGGAATTGGATTAGTCGTTGCCTTGATCACTATTGGATGGTGGAAAAACCCTTTTGATTTAGATGTCTATAGTGGTTTTTGGACTCTGATGATTTCTACCTTAGTGTTGGTTACGGTATCTTTATTTACACGTCCGCCTTCCCGGGAGGTTTTGGAGTATTTTGAATTGGCCTCAAAGCCGTCCCTAGATTAGCCAATTGTTATTTGTGCTATGAAAAATTACCATTTGATTAGACAATAGTAGCCGCTACAATCATTAATAGAGGGGGAATAATAATGAAGAAGTCACAATTTCTATTTATTGCAGTTGTAATAGTCTTGTTGGGATGTTCAGGATCATATACGCAGCAAGAGGAGGCGCCCGTACAGCAGGAGGAGATGAGTTTTTTTATCACCAGTGAAGGTCCTGGAAATGGCTCTGATTTGGGTGGCCTAGAAGGTGCTGATCAACACTGTCAGATGTTGGCTGAGACCGTAGGGGGTGGAAATCGTACTTGGCGCGCTTATCTCAGCATCAGTCCTGCAGACGATCAGGTTGCAGTACATGCCCGTGATCGTATCGGCCAAGGTCCTTGGCACAATGCTCAGGGAGTACGCATTGCCGAAAATGTTGCTGATCTGCATACAGAAGAGAACAACAATATTAATAAAGAGACGGGCCTGAATGAAAAGGGAGAAATAACCAACGGTCGGGGAGACGATCCTAACCGCCACGATATTTTGACCGGTTCTCAGTCAGATGGCACCGCTTTTTTAAGTGAGGACGATCGGACTTGCCAGAACTGGACCAGTAGTGCTGAAGGGCATGCCCAGATTGGACATTTTGATCGTACGGGGGGTGGAGACTCTCCTACATCTTGGAATTCAGCTCATGCTACCAGAGGCTGCAGTCAAGAAAACTTGAGGGATATGGGTGGTGATGGATTACTTTATTGCTTTGCTACAGATTGAAGCGAAGCTTGAATTTTTAGGAGGAGATGTAAGATGAAAAGGACAGTTGTTCTACTTCTTTTGGTGGGTTTTCTATTTTCTGCAGGATTTGTTTACACACCTCAGGAGGGCTCCTATTTGGCCTATTCCCTGAAGGACGTTCCCAAACCAAGAGCGCCACTGTTGCCTCGTATCACTTCAGCCCAACAGTTAGTCCCCTTTGCCAAGATTATTCTTCAGCGTGATTACATTGGTCAACGATTAGGTTGGAGTATTAAGGGTGGGGAAAAAGTGCTTTTGATAGTGAATAACCGAATTCATCCTTGGGTGGTGGAGGCCCTCACCACAGCTCTTTACGAGTTAAGGTGTCCGGTGGAAGTCATTCATCAAGAGCGCAAGTTAGTGCGTTGGAGGAATGGGACCCAGGAATGGGCAGACGAAGCTCTGCGACTCATGGAACAGCGTTTGTCCGAGGATCTCAATACTCCGCCTGCTAAGGAGTATCCTTCCTGGGTGGGTAGCGGAACTCCTAGGCCCCGCAACCCCGGGCTGAGACTGACTGAGGAGCAACTAAAGAATTACGATGTTGTTATCGGTCCGCATTTGGGTCCTCGTAATCAACCTGGTCTGATTTCTTCTCTCAGTTATATTGCCACGCCCGAGTTGTTAGCCTCTCCTCGAATTCTTTTTCCAGGCGAGTTGATGGATTTTATGGAGACTAAGATATGGGCAGTTATTCGGGCAGCAGAAAGAGTAAGGGTTCGAGGAGTCCAAGGTACTGACTTTAGTTTTACTTGGTTCCCAGAATGGTGGGAAATTGTTGAGGGGACTCATCCCAAAATTAGAAGTGGGGCAGATCAAAGCACTTTTAACACACTGCGTCCTGGTCGTTCTGAATATGCGGTGTTTGCAGGGCATCTGCTACTGCACCCCAGGTATGGATCAATTGACGGATCAGATGCCCACGGTGTTGTGATGTCTCAGGAAGGAGATTGGGGCCATATGTGGCCTCCTTTGGCAATTCATGTGAATGATGGGGAAATTTCCGAGATCGAAAATGGAGGGTTCTTTGGTGATTTTTGGCGAAGCTCTTTAGAGCTGACTAAGGATATTCAGTATCCCGGATTTGCCCGTCCCGGTACCGGCTGGCTGGAGGAGTTTGCTTTAGGAACCAACCCAAAAGTTTTTGGTCCAATGAGGGTTAAGGAGCTTGAAAATGTAGAGGGGCGAGATCCTCAAAACATTAGCTGGCAATACGCTCGAGATCGATCGGGAGCAGTACACGGAGGCTATGGGACTCTTGGGTCGAAATGGTGGAACTCGATTTATCAAATGCCGGCAGGGCACTATCATCAGTTTTTCTTTTTTCTAGATTATGATGTGACGACCCGCGATGGCCGGACTACAAGAGTAATGGACAAGGGTCATTTAACGTATCTAGATGATCCAGAAGTTCGGGCCATGGCTGCTCAATATGGAGACCCCGATCAGATTTTAAGAGAGGATTGGATCCCTGAAGTAACCCCCGAAGGAAAAATTCTTCGGCCCGAAACTCGGCTGATTCCTTATGATGAATGGCTTGCACAGCTACCTATTAAGCCGGATGATCCCCGGCTTATTTACCGAATCCCAGAGCATCTGAAGAAATTTTATGGTGAAGATCGGATCCGTTTTTATGATCCAGAAGAATTTATGGAGTTTTATCGTAGTATTGGTCAGATTCCAGTAAAAAGAGTGTCACGCAAATAGTCCTAAAGCGCGATTTTTGACACTTTTCTTCTCTCTAAGACAAATTTTTTGAGGGTGTGGGAGAGGTGTGTTGCATTCATGACCAATGGCAAAAATTTTTTCACTATTGTGGGCCCAGGGATATTGGTGGCGGCCACTGGGGTAGGGGCTGGCGATTTAGCCACTGCTACCTTCACAGGAACGAAGCTTGGTGTGGCAGTTCTATGGGTAGTACTTTTAGGGGCTTTTTTCAAATTTATTCTCAATGAAGGACTGACTCGCTGGCAATTGGTAACAGGGAGCACTCTGCTTGAAGGGGCTATGTGCCATTTGGGTCGTCCAAGTCAATATATTTTTCTCGTGTACCTTTTGGTTTGGAGCTTCATGGTGTCAGCAGCTCTGATGAGTGCCTGTGGTGTTGCTTTGCATGCTATTTTCCCCCTATTTGGTGATCCTGTGATGGGCAAAATAGTCTATGGGATTATATGCAGTTTAGTTGGGATGTGGCTGATTCGATTGGGGGGATATTGTTTATTTGAAAGGATAATGAAGATTTGTATCGGATGCATGTTCGTTACTGTAATGATTACGGCTGTACTGTTGAGACCCAGTTGGTTTGAGTTGATAACGGGATTGTTTGTTCCCACTATTCCTGAATTAGGAGGAGAGGGATTATCTTGGACAATTGCTTTAATGGGAGGGGTAGGAGGTACAGTCACAGTGCTTTGTTACGGCTACTGGATTCGTGAAGAGGGGCGATTCAATGCCAGTGATTTACAAGTTTGTCGAATTGATCTCGCCATTGCTTATGCTATGACAGCATTGTTCGGCATAGCCATGGTAGTTATTGGTAGTACTATTCAAGTCGAAGGAACAGGCGCTACTTTGATGGTTCGTTTATCCGACAGGTTGGGCGAACAGCTGGGAGTTGTGGTGAGATGGTCTTTTTTGATTGGAGCTTTTTGTGCAGTTTTTAGCAGTCTGCTAGGTGTTTGGCAGAGTGTTCCGTACTTATTTGCTGATGTTTGGCGTTTGATTTGTAAAAATCAACCGTCTAGTCAAGGGCTGATTAGTACTAGTTCGAAATCCTATCGATGGTATTTGTATGCTATGTCAATTATTCCAATGATAGGGTTGTGGGTTGGATTTGCTAGCATGCAAAAGTTTTACGCTATAGTAGGGGCTCTTTTTATGCCTATGCTGGCATTCACCCTACTAATTCTAAATGGTCGATCTAAATGGATAGGTTCTAGCCTCCAGAATAAACCAGTTACATCCTTTTTTTTAGTTATGGTGCTACTTTTCTTTTTGGTAGCTGGCGGGCTGATGGTTCGTTAGCTAAACCAGATCAAATAAATCTGAGTTTTTCTTTGCATATCTAAACTTATTCCGAGGCGGTAATGCCTGATGACCAACTTAGACCTGTGCCTCCCAAGCCACAGTAGCCTGTTGGGTTCTTAGCCAGATACTGCTGATGATAGTCTTCGGCGTAATAAAACGTAGGCGCCTCATAACATTCAGTAGTAATTTCCCCAAATCCGGCCTCTAGGAGTTGTTCCTGAAAGGAATGGAGAGAACTTTGAGAAAGATGTTGTTGTGTTTGATTATGCCAATAGATAGAAGAGCGGTATTGTGTGCCCATATCGTTGCCTTGGCGCATTCCCTGTGTCGGATCATGGTTTTCC
>CAZASS010000009.1:0-12272 GCA_964487835.1 uncultured Acidobacteriota bacterium | reverse complement strand
AAGACCACATGGACTACTTCGGCGTGACCGGTTAGTTCAGCGCAAACCTCCTGATAGGTAGGGTTGGGAGTATATCCTCCTGCGTAGCCAACTGCGGTGGAATAGACTCCTTCTATTTCCCAAAACTTACGTTCAGCTCCCCAAAAGCAACCCATGCCAAACATAGCTAGTTGGTAGCTCGTAGGAAATGGAGGTTCCATTGGTGTTTTTAGTACGTAATGAATGGGGGACACTACCATTTCCTGATCTCGTCCTTTAAGCGCCTTATCGGCTGTGATCATCTGAACTTTATCGCGATTCCAAAACATAGATTGAGTTCCTGTCTCTTTTACTCTTTTACATAGTAACCGTTCATGATTGCATCGTTCCATAATTTAGCAACTGCTGGGAAGGGTCCTACGGGCAGGTCAGGTTCAGCACTAGTGTAGCCGTGTATGCCGGCACCCAAAGGAATCAAGCGAATCTTGGGCGGAGGGTCCATTGCTGCATACATAGGCAATGTGATTCTTCGATACGTTTCGTATTCATGTCCGGCGCTAGCAGAGGTCATGCTTAGCATGATGGGGGGCACCGGTTTGACATTGGGCCCACTAAGCTCACGTGTATACCCAATGTAGTGTTCGACGAGTTCTTCCGCCCTGTCAGTTGAAAGGTCCAGTCGTTTGGCTGTGGCTCGGGCGGCTTTAGCCAATTCGCGAATTCCACCAAAATGAACTAGATTTTCGCCTCTAAATTTTGGGTAGTGTTTTGTTTTTTCATAGGCCTCGTGGACCTCTTCCATCAGCATGGGCAATCGCATGAGGGCGTCGGGACCTTCTCTCATGAGTGCCTCTGGCCCCAAATACATAGCCGAGTTTCGCCAATTGCCAATCAGAAGGCAATTGAAGGGTAACTCTCCCTGTGTTTTGCCGTGAGAATTTCCAGAAGGTCGTGATTGTACGCGGTAGATGTAACCAAAGGGAGAAGTTTCGATTCCCAATATGCCGACGATATTTTCAACTCTTTGGGTGAGCATATTAGCGTAAGGACCTCCTGTAGAATGTCCGTTAATATAGATGGAATATTCATCGGGGGGAAAATGACGTTCCATTAGGGCCTTGCCCGCCTGTTCGAAAGCCATAGGATGTCCTGTGATACGGGCGTGAAACTCTGTGCCATCTTTGGCGCAGGCCATGGTGAGAGTGCCATACTTGGGGCGGAGTGAGGCATCTCTTACCACATCATATTGATCTCGAGTAATTAGTTTGTCCTTATTCCAAATAGGAGTTCGAACTGATCCATCAGGCTTTATTGTGTCTCCAGGCCAGTCACGACTGGGATCAAATAGATAAATCCGTCCTGGATATGACATGGTTACTACCTTGTAACCGAACTTGCTGGCTAGCAGGTGAGCAGCTGGGTCTAGAAAACGGTGATCAGAACTGCCACCGTGGAGCATATAGACTCCCACCTTTTTTCCATCGGCACCATTGTGGAGTTTGGCAGGATCTTTTGGTTGGATCACTTTACCCCCTACGTCCCATTCCATTCTCAAAGTATTAATACGAAAGATATCTTCTCTAATATCTAGGGGGATATCCGGAGTGGCAAGCATTTGATCAGAGATCTGTACAATTTCTTCCCGTGTAATTTTGGCAGGCGGTTCCCACTGTGCCATTAGAAAGGGAAAGCTGTTCAAAACAATTATGATAGTGACAATTAGATTTTGGATTTGTTGAGACATAGGCACCTCCATAAGCAGATGGGCAGGCTATTTTGGCCACTTTAGCATGGGAAATTTTCTTTGGACAGTAAAGTTTTTAGGAGTTAAAATTTTCCGCGAAGGATAGAGAGTTTTTTTCATTAGACTTACCTGTGTTTATAGTAAAATATGGTGTTTCTAGCAGAATACTTCGAAGTATTCTGCTTCAGCGTTTGACAATGGTTGTTGAGTGAGAGTGAGGGTTTATGACTATTCCAATTAGAGCTGATCATTTAGGCAGTTTGTTGCGTCCACAAGAATTAATAGAGGCCCGTGCTGATTATGTTGAGGGGAGGACAAATAGTAAGCAACTCCGCAGACTAGAAGACCAGGCTATTTTGACTGCTCTCGATCTGCAAAAGCAGTCTGGTATGCATGTGTTTACCGATGGAGAATACAGGCGCAGTGATTTTCAATCTGATTTTGCAGAGGCAGTAGAGGGTTTTACTACCGTTAATATTTCTCGGAAATGGCATGGTCCAGGTGGTGGTTTGGAACCCACTGAAATGCACGTGGTCAATGGAGAGCTTGTTCAGCGACACAGGTTGACTGCTCACGAGGTGGAGTTTTTGAAACAACACGCACCGGGACCCTTTAAAATTACGATCCCAAACGCTGCCACAATGCTGTTGCGGGCATATCAACCGGGCATTACTGATGCTTTCTATGAAACTCGTTCAGATTTGTTATTTGAATTAGCACGTATTATCCGAGATGAGGTGGAAGCTTTGGTTGAAGAGGGCGTTCCGTATATTCAGCTGGATGCTCCTGGTTATGCTAGATACGTAGATCCCAATTCTCGAAAGAAAATGCGTGAAATTGGTCTCGACCCAGACAAGGATTTCGCAGACGGAATTGCGGCAGACAATGCGTGTTTCAAAGGTTTACAGCAGCCTGGTGTGACGATGGCAATTCATGTGTGTCGAGGCAACAATCAGAGTCGTTGGCTAAGTGAGGGAGGCTATGATCCTATTGCAGAAAAACTTTTTGGGTCACTAGAGATGGATACCTTCTTATTAGAATATGATACCGATAGGGCTGGGGGATTTGAACCACTTCGGTTTGTACCTGAAGGCAAGAAGGTTGTCCTGGGGTTGGTTACTACCAAATCAGGCACATTAGAATCGCAAGAGGTGTTACTGCGTCGGATCGAAGAAGCTTCCCACTATGTTGCTATTGAAAACCTGTCTCTTAGTCCCCAATGCGGTTTCGCCACTCGCGCTTCTGGAAATTTAATTTCTTGGGATGATCAACGCCGGAAGTTGGAATTAGTCGCAGAAACAGCTCTGAAAGTGTGGGGATAGCCCTACATGTTTTTCTAGTGCTTCAAACAAGTATGGACATGTTATTTATCAAGATTTAAAACAAAAAGGCTTCGAGGTCTATCCGGTCAATCCCAATAGAACTAGTGTTGATGGTGATAATGCGTATAAACATTTGAAGGATATTCCAGAGAAGCCAACTCTTGTTAATTTTGTTGTTCCGCCATCGGTTACCATGACTGTGCTTCGGGAGTGTCTGCAGCTGAATTTGATGAATGTTTGGTTGCAACCTGGGTCAGAAAATTCAGAGAGCATGGCTTTTCTGCAGCAACACAGTTTTAATTATTTAGCAAATGCCTGCATTATGTTATCCAACCGGTTGAAGGGGTAATAGCCAAGAGCAACTATTCAGTCAAGTCTGCCTGAACTGTTTTAACAGGATTGTTGTTCGGTATCCTGACTATCTGTTGTGTGAGATCTATCAGGATGATGTACAGGGCTGGGACTAGAATCAGTGTGATGATCGTAGCAAAGAGAACCCCAAAAGCCAGACTGACGACCATAGGTATAAGAAATCTAGCTTGCAGGCTAGATTCTAAGAGCATTGGTGTTAGGCCAAGGAATGTGGTCAGTGTGGTGAGGAGAATGGGCCGAAAGCGTCGCATGCTACATTGAATGACCACTGCCTGTATGGTTTCGTTTTGGTTTCTTTTTCGGTTAATGGTGTCAATCATAATGAGAGAATCGTTGACCACGACTCCGGTCAGTGCCACTACACCGAAAAAAGAGAGGAACGACAGTGAAACACCCATTAGCAGGTGTCCGATTAGCGCTCCTATCAAGCCTAGAGGAATTGCCGACATATCAATCAGAGGTTGTAGATAGCTTCGAAACTGTATGCCCAGTAGGCATAAAATGCCTAATAGCGCCAACATATAGGCAATTTTAAGGCTTTCCATTGATTTGTCTCTTTCTCTTTTCTTACCCTCTAGCCCAAATAACAATCCGGGATAAAGCCGTTGTAATTCTGGTAATACCAGAGTTGCAAGATTGCTGTTGATTGCGTCGGAGGAAACACCAGACAGACTTTCATCTACTTTGGCAGTGACGCTGATGACCCGGCGGCCGTCTGCACGGTCGATTTGAGCATATCCCCGTCCCATCTGTAATTGTGCTACTGTCTGGAAAGGTGTTTCCGTTCCATCTGGCAGGCGTATGCGCATCGTGGATATGTCAGACAAACTGCTCCGTTGTTCTTTTGGATAGCGGACCATACACATAAGATCTTCACTTCCGCGCTGGATGCGTTGTGCCTCAGCTCCATAAAACGCGTCGCGGACCTGCAGTGCAACATCTGTCAAGGTGAGTCCAAGTGTTCGGCCTTCATCTTTTAGGGAAAATAGCAATTCCCTTTTGCCGGGCAGAAAAGAGTTCTTAACGTCGCTGACTCCTTGGTATTGCCTTAATCTTTTTTTGAGATTTTCGACAGCTTGAAGTGTTGTGTCAAAATTGGTGTGGGAGAGTTCCACGTTGACTGCTTCTCCTACGGAGTAGAAAGCAGATTTAAAAACCATAGAAGCAATGCCGGGAATTTGGCCCACTTCTTCGCGCCAACGGTTTTCAATTCGTTTTGCGGAGATAGCTCGATATTCGGAAGAAACTAGTTCTATATTGATCTCTGCTAGGTGAGCGTTGTTTACGGAACTCCCATAGTTTTTATTAGCTGGGCCTCCAGCCATACGCTTAAATGGTTGTTGACCAATAGTTGTGCTCATGTGTTTAAAAATAGAGGGTTGACTGGTTACCGATTCGGCGTCCAACTGATGCTGGATATGAGTAGCTGCTTTTTCAATATGTTTTACTACCCTTTGCGTTTGTTCGATTGTTGTTCCTTGGGGCATTGTCAATTGCACCACGACGTTATCTGAATCGACCATTTCAAAAAATACAAATTTAATATGTCCTCCAGCCACAAATCCAATCGTAACTGCAAATAATGATAGGGCTGTAGCGATAGTGAGATATCGCCACTTTATTGCCCAACTCAATGCTCTCATGTAAGGACCTTGGATAAATTGATCCAGTTTTTTCCGTATTTGCAAATGTGTTCGGGCAAGAAATTCTGGCAAACGGAGATTGTGTGCTCCAGAAAGATGAGCTGGTAAAATCAGCATGGCTTCCACGAGAGATACCAATAGAACCGCGATAACTACAACCGGGATAACTCGCATGATTTTGCCAATTTCTCCAGAGGTAAAAAGAAGTGGCATAAAGGCGACTACGGTAGTGAGTATTGCAATGGTAACCGGTGCTGCCATTTCCATAACACCTTTAATGGATGCAGAAATGGGATCCATGCCTTTTTGGCGGTAGGAAAATATGTTTTCCCCGACCACAATGGCATCGTCTACAACGATTCCAAGCACGACAATAAAGGCAAAAAGGGAAATCATGTTGATTGTGACATCGAGTAAGGCAAGCAAGCAAAAAGCTCCCATGAACGATATAAGGATGCCAATGGTTGTCCAAAAGGCCAACTTGGGATTTAAAAACAATGCTAAACAAAGAAAAACTAGGATTAGTCCAAGATATCCATTCCGGATTAGCAACTCGATTCGTTCTTGAAGGTAACGCGATTGGTCAAGCCAAATATTAGCTGAAATTCCGGGGGGCAATAGTTTCTTTTGCTGCTTGAGATAGTCTTTAACTGTATTGGCAGTTTCCAATGCATTTTGTTCGCCTACACGATAAATTTTAATCATGGCAGCGGGTTGTCCATCGAACAAGTTGATAATATCTGCATCTTCAAAACCATCGGTTACTTGGGCTATTTCGCCTAGGCGAAGAATGGTGCCGTCGTTTCGAGTAATTAGAATTAGATTTTCAAACTGTTGGCCCCGGTAACGCTGTTCTTTGGTGCGTACTAAAATGCCCTCATCCTTAGTTTTTATGGAGCCCCCGGGGAGGTCTAAGGAGGACTTTTTTATTATGTTAGCTACTTGTCCAAATGTTAGGCCATATTTTTGCAGTGCTTCTTTCGATATTTCAATGGAAATTTCATAGCGCCGAAGACCGGAAATTTCAACCTGTGAAATTGTCCGTATTGCAGTTAGATCACTACGCATTTTTTCTGCTATTTCTTTCAAGTTTTTTTCGGATGTTTCACCGCTTACAACAATACTTAAAACCTGAACTCGATTGGATATTTTTCTGATGATTGGTTCTTCCATTTCTTGAGGGAAGGTAGTAATACGGTTTACAGCTGATTCGATCTCCTTTAAAACCTCGTTTGAATCAACGCGTTCTTCCAATTCTGCTAAGACTATCCCCTCGCTTTCGGAAGCAGTGGAGCGAATTCTTTCGATTCCTTCAATACCTTCTATAGCCTCTTCCACTCTTATCACTACCCCAGCTTCTACTTCGTCGGGGGAGGCTGCCGGATACGGAATAGTCACCATGATTAAATTAGTATCTATTTCTGGAAATACCTCTTGATTCATTTGCATCATGGAGGCGATACCTCCAATTAGCACCATAAACATTAAAAGATTGCCCGCTACCCTGTTGTTGACGAACCAGGATACAAGGCCTTTTCTGTGGGCTGAATTGATCTGATTGGAAGCTTGCTTGGGGATCATTTCAGTTTATGTTGGTTTTCAGTGTTTCAGACAAAAGAATATTGTTTTTGGTAAAGGTTTGGCCGAGAGCTCGATCTAGAAGGTGGTGACTTTTGATGAGGTCGACCCTGGCTCTCAAAAGAATGGATGTGGTTTGCAATAGATCTCGTTGGGCTTCTATTAGTTGACGAGTAGTCCCTATTCCAATTTTGAAACGCGCTTCTTCTCCTTTGAGACGTTCGGTAGCAAAACGAACTGCTTCTTGTCCTGCTTCTAGGCGAGCTTTGTTGCCTTCGATTGAGGTTAGCGCGTCTCGAATCTCTAAAGAAATGGTTTGAAGAATGCTTTGTTTTTGTAAAAAAGAACGGTCCATCTCGAGTTGAGCTTTGGCGTTTTTAGCTAAGGCATCGGTGTTGAAAATGGGAAGTTCCAAGTTGAGTCCTAAGGTATAGCCATAAAAATCTCCACTGGATAGCTGGCTAAAGGAATCTCCTATTCCTCCGGGTATAATGGCCAGAATTTGGGCGTTTCCAATTCCCTGAGAAAAATCTAAAGTTCTTTGATTTCCTCCCAAGCCAAACTGTCGATAGCCAGCTACCAAATCTAAAGTCGGTTTTAAGTGGTTACGAGAAACAGCCAAGTTCAGTTCTTTGTTGAGGATGGCGAATTCAGCTTGTTGAATTTCAGGACGTAATTCCCAAGCTATAGTTTGCAGTTTTTCAAAGGAATTAGAAATTGGGGGCGGAGTATAGATTTGTCTAGCGGGAACAATTTCTCCTGGAAATTTTCTGGGGTCCTGATAGTTAGTAATTAGTTTAATTAGCTGGTCCTGTATGCGCCGGTAGTTAAATTGAGAACGGATCAATTCCTCGCGTCTTGAAGCTACCTCAGCATCGGCTGCAACAACTTCTAGGCGGGCTGCCATTCCTGCTTCAAGGCGCGATCTGTTCTGATCAAGTACTGTGTTAGCATGTTGTAGAGATTTAGTTTTAACTTCAATATCTTGGAGAGCAAATTGTAATTCCCAATAAGCGTTTAGAACCAGAACAATAATTTCCGAAGCGTTTTGTTTGAATTTTTGCTCATTGCTTTCCCTATTGTTTAGGGAAATTTCAATTTGGTAATCTGGGGTCACTCTGCCAAATCCCTGCAGCAAATTTTGGCGGAAAATCATTTTGAAGTTGGTATCAATAGCGGGTACCACTCGGGAATAAAGATTAGTAGTGCGATTTCTCATGCTCTCAAAATTTAATTCAAAAGAAGTACCAGTAGAAAAATTTTGGAGATAACCTGCGTTATAAGAGGTCAACACATCAGTTATGCTGGTGCCTCCTTGGAGAATATTAGAACTGGGAATTTTGTTTCTATCCCAACCAAATCCCAAATTGAGGGTTGGATCGTAAATGCCCTTGTGCTGATCCACAGTCCATTGGTCTAGCAGATAACCGTGTCTTTTCACGTTGATGTCTAAATTATGGACCAGAGCCATTGAAATGACTTCTGCCTCTGTTAAGTAGACTCTCCCTTCCTGGAGGGTACCCTGGACTTGAGTCGGGTTCACTGTTACGGAGTATTTTTTTTGATCTTTAAAATATTTGGAGAAAAAGTTTTGTCCAAATGTTGAAGTGGGTATAAGCAAGCAATTCATTGCTATTAAGAAAAGAATCAAAACGCGATAGCTATTCAAGTATGCTGTTTTCACCATGGGGGATTTATTAAATACAATTGGACCTTTTCGAGTTTGTCGATGTTCCAGCAGGAACCCAAATTTTCGATTGGTCTTATTAGTTATCATTTTCGATTTCTCCTAAGAAACCCTCTAGTGCAAAAGATGTAGGTAGATATGCCATCTATTTTTGCTACTGTTTTTTCAAGTGTACGGCCATGCCATCAGTAACCAAATCCATAGGAGTAATAATGATTTGTTGTCCGTCTTTAATGCCTTTGGAGGCATAAATCCATTCGCGCTCTCGGTGGGCAATGTGCACTTTTTTGATGTGTAGTTTTCCTTCTTCGAAAACCCACAGTTGGTTGGTGTCATGAACGGCGTAGTGGGGGATCGGAAAAATGTCCTCGAGGATACTTCCGTGAATGGTTACTTCTACAAATGTGCCTGGCAGTAAAGGCATCTGATTAGATTGAATATCAGATTGATTGTCTACTCGCACTACAACATCAATCATGCGTGATTGGGGATCAATTTGCCCATTAGTCCGTACAGCAATTCCCTGCCAGTGTCTTTCTTTTCCGGCAAATTGGCCCTTAATTTCTGCTCGAGGGAGTGAAATCTGACTCAGGTTCTTTTGGCTAGTAATGGATAGTCCGGGAAGCCATTTTAATTGTTGGTCTTTTAAGGGAACGGGTATTTCCATAGTAGAAGTGCCATATGCTTCACCGATGCTTTGGCCAGGCAAAATATACTGTCCGGGGTCTACACGCTCACTTGACACTATTGCACTGAAAGGTAACATTATTTGTGTTCTTGTCCGGTTCAATTTTGCTCTACTTACCGCCACCCGAGCACCGTCTAGTCGTGATTTTGCATTGGTTAATTCTGCCTGTTCTTTTTCTACGCGGATCTGGTTTAATTTCCACATTGTTTGGGCTTTATCAGCATCCTGACGGCTCAACACGCCTTTTTCATAAAGATCTTCGATGCGTTCCAGATCTTGAGTAGCATCTGCGAGGTTGGTCTGGGCTTCCATAATTCGGGTCTGAGCTGTAATGAGAGCTGCTTGAGCCTGCTGGAGCTGTGCTTGTGATTCTTCAAGGGCCAGTTCGTAATCAGAAGGATCAATTGTCACGAGTGGGGTGTTTTGTGCAACGAAGCCTCCACTGAATAGATTTTTATGTACCGCAATTACCTGTCCTCCTACCTGAGGTACGATTTGGGCCTTTATGGTTGGTTGTACTGTTCCATAACCAACGATTTTAATAGGCATGTTTTGTTGCGAGATTTTAATTACTTCCACCATGGGTAGAATTTCTGGGAGTTTTTCTCTGGCCGGGGCGGGCTCTGTCAAAATAAGAGTCGCAGCTAACACAGCGCCTATTGTTAGAGCTAGTCCAGCTAAAGCCAGTTGGCGAATTTTATTTTTTCCCATGGGCCTTATTCCAATTTAAGTAAGTTGAATGAGCTGAAAAATGTAGAGTGATATGCATGTTCAAGCCTGTTGCTCTTTTATGTACATTCGCACTCCGGCCGCACTGAACTGGACCGTATGTTCTGCTAAACGCTCCATATCTGACATTACAGTGTTTCCTCGGCCTGCTTCTGTGAAGAATTTTCGAGTCTGCACTAGGTGGATTAATTGGGCAACCAATGAGTGGAGACACATGGTAGCAGTGTTAATTGACATTTCCGGGTAGATACTACGCATTGCTCGTACCATCATTTGTTGGATAGGTTCCACCATTTCTTCGATGAACATGGTTGGTGGAAGTTGCGGGTCAGACATTTCCCGGTTAAAGAGTTGGATCATTATTTGCCCGCGTTTTTGGTCCATAAGGGGTTTTAAGAAGGATTCTGCAAAGGCCCGGAGAACTTTTTCTATATCTTTGCTGAGTATTGCATTATCCAAGACCTGACTAACGGCAGAAATCCTTTGTTCCCTTAGGTTGCCTAGAATTTCTTTAAACACCTGTTCATAGAGACCTTGCTTGCCACCAAAGTAGTAATTAATAGAAGCCAAGTTGCAATTGGCGGCGGTTGTAATATCACGTACTGATGTTGCAGCATATCCTTTTTCAGCCCATAGGCGTGCTGCCGTATCTAGCAATCGTCTCGGGGTATTCTCCTTTGATTGTTCGTCCAATTCAGAGCTAGGATCGGTTGTCATAAATAGTTCCTAATCCAAAACATTAAAACAAGTATGAAACAATTATAAAACGATCGTTTTATAAGAGCAAGTTAATCTGTTTTACTAGTTTGAAAAACCATAATTGCGGGGTTAAATTATTTTTAAATGGTATGGCAAGTGATTTAATTTAGTGGATAAAATCACATTAGAGATTAAAAATGGGTTTTGCTAACTATAGGAAAGCTTATATAGGTATTTGTGCAACCACGGAGACTGATTATACTGACCTAGGGCAATCTCTATTTTGAGGGGTATAAACGTTATGAAATTTTATAGAAGACTTAAATCCAGATACTTGGTTGGTTTGCTGTGTTTGGTGATTGTAGCCAATTGGAATTGGTTAATTGCTGATCAGGGAAGTTCAATGGGTGAGTCAAAGTTCGTGGATGTGGATGGTATCCGAACGCGTTACTTTGAGGCGGGTCAGGGCGAAGCCATGGTGCTGGTGCATGGTGCCCAGTTTGGGAGGGCGGCTGGTGCATCGCACAATTGGATGCCAATCTTTCCTAGTCTTGCCAAGCACTTCCATGTGTACGCATTGGATAAATTAGGAATGGGGTTAACTGATAATCCCAAAAGCGATGAAGGGTACTGGATGCAAGCCACTGTCGAGCATATTTACAAGTTTATGAAGGTGATGGGCATTAAGAAGGCTCATTTGGTGGGTCATTCTCGAGGGGCTTTACCAGTTGCAGCTGTTCTTTTGGATCATCCTGAGATGGTTAAAACCTTAACTGTTTTCAATAGTAATACTTTGGCTCCGGGCGATCCGGCCCCGCGTTCTCGTCGCGGGAATACCATTCCTAGAACTGCAGATTCCATTCGTCAGTTTTGGGAAAAAGGATTTGGAGCTTTTCGGAAAGACTTTATTACTGAGGAATATGTCCAGGCTGAGTTGGAGATTGCCCAACAGCCTAAAATAGAGGAAGCATGGCGACGGCTGGAGGTTTTAAGAAAGCGTTTTGCCGAGCAAAATCCAGAAAAAATAAGGGCCCGACCAGCTCTCGCTCATAGTTCAGGTACGGGTTGGTGGTTGCACGAGGTTAAAGACGAGACTTTACGAAGAATAGAAGAGGGAGAATTGAAGACCCCGACTCTGGTGATTTGGGGATACACTGACCCTTCAGCTACTTACGATATGGGAATTAATCTTTTTCGGTTAATCAGTCAGTCTGTGGATAGAGCTGAATTTCATCTTTTCAATCTTTGCGGACATTTTCCCTTCCAGGAGTATCCCGAGGAAGTTACCAATTTGATGGTTGGTTTTATTGATCAGGTAGGAGAATAGCTAAGAGGAAGAGTTGCTATTCATCTTGATGATTCACCTGAACGCGGGGCTCCTCTTCCGAATTTATGGATACGGTGAGATGCATGGGGTGGCAGCAAACATAGCAATCTTCCGTATATTTTTGAAATTGTATGGAATAGTCGATGACAATTTCAACACATTCACCACAATAGGGACATGCAATTTTGGTTGTGTCTAGCAAACTCATTGATTGGAGTTTATGAGAAAAGAGTTAAGTTTTACAGATGATTGAATGTAATAGCCTGCTTAACGATTGGAAAGTTTTTGTTGCCGAGCATATTTTTCATAATAACCTTGCATGATGGCTTCATGCCAGATATTGGCTACTGCTGGGAAAGGTCCCATAGGTAGGTCAGGTTCTGGTGTGGTATAGCCATGGATTCCTGCTTGGTATTGCACAAGTCGTACTTAGGGTAGGGGAACCAAGCCGGCTTCAAAACGCAAAGTAACATCCATATAGCGTTCGGCACTGAGTCCAGCTAT
>CAZASS010000008.1:8861-26112 GCA_964487835.1 uncultured Acidobacteriota bacterium | reverse complement strand
CCGTGCCATCCATCCTGATATTCCATAAAAGAAACCCCTTTTCCCTTAAGGGTGTGAGCGATAATAGCAGAAGGTTGTCCCTGGGTTGCTATGCTGATTTCTACGCTATTAATGATTTCAGATATGTCGTGACCATCAATGATTTGGGTATGCCATCCGAAAGAGGTTAGCCGTTGCTGGTAAACTTCCAGATCATGTTGGTACATAGTGGTTTGGCTCTGGCCTAGACGATTAATGTCCCAAATAGAAATCAGGTTGTCTAGTTTATAGTGGCTGGCTAGTGCTGCTGCTTCCCAAATGGAGCCCTCTGCACTTTCTCCATCACCAATTAAAGTAAAAATACGGTTATCTGTCTCGTTATAACGGGCTGCTAAGGCCATACCAATGGCAATTGAAAGACCTTGTCCCAAAGATCCGGTAGCTGTTTCGATCCATTTATTCCGAGGAGTGGGATGGCCTTCTAAGTCGCTGTCAAATCGTCTCAGAGTTTTCAGTTTTTCTATAGGAAAAGCTCCTGCCTCAGCCCAGGCTCCCCAGAGAATAGGGGCAGCATGTCCTTTAGATAGGACAAAACGATCGTTGGAAGGGTTTCCTGGATTTTCCAATTCGTATCGGAAAAAGTGGAAAAAGAGAGTTGAAACTAACTCGGCACAGGAAAAACAGGAAGAGGGATGCCCAGAACCTGCTTCAGAGGTTGAAGTTAGAGAATGGCGACGTAGACGGTTCGCCATTATCTGAAGTGATTTTAAATGAGCGAGACTATTAGGATGGTCGATGTCGTCTTTCATAGTAATTCAGAACGCGTACTATATTAAAGGGTATAGGCAGTGTCAACATCATGGTTTAGCTACCATAAAACAAGAAGTCTGTTGAATATTGACTAATTTGTGGCTTAATTGAAATTAGGAAAGGGAAAGTAAAAAAAACTGTTTTCGCTAAGTTGGAGACTTAATAGGGTTTTTAATTTTGAGAGAAGGGAATATAAGGGGATAATTAGAGAACTAAAATGATAAAGATTCACCGCAGCCGCAGCTACCTGTTACATTTGGATTTTCAAATTTAAACCCTGCTCCTTGAACAGTTTCTACATAATCGATTTGGGTGCCGTCCAGATAAAGCATGCTTTGCTCATCAACAAAAACCCTTAGACCTTCCAATTCTACGACCTGATCTCCTTGCTGTTCTTCGCGTTCTAAGTTCATCGCATATTGGAAACCCGAACAACCACCACCAGTGACTGCTACTCGGATGCCGACAAAGTTTTCGGCTTCAGCTGCAATTACCTCTTTGACCTTGTTTACTGCTTGCTCAGTCAATTGAATCATTATGAATTTTCCTTCTTCTTAGAAAACAGAACATTACTATTGTAGGTATATAACATAGAAAAGTTCAATCCAAAAGTAGTCTAGATGTTAGTTTGGAGGACGACGGTTGGCGAAAAAATTTTGTAAAATTTGCCGACAGGGTTTTGCAAGAACTCCCTCTACAACCTCAACATTATGGTTGAACAATCCTTTGGTTAGTAGGGAAGTCTTGGAAAATACAGCTCCAGTTTTATTGTCTCGGGCCCCAAAAATTAGGCGTTTGATTCGCGACCAAATCAAGGCACCTGCACACATAGCACAGGGTTCTATAGTGACGTAGATATCTATATCACCAAGGCGATAGTTTTTTAGAAGATCTCCGGTTTGACGTAAGACTAATATCTCAGCATGTGCTGTGGGATCGTTAAGTTGAATGCTGCGATTGTGGTTTTTAGCAATTACCCGTTCTCCAGCAACGGCTACAGCTCCAATAGGAATTTCGCCCTCTTGTTCTGCTTTACTGGCTTCTTCCAGTGCTAGCTGCATCCACTTTTCCATATTAGTCTAATTTGTAGGAGTGAATATGAAATTAATGGGCTACATTATCATATTTTATTTTCTCAAGCTGATAGTAGATGCTGGACAATTTGTTCCCATTCATTTTCTAATTCATCTTCTGATTTTTTTTGACCTGCTTTGTTGTACCAATAAAGCGCATTGCCAAGATCACCTTCTTTTCGGTGTAGATAGGCATGAATCCAGCAGGCATCAGAGCTTTGGATATCCTGAACAATTTCGTGAGCCTTATGCCAGTTTCCATTGTTGTCATACCATAACGCTTTGAGCATGTTGGATATGTTTTGTGGGGGATACACACCCTCTTGTAGTAGTTGCTTAAATTTAGCAAAATTCATTTTAATTTTTCAGATTTTATTTTAACAAGATATGATGGCGGAGAGGGTGGGATTCGAACCCACGGTACAGTTTCCCATACACACGCTTTCCAAGCGTGCTCCTTAAGCCACTCGGACACCTCTCCACAACAAAGCCAATCGGAGGAGGTGGGATTCGAACCCACGTGTCCAGCTCATCACCAGACAACCCGATTTCGAGTCGGGCCCGTTACGTCCACTTCGGTACTCCTCCACACGTGAAGGATTTTATTAGAGCGGAGGCCTTGTAGAGAAGTCAAGTAAGGGAGCGCTGACACTGGAGCTAAAGGTGATATAGTATAGCCCGTTGTTGCCTATCGAGTAGCTAGGTTGTTTATTGTGACAGGTCTCGGGTTCTGTGCAATATGTCCCTCGAACTATGTCAGGTCCGGAAGGAAGCAGCATTAAGGGGTTTACATATGTGTTGCAGGAAATACCGAGGCCTGGCCATTTAAGTGAAAAAATTAGATGGTGGACTTAGAATCGATATGAAAATACCGTACATCATTGTCGAAGTCTTGTTCTGAAGGCAGATGAATTATCAAGTTACGGCCCGAAAGTGGCGTCCTCAAATTTTTGATGAAGTGGTGGGTCAGGAAATTGTGACTCGGACTTTGCAGAATGCTATCAAAAGTGAGCGTGTTGCCCATGCCTTTTTGTTTTCTGGAGTAAGAGGAGTAGGAAAGACAACAACGGCACGCATTCTAGCTAAATCTTTAAATTGTTTGGAAGGTCCTACTGGTTCACCTTGTAGTCAATGTGATTCTTGCCAGGAGATTGCAGCAGCTAATAGCGTGGATGTATTGGAAATTGATGCAGCTTCGAATACTGGCGTTGATAATATCCGAGATCTTAGGGAGAGTGTGCGCTATGGGACAGCAAGGGATCGGTTTAAAATTTTTATTATTGATGAAGTTCATATGCTTTCGAACCAGGCCTTCAATGCTTTGCTGAAGACACTAGAAGAACCTCCACACCATGTAAAATTTATTTTGGCGACTACCGAACTAGAGAAAATTCCCGCAACTATTATTTCTCGTTGCCAGCAATTTACTTTTAAACCAATTTCTTTTTCATTGATCTTTGAGCGTTTAAAAGAAATTGTTCAGAAAGAGGGTATTGAGATCTCCGATTATGGACTTAGAAGTATAGTTTCCTTAGCTCAAGGTAGTATGCGTGATGCCCAGTCAGTTCTGGATCGAATTATTTCTTTTGCTGGTAAAAAGATTAGTGACGAAAATGTTCGGACATTATTGGGCGTAGTAGACGAGCAAGTATTGAGTGGTTTGATTGAGGCAATAATCCACCGTGGAAGAAAGGAAATTATTAATTCAGTCGAAGAATTGAAGAGTTCAGGGGTTGATCCTCAGATTTTTTGTTCAAAATTGGCCCGTCGCTTTAGAGATATTATGGTGTATAAAGTAACGGGCTGGGAAGAGAGTTTGTTGGATTTACCTGACAGTGATAAAGAAAATTTGGATAAGCAGGCAAATGAATTTTCTAGTGTCGATCTAATTCGTTTTTACGATTTGATGGTTAGTTGTGAGGATGAGCTGCGATATCATTCTCATCCATATGTCCATTTAGAAATGACTTTAGTTAAGCTGATTGAGTTGTCCCAATTGCCTTTGCTTGAGGAAGTTGTGGCAAGGTTGGATTCGGGAGAAGATGCTAATTTGAATAAGGTGTCTAATAATCTTCAGGGAGATAGTCAAGGTCTATTGGAGACTCTATCTGTTGAGGCCACTACTGATTCTGAGGAGAAAGAGGCAGAGGATGCTTCTTCTTCGATTCATAGTAATCAAAAATTAAAGTCTTCCGGTTCCAATGAATTGATTTCTGATTTTCTTTCTGAATTAAATCAGAACAGTCCACGTCTTTGTCATTCAATGCAGCAAGCTTCCGAAATTAAATTGAGTGAGGATAAACTTTCTGTTTTTTTTGAGACTAAAGAAAGTTTTCACAGGGATCTTTTACTGGAGGGAAAAAGCCAAGAAGAGTTGGCCAGAATATGTGCTAAAGTCACGAATTCGACTCCGAAAATTAAAGTAGAATTACTAACATCTGTTGATAAAGAAGCGGAAGAAACTGATCCCACTCAAGATCCCAAGGTCAGAGCCTTTGTCAAAACTTTCCCGGGAAAAGTTATTGTTGAAAAGAAAATGGAGGAGTAGTCATGGGAATGAAGAATATTCAGAAACTTATGAAGCAGGCTCAGGCTATGCAGGAAAAGTTAGAAGGAGAGATGGGAGAACTGAGAATTGAGACCAGTGCTGGTGGGGGAGTGGTTAATATTACTATGGATGGAACCAAGCAACTTCTTTCAATTCATATCGATCCCGAAGCAGTTGATCCCAATGATGTAGAAATGTTGCAGGATCTAGTTTTAACAGCTGTTAATGATGGTATTCGCAAGGTAGATGATACCTTGAGCTCCCGGCTTGGCGGGATGGTTCCAGGTTTGTCTTGATGACGAGAAGGGTAGGCAAATGGACAATCCAGTAGATCCTGTACAGCAGTTGATTAATGAGCTGAAAAAATTGCCAGGAATTGGAATCAAGTCAGCCCAGCGTTTGGCCTTTCATTTAATTCGTAGACCTGTTGAAGAGTGTCTAGGGTTGGCTGAAGCTATCGCCCATTTAAAAGCTAACTTAGTACTGTGTTCTAAGTGTAATAATGTTTCTGGTGAGGATCCTTGTCAGATATGTAGTGGCGCTAATCGTGATTTTCGAGTGATCTGTGTTGTTGAGGAGCCTTACGATGTTCTTTCTATCGAAAGAACGGGTATTTATAAGGGCCTGTACCATGTCTTGCATGGCGCGATCTCTCCTATAAATGGGATTGGTCCTGAGGAATTGAAGTTAAAGAATTTATTTGAAAGATTTAAGGATGGTCAGGTAGAAGAAGTTATAGTTGCAACCAATCCTACTAGTGAAGGGGAAGCTACAGCTCTGTATCTGTCAAAACTTATCAAACCTCTTGATATTGAAATTACTCGAATAGCTTCTGGCATTCCAGTAGGAAGTGATTTGGAGTATGTCGATCCAGTTACCATTTCTCGAGCTCTTTCAGGTCGACAATCTTTATAGTTTAAATAAAGTGTGATTCTTATCTGTTACTTGTTGTGTTGGGTGCGCCCTTGAAGCAGATCAATTGCATGTGGAATTAGCTTTAGGATTGCTTGTAAAGATTCTATAGCCCCTTTGGGACTTCCTGGGAGGGCTAGAATAAGAGTTTTTTGTCTAGATCCTGCCAAGGACCTAGAAAGAGCAGCAAAATCGGTTTGTTCGAGACCTCTTAGGCGCATTAATTCGGCTAGACCAAGTACCTCTTTTTCAAGAAGTGGTTTGATGGCCTCTGGAGTTACATCGCGAGGACCTAATCCAGTTCCTCCAGTGGTAACTATAAGATCTATGTCATTGTTTCCACTTAGTTCTGTTATTTGATTCTGTATCTCTTGAATTTCATCTGGAACAATTTTTGTGGGGTTTATTGTCCATTGGTTATCAATGAGTAGTTGAGACAGAGCTTGGCCAGAGGTATCCTCTCTTTTTTGATGATAGCATCCATCGCTAATAGTTATTATTGCTGCATTCATTGGTTATATCCTTCTATCCAAATGTCTCCGTTTTCGTAATGTTCTTTCTTCCAAATAGGGACGGTTGTTTTTAGAGTATCAATAGTAAATTGACATGCCTTAAAAGCATCTATTCGATGGGCAGAAGAGACGGCGATAAAGACGCTGCTATCACCAATTTCCATGCGCCCGATTCGATGAACAATGGATATTCCTTCAAGAGGCCATTGTTGTATGGCTTCATCACAAATTTTCTCCATTTCTTTAATAGCCATGTCTGGAAAAGCTTCATAATGAAGATAAAGAACTTGTTTACCTCGGGCATTGTCACGCACCGTGCCGTCAAAGGTTACCAAGGCTCCTGATTTGTTTGAGGAAACAGTTTGAATGACTTCCTGTTGATCAATAATACCTTCTACAATTTTGATCACAATGCACCTCCACTGACAGGAGGAAAGAAAGCAATTTCATCGTTTGGAGAGATAGGAGTATCTAGGTTTGAATATTCTTGGTTAACAGCTACCAAAAGTATATTTTCATATTTTTTAAGTGATGGATAACGAATCTGCAGTTTTTGAAAAACGTCCCTTACAGAAGCTTTTTCTTCAAGATTAATTTCTATTTCTGATTTGCCAACCAAGTCTTTCAAGGAAGCAAAAAAAAGTATTTTTACCATCTGCTTTTTCATTATACCTGTGTTGGTTCTATTAGACTGCCAAAGTTATTATTTAATGTACGGAAGTTTTAGTATTTGGGGGAGATTTTGGATTGGGGAAAGTTGTTGTATTGACTAGATATTAAGTGATTTATAAACAGACCAGCAGAGTTGTCAGATATCTCTTTGTAATGCTACCATTCATAGAGACTGATATGAGACAGAGTTTTAAGACTGTTTTTTCACTAAATATCAGTATGCTAGGTGCCTTCTTAGTTAGAAATAATAGGGAAATATATTGAAAGTACAGTCGGAATTTATAGAAGCTTTCAAATTGTATGGAGTAGTTTTTGGTTTTATTTTTCTATTTTTTCTTTTCGGACTGTTTGTCGGCAAAGAACGTTTTGTAGAAGCCAATCCTCATTCAGAAGATCGAATTATCAGTGAGACTCCAGTGCAGAATGTCAAGACTCAGCTCGATTTTTATAGTGCATTAAAGGATCCAATTAGTGAGCAGAGTCCGATTGGTTTGGCTCAAGCAGGGTCTAAGACGGTCGTACCAGAAGAGCAAACTGAAGAAAACACATCAGAAGCATATACAGTATAAGGGGCAGCTCTTACGGCGGAAAAAGATGCCCAAAAAATTTTACTTAGCTTAAAGGCCAAGGGATATCCTGCCAAAATGATTATTCCTTCTTCTGGAGATCGGTATTATCGAGTATGGGTTGGTCGCTTTGAAATAAACACTCGTGCTCTTGAAATGGAAAAAAAATTACGAGAAGACGGGTTTCTTACCTTTCTTAAGAAAATCAATTGATTCAGCAGCCCGTAATTTCAGCTGTAGGCTTGTCCCTGCTATCTGGAATTGCTCTTTTTTTATCTTTCCCAAGTTTTTCTCTTTTCTTTTTATCTTGGATTGGACTTGTGCCTTATCTTTACTTTGTTTTGCAAAAACCATCTTGGCAGTTGTTATGTCTTGGACATCTAGTGATGACGACAGTTTATTTTGGGGGAATTCTTTATTGGATTCCTGAAGTGTTGGTTGTTTACGGTAGCTTGAGTTGGTTTGTAGCACTAGTGTCATATTGTTTGTTATTAGTGGGCATGAGTGTGATTTTAGCGCCTTTTTCAGTGTTGGTTAGGTGGATGGTTGATAGATCACTTATAGGTGCATTGATTTGTGCCCCGGGGTTTTGGGTGTTGACTGAGTTATGTCGCAATTATTTTGCTGATGGCTTTCCTTGGGGGATATTGGGATATTCCCAATATCCTTATGGGTGGATTATTCAAATTGCAGATTTGGGAGGAGTGTATCTGGTTTCCTTACTTATAGTAGCAGTGAACTGTTGTTTTATAGCTTCCATTCAATTGAGATCAGTAAGGCCTCTTTTTTTGTTGTCCCTAATGTTTTTGGGAGGAAATCTTTACGGATTTTATCGGTACTCTACCGGGTTTAATTATTCTGAATCACAAGTTAAAACTGTACTTGTTCAACCCAATATCAATTTGTTGGGAAGCAACGAGTACTATGCAAAGAAATACTTTGAAGATATGCCAAAATTCTATAGAGAGGCTGTAAATAAGGGAGCTGATTTGGTTATTTTCCCAGAGGCTCCTAACCCTTTTTTTTATGGAGAAAACTTTTATTTCACAACTTTTTGGAAGAAACAGGTGGCTGAGTTAGGGGCTTATCTCCTGTTCAATACGACCTCTATAGAACAAGAAACTCCAAACCATTATTTTAATAGTGCAATTCTTCTGGACTCTGGTGGCCAACAGTCCTATCGCTATGACAAACAAAGGTTAGTGCCTTTTGGGGAGTACGTTCCCATGGAAGATTGGTTGGGAGTTATTTTTGAACCAATGGTCCAGGAAGTTGGTCGGTATTCAGCAGGTCGTTCTAGTGAAATTGCCAGTATTTCTAATATTTCTTTCGGTACACTAATTTGTTATGAAGGCATCTTTCCCGAGTTGAGTCGTTGATTCGTCCAAGAAGGGGCTCAGGTACTTGTGAATATTACTAATGATTCTTGGTACGGGCGTAGTGCAGCGCCGCGTCAGCATTTGGAAATAGGTGCTTTCCGTGCTATTGAGAACCGCAGGCCATTTTTGCGATGTGCAAATAGTGGATATTCGGCTGTTATTGATCCGTTGGGCCGAATTAACAGCGAATTAGGACTTTTTAAAGAAGGTATTCTAGAGACCACAATTTCAGGAACTTTACACCATTCAATTTACTCTCAGGTTGGAGAATGGCCTAATGTTTTGGTTGTGATGATTACGTTGCTACTAGCTACGACGATGTGGTTTCGAAACCCTAAAAAACTCATTGATGAAAGAGAAAAATAGAAAGGGATATCAAGGTTTGTAATATATGCAAGAGCATTACGATGATTTTGAGGAACATTATCAGAGTTTAAAGAAGAGAGTATCTCATCTTTGGGAGTATCTTTGACATAGAGCGAAAGCGAAGTCAGCTTGCTGAAATTGAAAATCAAATCTCGGATCCTGCATTTTGGCAAGCAGGGGAAAAATCTCAAGAATTGATGCAGCGGCGTAGTCAGTTAGAAGAAACTCTTCAGGTTGCTGAAGAGTTTCAGGTTCTTCTCGACGATGTGGAAGTTTTAATCGAATTAGCAAAAGAGGGGGAAGATGCGGCTGAAGATATTCAGAATCGACTTTCGGAACTTAATAAGAGAGTAGTAGAAACGGAATTTAAGGCTCTGCTATCTGGGCCACACGATAGAAATAATGCAATTGTTACAATTCATCCTGGGGCTGGAGGAACTGAAAGTCAGGATTGGGCTGAGATGTTATCTCGTATGTACCTGCGTTGGGCAGAGCGACACAGTTACAAGACCGAAGTTACTGATTACCAGGCCGGTGAAGAAGCCGGTATAAAATCTGTCACTCTAATGCTGAAAGGAGATTTTGCATATGGTTATCTTTCAGCCGAGATTGGAGTTCATCGCTTAGTGAGAATTTCTCCTTTTGATGCAGGGGCAAGACGCCATACTTCATTTGCTTCTGTATTTGTTACGCCGGAATTAGAAGAGGATGTGGATATCCGGATTGATGAGAAAGATTTACGAGTTGATACTTACCGTTCTTCAGGAGCTGGGGGACAACATGTCAACGTAACAGATTCAGCTGTCCGTATTACTCATTTACCGACTGGCATAGTAGTTCAGTGTCAAAATGAACGTTCTCAGCACCGGAATAAGAATACTGCCATGAAAATTCTTAGATCTAGACTTTACGAGTTGGAGTTAGAAAAAAAGAAAGAAGAGCTGCATGAAATGGAAGCTTCTAAATCTGATATTTCTTGGGGTAGTCAGATTCGATCTTATGTTCTACAGCCCTACCAGATGGTTAAAGATCATAGAACAAAATTTGAAGTTGGAGACGTTCAATCGGTATTGGATGGAGGAATTGATTCCTTCATTAACGCTTATCTTCAGAAAAGAAGTGGAGTGAGCTCTAAGTAAACTAATACCAATGACAAAATCTGATACGACCCAACAAAGTTTGGAGAAGTTAAAAAAACAAGCTGAATTGTTGCGTCAATCTTCCCGCGGGAAAAGAGATTATTCGAGTAAATCAAATTCCGAAAAATGGAAGTATTACACTTGCTGGTCAGTTACATTGGGGATGCTTATTTTATCGGTATTTTTATTAGTTTCGGAAAGCAATCGACTTCAATTAATTACTTTTTTGGGGGAGGGATGGATAAATCTTTTTGATTTTAAGCAATCCAAAATATTTAGATTAGACCCTCCTCCACCAAAGCTTTCTCCCGTTAAAGATTCACAGATTACTTTCAACTCTGATAGTTTGAAATCTGAAGATTCTGCAAAGTCAATTTTTGCGAATCCAAATAGTGTTGTTAAGCAAAGAAGCAGGGAAAAGGCAAGAGATCCATTCAGTACATTTACCTCAATTCCCTTGGTGAAAAATTCAGCAAGTGAACAGGCGTATGATTTGCTCCGAAAGAAGTCTGATCTAATAAATCAGTTGATAGATGGATACCTTCCTGAATTTAAATTTAAGGCATGGAGTGTTTTAAAGGATAATGCTCCTGATTTTTGGATTGATATTACGGTAATTCGACAATCAATGGTGATTGACAGCAGCGGAAGTACACAAAACGAAGATGGTCAGGAGGTACACTTTGTTTGGTCTGTTAATCTTGAAAGTGATGAAGTAGTGGCATTAAGTCAAGAAGCACGGGATTTAGAGGGAACTCTTAAGGAATAATTCTAAAGATTTGGTGTTATGTAAATCTTGTTTGCTGTGAATCAAAGAGTGAGTGCATTGGAGTCTTTATTTGACTACTATGATTGGATTCGAAGTGGCAACCTTGATGACAGACTGGGCTGCTAGCATAAATTTGTGAGATTTCGTTGGAATGTCCTATCCAGTCCACCCGAGCAGGTTAGTTTGCTTGCTGAGCAGTTAGGGGTTTCTTCCTTAGTAGCCCATCTTCTAATTCAGCGCGGATTTGCAAATCCAGATCAAGCTTTGACTTTTTTTAACCCTAAACTTCAAGATTTACATGATCCTTACTTGATGAAGGGCATGAGTCAAGTAGTGGAACGAATATTATGTGCCAGAGATCGCAAAGAAAAAGTTCTAATCTACGGTGATTACGATGTGGACGGTATTACATCCATAGTAATTTTGAAAAGAGCATTTGAGATGTTAGGTATTCCAGCTGAGTATCACTTGCCACATCGACTTCAGGAAGGGTATGGGATTAGCAGTAAGGTTCTCAAGAGAGCCCACATAGATGGGTGCAGCTTGGTGATTAGTGTAGACAACGGTATGCGGGCTTTTGAAGCGGCTGAAGTTGCTCGCAAATTGGGAATGGATTTTATTATCACAGACCACCATCTTCCCGATCAAAGTTTGCCGGATGTTTTGGCGATTTTGAATCCTCAGCAGGACGATTGTAGTTACCCGGAAAAAAATCTTGCTGCAGTTGGAGTAGTATTCAAACTTATACAGGCACTTTTCCGTGGCACTAGTAGGGAAAATGTTCTTCAGCATTTTTTAAAAATGGTAGCTGTTGGAACAGTTGCAGATGCTGTTCCAATTACGGGAGAAAACCGTGTCATTGTTAAATTTGGCTTGGAGGGTCTGAGTAATCCTCATAACTTAGGATTGCAGGTGCTTTTGCAAGAGACGGGTATTACAGAAAAAGTTAGTCCTTCAGATATAGCCTTTAAGTTAGCTCCTCGCATTAATGCTGTAACTCGTATGGGTGGTGGTCGAGAAGTAGTTGATCTTTTTTCAGTTAGAGAAAAATCTCAAGCGCAGGCCATAGTTAGGGAAATGAATGAAAAGAATTTACTCAGAAGACGTGAGGAGCAGCGTATTTTGGAAGAAATTGAAAAAAAATTGAGTAAGGATTCTGATATTGAGGGGAAAAAATTTTTAGTGGTAGCAGGAAAGAATTGGCATCGTGGTGTAATTGGAATTGTGGCTGCGCGTTTGGCAGAGAAATTCTATCGGCCTACTTTAGTGGTGTCGATCGGAGAAGAAAACTGCCAAGGATCTGGGCGTAGTATTCCCGGGTTTGACTTAGTAGAAGCTTTGGATGATTGTAGGGATATGTTTGTCCAGTATGGGGGGCATCCTCAAGCTGTTGGTTGTACATTGACAAGGCGTTTAGATGTTTTTGCCAGTAAAAGACTTTCTGATGATCAATTACTTCCCTCTTTGCCTATAGAGTGGGTGGTGCCTCCCGAAAAGGTTTCTAGTTTGTTGTATGATCAAATACAGCAGCTAGCCCCATTTGGTAAAGGAAATTCAGTTCCCGTTTTTGTCTCTCAAAAGATGAATATTACAGGTGGCCCATGGGTACTTAAGACTCACCATTTAAAATTGAAAGTCCAATGTAACGGCTCTCAAGTAGATGCCATTTGGTGGAAAAATGGTAACTTCGCTGATACGATAGGCGATGCATCCCAAGTGGATCTTGCTTATACCATGGAGCGGGACCGTTATAAAGGACAAGAAAAACTACTACTGGGTATTCAAGATTTGGATTTACCTGGATCTACATAGGAGAAACATTCTGTGTCTCCTTTACCGGCTCGTGGTGCCGGTTACGATCAGCTCTATAAAATTATTAAGGTAGAGAAAAGATGCGATTGGTAAAATTACTACGTGTTGTCTTGATTGTTGTTATTGCAGTTGGTGGAGTAGCAATAATTTGGAATCTAATGTCTCGTCACGAGCCAACTGAAATGGTTCCCTCCGTTCAGATGTTAGATCCTCAAGTAAGCCGACATAGTACAGAGTTTGAATATACTGAGCGAAAGCGTGGTCGTGTTGTTTTTAAAGTATATGCAGATGTTAGTACTGAAACGATTAATGATTTTCATCAACTTCAAGATGTTAAATTAATTCATTATGATCAATTAGGACAGCCCGTTGATACCATTTCAGGTCAGGAAGCCATTTATCGGGAAAAAGAAAAACTGGTTGAATTTTTTGGCAATGTACAAGTTAGCTTGGCTGATAGTACGCGAATTTTCTCAAAGCGAGTGAATGCTGATCTCGGTAGGGAGGTGATGACAATAGAAGATGAATTCCTCTTTGAAAAAAGAAAGCTTAGAGGAAAAGGAAATTCTATGTTCTACGATATTCCGAATCAGGAAATTAAAATTGTTGAGGGGATGGAAGTGGAGTATTTGTCCAATGTAAGTGATATTCGAATAAAAGGAAGGGAAGCCATCTATAAGCTCGATATGCAGGTCATAGAATTTATTAGAAAGGCTGAGATGTTAGGTGCTGAGTCACGGTTGGAGGCAGAGAAAATTACTGTATTTATGGGAGAGGATGGTTTAGCTCAAAAAATGCTAAGTGAAGGTCATTCCCAACTCAATCTATCTTCTTTTAGGACTTTTTCAGGACGGAATATTAACATCTTTTTCAAGACCGGTTCTGATGATATTAGCTATTTTGAAATTCTGGGAGAGGAATTTGATGAATTAGCTCAGAGAGCTTCTTATGTCGAGCAGCTGAATGGAGTGAAACGTAATGTTGATGCAGATAGAATTGTTGTTTATCCACTGGCTCGGTCGGAGAAGTCACAGGGCGGTTTGAGAAAATTTATTGCACAGGGAAATGTTCAAATGGTTTCTCCAGATTTCGGGGTTGGCAAATCCCAAAAAATGGAGGTGCTCTTTTTTAAAGCAGGGCAACGATTTCGTCAGATAAATCTTCAAGGCCAAGTTGAGGTTTTTAATCAAATTGACGAGGTGGAGCAGAAGGTTTTTTGTGCAAGACTACATGTGCAACTTCATCCCGATCAGAGTTTAGGGAATATTAAAGCATTGGGGGATGTGAAAGTCAGAATGGAGAATTTGTTAAATAATCGTAGTTTGTCTGCAAAAGATTGGGTTGAATTGGAATACGACAAGGGATTGCTTGAATATATTGCAGCTGAAGGTGATGTGGTGCTGGATTTCAAAGAAGAAGACAAAGTTGAAAGCATGACAAGTGAGTATTTGAAAGTTCTCTATGAAGAAGGCTTGATGGAAAAGGCTATTCAGTCTGGCGAATTTCGTTTTCTTCGATAGAAGCCTGTCAAGATTGCTCTAAAATCAGAGCAAGCGGTTTTTAGTCCGAAGACTAAGATGATTGAGATTATGGGAAAAGATGCTTCTGTATTAAAGATAGGGGAGGCTGAAGGTCCTTATGAGACAATTGCAGATCGATTTAGTCTAAATCAGGAGACAGGTCATATTTGGGCTTTTGGTAATGTGAAGAGTTTGCTCCATGATGAAAGTGAACCAGCTGTAATTACTTCGGAGCGGATGCAGATAGTTCCAGAAAGCGGGTGGATAGAGTATTTGTCCAATCCTAAGATGGTTTACAATTCGCATTTTATTACTGGAAAGACCATTAAGTATAACCACCAAGAACGAAAATTAGTGGCTGAAGATGAGGTGGAAAGTATTTTTAGTGGTGAAGATGAAGATGATATGGGTAAATATCGAGTTACAGCAAATCATTTGCTTTATCAGAATGAAGAGAGGCGAGCCCTGTATGAAGGGCAAGTAGAAGTGGATATGCAAGATTTTGTGGTGATAGCGCCTTCAGTAGAATATATTTCTGAACTTGATAATTCTTCAGAGAGGTTAAAGGAAGTGATAGCTTGGGGAGGAGTAAGGATTACTGGAGAATCTAGGGAAGCTGAAGGGGAGAGGGCAGTGCATTTTGTATCACAAGAAAAGGTGATAATGACGGGGGATCCTGCTTGGGTAGTTGAACCTGGTCAAGGTAGGATTAGCGGTCGTACGTTAACTTTCTTTACCGGAGATGAACGGTTTTTGGTGGAAGGCATGGAGCAGAGAGCTAGATGATGACCGAACAGAACACATCCACTCTGCATATTCGCCAATTGAATAAGTCTTATCAGGGTAGAAAGGTCGTTAATGATGTCAGTTTAGATCTTACTTCAGGTGAAGTAGTGGGGTTGTTGGGGCCGAACGGTGCCGGTAAAACCACCACTTTTTATATGATTGTCGGTCTTAGTTCGCCTGATAGTGGAAGTGTTCATATAGACAATAGAAACATTACATCTTGGCCTATGTATCGAAGAGCAAGAAGGGGAATTAGTTACTTACCTCAAGAGCCCTCAGTTTTTCGTAAACTTTCAGTGGAAGATAATCTTTATGCAATTGCAGAAACATTGGATTGGTCGCCTGGTATAGTCGATCAGAGAGTTGGTGAATTATTAGAAATATTTGGTCTTTCAGCGCTCAGAAAAAATGCTACATATACTCTTTCTGGGGGTGAGCGTAGACGTTTAGAAATAGCTCGATCCATGGTGATTAAACCTGCCTTTGTTCTTTTGGATGAACCATTCGCAGGTATTGATCCACTTGCAGTGTTAGATATTCAAAAAATTATAATGTTGCTTAAGGAAAACAATATAGGGGTTTTGATAACTGACCATAATGTACGGGAAACTCTCAAAATTACTTCAAGAGCCTACATCATTAAAGAGGGAACCATATTTAAAGTAGGAACTCCTGACGTCCTTTCTTCCGATATTGAGGTCCGGAAAGTTTACCTTGGGGAAAACTTTCAACTATACTGAAATACAGCCAACGAGTTCATATGTGGTGCCTCTGTCAGGAAATATAATTTTTTTTGGGCCACGAAATTTCAAGAAATACAGATTTTCAATAATTTTAGATCAGTTTGGGAAAGTAGGGATAGATGGCTAGGAGAAACCGGCTAAGGGTTGCTCTCGACCTTAAACTATCTCAGCGCTTGGTGATGACACCATCGCTGTTACAAAAGATTGAACTGCTTACCCTTAATCGGCTAGAGCTGGCGGATCTTCTGAATGAAGAATTAGCCAAAAATCCAGTTCTTGAAGAGGATTCAGATTCTTCTGAAACCGATACTTCCGAGCCAATTGATCAAGTCAGAAATGTTGAAGAAGATAGGGATCAGTATGACGACTTTGATTACGAATATTTTTTTGGTGAGTACTTAAATCCTAGCACACGTGTTCGTGAGTGGGAATCTAGAGATGACCGACCCTCCTTTGATGTCTTTTTAGCGAAGCCATCCACTCTAAGCGATCATTTGAACTGGCAACTTAATCTGTCTGGAGTGTCTAGTGAAATACACGAAGTTGCCTATTTTATTATTGGAAATATTGATGAGAATGGATATCTGAGTGTTTCAGTAGAGCAGATTGTAGAGGCGCTAAATGTTGCAAGGGTGATTGTTGAAGAAGCTTTAGCAATGGTCCAGGGCTTTGATCCTGTAGGAGTAGGAAGTCGTGATTTACAAGAATGTCTAATTATTCAGATTTGGGCGGCTGGTTTAAAGGACACTCTGGCAGAAAAACTAGTCCAGAACTATCTTCCACAGATTCAGGCTAAAAAATTTGATGAAGTTGCTAAAGAGTTAGATTGTGAGCTTGAAGAGGTTCAGAAAACTTTAGATATTATCCGCAGGTTATCCCCCAAACCAGGCGAAAAATATGCAGCGGAAAAAACAATTTACATCCAGCCTGATGTTTATATCTATAAGGTTGATAACGAGTATCAAATTGTTTTAAACGAAGATAATTTGCCCAAATTGCGTCTTAGTCGCGTATATAGGAATTTAGTAAAGAGTAAGGATACAAATAAGGAGACTAAAAATTTTATTAAGGAGCGAGTACGTTCTGCTATCGAATTGTTGAGAAGTTTAGATCAGAGAGAAGAGACGATTTATAGAGTTTGTTCAGCTATTGTCAGGCGGCAGCAGAATTTTCTAGACAAGGGCATAATCCATCTTAGTCCTATGTTAATTAAGGATGTAGCGGAGGAATTAGCGGTGCATTCTTCAACAATTAGTCGTGTAGTGGTCAACAAATATGCGCATACTCCGCAAGGGATAATAGAGTTGCGAAAATTTTTTACTATTGGGATTGAGGGACTGGGAGGTAAGGATGTTTCGGTAGCTCATGTGAAGGAGAAGATTAAGAAGATAATCGAATATGAAAATCAGGAGAAACCTTTTTCAGATCAAAAAATTTCAAAGGTGTTGAATGATCAAGGGATTCAAATAACCCGTCGGACAGTGGCTAAGTATCGTGATCAGTTGAAAATTCCTGGATCTAGAGATAGAAAGGTAAATGCCTTCAGCCAGCATTAATATGTGAAGTTCGACGACGTTTCCCAAGTAATTGGAAGGTTAGTTTTGGGAGAAGTATTGTATTTTATAAATTCTTTAGATCCGCGTGAAAAAGGTGTTTGTTCTTTCC
>CAZASS010000008.1:0-8851 GCA_964487835.1 uncultured Acidobacteriota bacterium | reverse complement strand
CTAACTATAATCTGTCCTGTGGCAAATATTAGAATTCTTTCCGAAGTTCTAGCCCATCAAATTGCTACGGGAGAAAAAGTTAAGTCTCTCGTTTCCTTGGTTATTATTGCCGGTATGAGTGGTTCTGGAAAGCATACGGCTTTTAAGGCATTTGAAGATTTGGGGTATTTTTGCACAAATAATCTGCCTGTAGCTCTTATCCCTCATTTAGTTCAGATTTCGGAGGCTTCTAAAAAGACAATTAAAAAGCTTGCCATTGTTATGGATATTCGTTTGAGTAAAGATTCGTCCGATTTAAAATGTTTTATTGATGAAATTAAAAAAATTTCAGAAGATGGAATTGTTATCTTTATCGATGCAAGCGATGAAGTTTTGCTTAGAAGATATAGTGAGACTAGACGTATTCATCCAATTTCCAAGAACCAACCATTACTGAAATGTATTCAGGAGGAGCGAAGAAGTCTCTCTGATATTCGAGGTGTAGCTGATTTAATTATTAATAGTACTGAATTTTCTGTTCATGATTTGAGAAAGTTTATCCATGAAAAATTTCAAAAAGAGATGCAGATTAATAGACCAATAGTTTCATTAATTAGCTTTGGTCACAAACATGGAATACCTCCCAATTCCGATATGGTTTTTGATGTAAGGTTTTTACCTAATCCAAATTTTATCGACCATCTTAAGGCTAAGACAGGTAATGAAAAAGTGGTGGCGGATTACGTTAAGAAACATAAAGAAACAGAGGAAATTCTCTCTAGAATTCACGACATGCTAGAATATCTTTTGCCCAGATTTGAACAGGAAGGAAAAAAGTATTTGACGGTCTCTATCGGATGTACTGGCGGTAGACACCGATCGGTAGTCGTGGTAAACGAACTCAAACATCGTCTTGAGCAAAAGCATAACAAGATCGACTTAGTTCACCGTGACTTGCATAAAGAATAACCAGGGTCTCTCTGGTACGGTCTCGGGAAGTTCCAATGACATCAGCCAATCAACTCACTATCCTAAGAATGGTTTCTGTGCCACTCTTTGTACTCCTAATTGTCTACGACTATATTGGAGGGGCATTAATGGTTTTTGTATTGGCTGGCCTCACTGATCTTCTGGACGGATTTATTGCTCGTAGATTTGGACAAAAAACACCTCTAGGCACCTTCTTAGATCCAATTGCCGATAAGTTACTGATTATGAGTTCGTTTATTGTTTTATCTATAGATGGATTGGAGCTAGTGGTCAAAATTCCTGCATGGTTGACAATTACGGTTATTGGCCGGGATATTTTACTGGTAATTAGTGTAATGATTATTAATCTTGCCATTGAAAAAAGATTATTTTCACCTTCTGTTTTTGGTAAGGCGACGACATTTATTCAATTGGAAACAGAATTAGTTGTAATGTTACTAAGTAATTAAAAATTAGAGTTTTCTGGTGTCACTATGCTTTTTTATGCGACATTTGTTTTGACAGTTATTTCAGGTTTGCATTATTTGGCTAGGGGAATGACGATCTTCGGTGATGTTGGGGAAGAGTAATTAGAGGTAAACAAAAGGAAATAGAATAAGGTTGCCTACATTGTTCAAATGAGTAAGTTGAAGAATTTAAAAGTTGTAATAGATAACGGAGTAGCCTTAATCACTATTGATCGTCCGAGGGCTCTTAATGCTTTGAATGAAGAGACATTGAAAGAGCTAAATGAAGTGTTTCAGGAAAGGATGAAGAAAGATGATGTGGCAACAATTGTTATTACTGGGAGTGGTGATAAAGCTTTTGTAGCCGGAGCGGATATTAGAGAACTTGCACAATTGGATTTGATAGATTTTAGAAACAAATCGATCAGAGGTCAGGTGGTTTGTGAAACTATTGAGAATTTTCCAAAGCCCGTAATTGCGGCCATCAATGGCTACTGTTTGGGAGGTGGGTGTGAGTTGGCGTTGTCTTGTCATATACGCTTGATGGCAAGGGAGGCTAAAATAGGTTTTCCTGAAGTTAAATTAGGTGTAATTCCTGGTTATGCAGGCACTCAAAGATTATCTAGATTGATAGGCAAGGGCAGGGCAATGGAAATGATTTTGTCTGGAGAAAATATTAGTGCCGAACAAGCCGAGAAAATTGGTCTGGTAAACCACGTTGTGTTGTTGAAGGATTTGATTTCAGAAAGTCGTAAGTTGGCTTTAAAAATAGGAGATAATGCTCCTCTGGCTATTCGATATGCAATTGAGGCTATTAATAGAGGTTTGGAGATGCCTTTTGATAGAGCATCCCAACTAGAAGCAACTTTTTTTTCGCTTTCGTGTGCTACAGAGGATGGAAAGGAAGGGATTCAGGCTTTTACAGACAGGAAAAAACCCCAATTTAAAGGAAAATGAAAAGAACAAACTCAAACTTAGATGAAAGAATAAAAAAACTCCCTCAACAGAAGATTGATACTTTGAATGTTGCTGTTGTGGTGAGTGAGTTTAATTCGTCTATTACAGAACAGCTGCTTATGGGAGCTATAGATTTACTGAAAAAACTTTCTTTAAAAAATCGGTACAAAATGGTCAGTGTGCCAGGGAGTTTTGAAATACCTCTAGCAGCTCAAAAGCTAGCGCAAAGTGGTGAGTTTGATGCGATTGTTTGTTTAGGATGTGTCATTCAAGTAGAGACTTCCCATTTTGATTATATTTGTCAACAGGTCAGTCGTGGAGTGGGAGAAGTTGGGTTGAAGTATGATCTTCCAGTGACATTTGGTGTTATTACTGCGGACACGCTTGAGCAGGCAGAAGAGAGAGCTGATACAGAGCGTGGCAACAAAGGAGCCGATGCGGCCCTTTGTGCCGTTGAAATGGCCATTCTTATGGAGAGGCTAACCGGAGACGGTTAGATTATTGGATATGGGCAGCCGAAGGAAGTTGCGTGAGTTAGCTTTGCAACTGCTCTTTCAAGAGGATCTGGTTCACTATAGTCCTGAGGAAATTCTTGATAATTGTTTTAAGGATTTAAAAGGGTCTCCGCAAAGTTATGAATTTGCTGAGTTTCTTTTTCGGAAATCCCTTGAAAATCGAGATGAAATTGACAATTTAATTCGTCGCCATGCCCAAAATTGGCGGCTAGAAAGAATGTCAGTTGTGGATCGGAATGTTCTTCGTGTAGCAGTCAGCGAGTTTCTCTATACTGAAACACCAAAGCCAGTGGTGATTGATGAGGCTATTGAGATTGCTCGGCGGTACAATGCCGAGGATTCAGGTGAGTTTGTAAATGGTATTTTGGATGCTATTCACAAAGAGTTGGAGTTGCAAAATTTAAAGAAGGTAGAGAATGGAAAGTAAGAGTGATTTGATAGAGCAGCGCCATGACAAATTAACAGGTATTGTCGAATTGGGCTATGATTCCTATCCCCATAAGTACGACTTGAGTCACAGTATTCCACAAATTGTAAAAGAATTTTCAAAACAATCTGGTGAGAAGCTAGAAAAGCAACAGGCTTTAATTCAAACGGCAGGTCGTATTATGACTTTTCGACGTCATGGGAAAGCGGGATTTATAAATTTACTTGGCGAAGGTGAAAACATCCAGATTTATGTGCGGCAGGACCGTGTTGGGGAAAAAGCTTACAAATTGTTCCGTTTGCTAGATATTGGTGATTTTATCGGTGTTGATGGGGTTGTTCTTCGTACCAAAACTGGAGAATTAACCATATTTGCTGATCAATTAAATTTTTTGGCGAAGTCCTTAAAACCGCTTCCAGAAAAATGGCATGGTTTGAGTGATGTAGAGATTCGTTATCGTCAACGCTATCTAGATCTTTTGGTTAATTCAAAGATTAGAGAAATTTTTGTCAGCCGAAGTCGCATAGTTTCCGAAATAAGGCAATTTTTAGGTCAAAAGGGTTATTTGGAAGTAGAGACTCCAATGATGCATCCAATTGCAGGTGGAGCAACGGCTCGTCCTTTTAAAACTCATCATGAGGCCTTGGATATGGAACTTTTCCTTAGGATTGCTCCAGAACTATATTTAAAAAGGCTTATTGTGGGTGGATTTGAAAAGGTATATGAAATTAATCGTAGTTTTCGCAATGAGGGGATATCTACACAACACAATCCTGAATTTACAATGCTGGAATTTTATCAAGCATATAGCGATTTTGAAGAGTTGATGAATCTAACGGAAGAGTTATTACAGAATGTAACCCAAAGGGTTTGTGGTGGGCTTGAGGTGGAATTTTCTGATCATATAATTAATTTTCAAAAGTTCGATAAGTATTCAATGCTAGAAGCCATTCAAAAATATTGGAAAGGAGAATCACCCAGTCAAGATGAATTGTGCGATAGGAGTAGAGTGAAATCTTTTCTAGAAGGGCTTAATCTAGATTTTGAGGAGAATGATAGCTGGGGACAAATGTTAGTTGCTTTATTTGATCATGTGGTTGAGAAACAGCTGATTCAGCCAACTTTTATTTATCACTTTCCAGCTGAACTTTCTCCTCTTTCTAAGACAGTGGATAAAGATTCTCGTTTTGCAGAGCGATTTGAATTGTTTGTGGGAGGGTTAGAACTTGCCAATGCCTACAGCGAACAAAATGATCCTAAAGAACAAGAAAAAATTTTTAAAAAGCAACTTGAAGATTCAATACAGGAAAAAGAAGAATCACATGTTGTGGATGATGATTACATTAGAGCATTGTGTTGTGGAATGCCGCCAACAGCTGGGGAAGGAATTGGTATTGATCGTTTGACAATGATACTGACTAATTCTAGTTCTATTAGAGAAGTTATCCTTTTTCCCCATCTGCGGTCTGAGGTATGAAATTTGAACTTTTTGTTGCTTTTCGATACTTGCGTGCTCGTCGAAAACAAGCTGTTATTTCTGTAGTTACCCTTGTTTCAGTGATGGGTGTTAGTGCGGGAGTAGCTGCACTGAACATTGCATTGGCCTTAAATTCTGGACTCCAACAGGAGTTTCAAAATCGGATATTGGGTGCGACCTCGCACGTTAACTTGTTTAGTTCAACTCAGGAGCCATTGTCAAATTATCAGAAGTTAATGGAAGACTTTACTTCTATAACTGATATTCACCAGATCCAACCTACCATTTACGGACAAGCTCTTCTAATGAGTGACATGCGTCAACAGGCAGCGGTTTTAAAAGGGATAGCGTCAGGGGAGGAGGGGATATCTACTTTAATTCCTCACATTTCTGATGGCAGCCTGAGTTCTTTTGATCAAACTAATGGTTTGCCCTCAATTGTATTGGGAAGTGAGTTAGCTCAATCACTGGGTGCTTTGGTTGGGGAAACTATTCGTGTTGTCGGGGTCAGTGGAGAGTTGTCGCCATTGGGAAGGATGCCGAGAATTAAAAATTTTCGTGTTATCGCTATTTTTGAGTCTGGGTTGTGGCAGTACGATTATAACTGGGCACTAGTTCCTCTTAGGGCAGTTCAAAGCTTTTTAGGATATGAGACAAATCAGATTTCTACTCTTGAATTCCGAATTAAAGATATTTATTCAGCTCAGGATGTAGCAAAAAATATTCGAAGAATTGCTGGTGATAATTATAGGACTAATACCTGGATTGAATTAAATCGGCCTCTATTTTCAGCCTTAGAACTAGAGAAATTAGCAATGTTTATTGCTATTGGTCTTATTGTGCTAGTTGCTTCACTAAATATTGTGACTACTTTGACGTTAATGGTTATGGAGAAGAGTCATGATATTGCAATAATTAGTGCCATGGGGGGAACGTCGCGAACCATTATGACTATTTTTGTTCTTCAAGGAGTGATTATTGGAGCGATTGGGACATTTTTGGGAGACTTGCTAGGAGGTGTAGCAGCTTGGTATTTTGGCCGATACCAAATTTTTCGTTTAGAACCCGAAATATATTCAATTCCGTACGTTCCCTTTCAGCTGAGTGCAGAAAATATGATTTTGGTTTCAATTGTGGCTCTCCTGATAAGTTTTTTAGCAACACTTTATCCAGCACGTGCAGCTTCAAAATTAGAACCAGTTGAAGCTTTAAGATACGAGTGAATAGTAATGGGTTTGATTGCAGGAATATCCTGAAGAAAAGTTATTGAAGTGGGGAGTTTTAATCATTGGAAACTGCTTTTTTAGAGGTAGAGAATCTTTGTAAGTCCTATAGGTCTGGAAGTGAAAATATTCAGATTCTTGTGGATCTCAATCTTGAAGTTAGACAGGGCGAAATGTTGGCGGTTACGGGAGCAAGTGGGTCTGGAAAGAGTACCTTGCTTCACTTAGTGGGTGGAATGGAACAAGCTGATAGTGGAAGTATTTTATTGCAGGGGGTTAATGTTGGTTGTTTGTTGGGAGAACAACTGTCTCAATTTCGTAATACTGAAATTGGATTTGTGTTTCAATTTCATCATTTACTTCCAGAGTTTTCAGCCATTGAAAATGTCATGTTTCCTCTTTTACTTCGACGCTTATCCTTTAACCAGGCAGAAAAAAGAGCAAAAAGCTTGTTGGGAGAAGTTGGACTTGGCAAAAGATTAGAACATAAGCCAGGAGAGTTGTCTGGAGGAGAACAGCAAAGGGTAGCAGTCGCAAGAGCTCTAGTGGGAGATCCTAAATTATTGCTAGCTGATGAGCCTACTGGAAATTTGGATGATCATACGTCAAAGTCAATTTACAAACTTCTTTTAAAAGTGCATCGTCAACATCATTTAACCTCGATAGTTGTTACGCATAGTCAGTCACTTGCATCTTTGTGTGATTCCCAGAAGTGTCTTCATGAGGGGGGACTTATAGAAAGCGTGTGAGTTGTACCTCCTGTATCAGGCGAATTATAATAGTGTCGGATGGGTCAATTTACAGAATGGTTTGAGTTGTTGTTAAGTGTAGTGGAGTAGTCACTAGAGAAGCTAATGTTTGAAAAGTACACAGAAAAAGCCAGGCGTGTCATTTTCTTTGCTCGCTATGAGGCAAGTCAATTAGGTTCAAGTCGCATCGAAACCGAACATGTTTTACTGGGACTTCTACGTGAAGATAAGGCCCTCACAAGTCGATTTTTTACTTATGCTGAAAGTGCTCTCGAAAAGGTAAGAAAGCAGGTGGAAAGTAGAACCTCAATTCGAGACAAAGTTTCTACTTCTGTAGAGTTGCCATTGAGTGATGAGGTTAAGAGAGTTCTTAGCTATGCTAATGAAGAGGAAGATCGCCTATTATTCAATTACATTGGTACTGAGCATATTCTATTGGGTTTACTACGCGAAGATAAGACAGTTGCGGCAGAGATTCTTCAGGAAAATGGCTTAAAGCTTTCTCGTGTCAGAGAAGAATTATCTGGTGCTATCCAGGAACGGCCAACCTCTTCCAAGTCGAAAGACACACTTATTTTAACTGAGTTTAGCCGTGATTTAACAGAAGCTGCTATGAACGGTTTGTTGGATCCTTTGATTGGTCGGGATGCTGAGACTGAGAGGGTTATTCAAATTTTATGTAGGCGAACTAAAAACAATCCAGTACTTATTGGAGAGCCTGGAGTTGGCAAAACTGCAATTGTGGAAGGGTTAGCTCAAAAAATTGTTAACGGTGAAGTTCCAGCAATGCTTTCTGAAAAGCAGATATTGGCTCTAGATATTTCCTTGGTTGTAGCAGGCACTAAATATCGAGGACAGTTTGAAGAGCGGTTGAAAGCAATTATGAAAGAGTTAGTAGAGAATCCTAATTTTATTGTCTTTGTGGATGAGGTACATACATTAATAGGTGCTGGATCAGCGGAGGGATCATTAGATGCAGCTAATATTTTAAAACCTGCTCTTTCACGTGGTGAAATTCAGTGTGTTGGAGCCACTACTCCATATGAATATCGACGTTCTATAGAGAAGGATAGGGCTTTGGAAAGACGGTTTCAATCAATTAAAATAATTCCGCCTACTGAGGATGAGACTCTGCAAATTATTCATGGAATTAAAGGACGTTATGAGTCATTCCATCAGGTAAAGTATGAGGATGAAAGTATTCATGCCGCCGTATATCAATCCAGTCGTTATATTACAGATCGTTACCTGCCGGACAAGGCTATCGATGTTTTGGATGAGGCTGGTGCTCGAGTTAAGTTATCTGCGACCGTAGTTCCTGAGGAAGTTAGTGAACTTCAGAAAAAACTTAAAGTAATTGTTCACCAAGTAGATGATGCTATTTCAGCAAAGGAATTTGATCGGGTTGCTACTCTGAAAGATCAGGAATTTGTTGAACGTGAAAATTTACAGGTGGTTGAAGAACGTTGGAGGGGCGAAAGCCCTGTTCCTTCCCATGTAATGAAGGAGCATGTGGAAGAGGTTATTTCGCGCTGGACAGGTATTCCAGTAGTTTCTATTAGAGAAGAGGAAATGCAGAAGTTGCTTCGTATGGAAGATGATCTCCATAAAAGGGTGATTAGTCAGGATAGGGCCATCTCAGCTGTCAGTAGGGCAATTAGGCGTAGTCGAGCAGGAATGAAAAATCCTGGCAGACCGGTTGGAGCATTCCTTTTTTTGGGACCTACGGGAGTTGGAAAAACTGAATTGGCTAAATCTTTAGCTGAATTTCTCTTTGGCAGTGAAAAATCTCTCATTCGTCTAGATATGTCTGAGTATATGGAAAAACACTCGGTTTCTAAGTTAATCGGATCACCTCCAGGATATGTAGGTCATGAAGAGGGAGGACAGCTTACTGAAAAGATTAAAAGAAATCCTTATTCGGTTTTATTATTGGACGAGATAGAAAAAGCACATTTCGATATTTTTAATCTTTTACTTCAGGTGTATGAAGACGGACAACTCACAGATTCTTTTGGAAATACAATTGATTTCAAGAATGTTATTGTCATTATGACGTCTAATATTGGTGCCCGATATCTAGTAAAT
>CAZASS010000007.1:23628-26610 GCA_964487835.1 uncultured Acidobacteriota bacterium | reverse complement strand
ATAAACGCTGAAAGCATCTAAGCGTGAAACTTGCCTCAAGATAAGATCTCCCGCCAAGTTAATTGGCCTGAAGACACCTCGGAGACGACGAGGTTGATAGGCAGGGTGTGGAAGTCCGGTAACGGATGTAGCTGACCTGTACTAATCGGTCGTGAGGCTTGACCTAGAATTTTTTGTTGCACATTGATTTTTTGAATTTTCCGGCGATTTTAGCGGAGGGGCCACACCTGTTCCCATACCGAACACAGAAGTTAAGCCTTCCAGCGCCGATGATACTGCACGGGTGACTGTGTGGGAAAGTAGGTCATTGCCGGATTTATAATTAGACCCCTGTTTTTAAAAGCAGGGGTCTTTTAGTTTATGTCAGATCCGTTTGAACCCGTGCAATATTTCTTCAATTCCTACACGGAGAATAATTGGTCTACCGTGGGGACAAGTGAAGGGGTTTTGACAGCGGAAAAGTTCATCAAGTAGCCACTGCAATTTTTCTTGTGTTTGAGGAGTTTTATTTTTAATAGCAGCTCGGCAAGAAAGACTAATGGCGATTTTTTCTCGTAGGCGTTTAACTAAGGCCCCTTTATCGGTTAATTCTTGTTGGGTTGGATCCCATCCTTCTAAGATTTCTTGAATTAAAGCATCAGCATCACAGTCTTTAGCAAATGCGGGAACTCCCTTAACTACAATAGATTGTCTGCCGAATTGTTCAGCCTCGAAACCATTAGCATTAAAGTTATCCAATATTTCTATAAGTGCTGTTTTTTGTTGGACATTTAATTCAAAGGTTACGGGAACCAATAACCGTTGAGTTGGTTCATTTTCAGATGATTCCATTGATGATATAGCTTGATCATAGAGAATTCTTTCGTGGGCAACGTGTTGATCTACTAAAATCACCCCTTCTCGGTCTGTTGCTACTATGAAGCTTTCTACGAACTGGCCGAGGACAACTGGTAATTGACTTATATAATCAGTTATCGGAATGTTATCGGAATGCGCTTGATGTGATGTGACAAAGGTATTGCTGGGAGTGCTATCTTGGTAAGATTTAGAGGAAGGATGATAAAAGTCAGGGAAATGGACTCCCGTTTTTGAATGTCGGTCGAAATAATTAGAGATATTCGAAGTAGTTTTATTTTTTGTAGAGGTTGTGTTAATGCTATCTATCCCATGGGTCTGGACTTCTTGAGCTTGTTGAAATAGATGTTCTTTTTGGTTCGATAATGCTTATTCAATTGCATGTTGGACTGCTCTATGCACAATACTAGAATTTTGTAAGCGGTTTTCTGTTTTAGCAGGATGGACGTTGACGTCAATTTCTTTCGGATTTATTTTGACGAAAAGAATAATAGTTGGATAGGATTTGGTTGGAATTAGGTCTTGATAAGCCATGCGAATGGCATGGGCTAAAACCTTGTCTTTTACCATGCGACGGTTTACGTAGAGAAACTGATTAGAAGCATTGCTGCGTTGTTCGTGGGGTAGAGAGGTAAATCCGGATATGTGCACTCCTCCTTTTTCGTATTCTAGGGGAACTAAGTTTTTTAAAAATTTTTCTCCATGAATTTCATAGATTCTATCTTCTAAAGTGTCCGCAGTGGGTGCCTCGAATACAGTTCTTTTTCTATGGATAAACTTAAAGGCTACTTTTGGGTAAGCTAGGGCGTATTGGGTGATCTGGCGAGTTAAATGCCCTAATTCGGTAGCGTCGGTTTTAAGAAATTTTCGACGTGCTGGAACATTGAAGAAAAGATCCTCTACTAAAACCTCTGTCCCTTTTGGCCAGGCTATTTCGTTAACTTTCTCTAGTGTTCCACCCTGGTATTTAATCTGGGTTCCCAAAGGTTCCTTTGATTGTGCTTTGATTTGATCTATTGTTTTTAAACAAAGTCGGGATATAGAAGCAATTGAGGGTAGAGCTTCTCCTCTAAAGCCTAGAGTTTGAATTTGATCTAAATCTTCAAGAGATTGAATTTTGCTGGTGGCATGGTGTTGAAAGGCACGTTTTGCATTATCAGTGTCCATGCCAATTCCATCATCTCTTACTGATAATAGTCGTTTGCCGGCCTCTTCTGCCTCAACAACAATCTGAGTAGCTTCCGCATCTAAAGCATTTTCTAGCAATTCCTTTACTACGGAAGATGGACGCTCAACTATTTCTCCAGCAGCGATCTGATGGGCTAGAACCTCTGGAAGAATTCTAATGTTTGCCACAAGACGGATTATAGTTAGGGGCGATGACAGCTTTTTAGAACAAGATACTAACGTGGTTTTTTCTTATAAAGAGTTTAAGAATTGAGACTCTATTGGTCTGTGTTTAAAGGAATGTGTAATTCTTGTAGTTGTTTTTCATCAACGGGAGAAGGAGATTCACACATCAAATCAAGTGCTCTAGCTGTTTTGGGAAATGCAATAACATCACGAATTGAATCTTCTCCCGCTAGTAGCATCATCAGCCTATCCAACCCTAGGGCAATACCTCCATGAGGTGGGGCCCCAAAAGAAAGAGCTTTCAGTAAAAAACCAAATTTTTCTTTAGCTTCTTTTGGACGTATGCCAAGTATATTAAAGACTTGTTCCTGTAATTTTTTTTGATGAATACGAATGGATCCCCCCCCAATTTCAGTACCATTTAATACTACGTCATAAGCTAGTGCTCGAACCTTTTCAGGATATTTTTCCAGAAGATGTACATCTTCTTCACAAGGTGAAGTGAAGGGGTGATTGCTGGAGAAATACCGTCCTTCATCATCATCCCACTGAAAGAGGGGAAAGTCATAGATCCATAGAAAAGAATATTGGTCGGAAGGTATTAACTGTTCCTTTTCAGCTAAAAGAAGTCTTAAATTGCCTAGAGAAGTACTGATGTTCAACCCAGCAACCATAAGGAAAAGATCTCCTTCTTTGAGTTCTACTGCTTGTTTGATTTTCTCCAATTCATCTGAGGGTATTGTTTTTGGAAAAGAGCTCTTTAGGCCTTCTGAA
>CAZASS010000007.1:16350-23618 GCA_964487835.1 uncultured Acidobacteriota bacterium | reverse complement strand
CTTAATTTCAGGTCTAGTTGGGCAGAAAGATCGTCTATTTGTTTTCTTGAATAGTTAACTCCACCTGGGACTTTAATTCCTTTTATTTGACCACCTTCATCCAGAATTTTCCGGAAAACTTGAAAAGAAGTTTTCTGGAAAACTTTTGAAACATTAACTAGTTCTAGATCAAAACGAGTGTCAGGGCGATCAGTTCCATATCGTGAAATAGATTCTGCATAGGTTAGACGAGGAAAGGGTTTAGGTATCTCTATGTCAACTAATTTGAAGACGTCAGATAATAGTGATTCCACTAGTTTAAAAATATCTTCCATGTGTGGGTAAGCTATTTCTATATCAACCTGAGTAAACTCAGGTTGTCGGTCGGCACGCAGATCTTCGTCACGAAAGCAGCGGGCAATCTGGAAGTATTTTTCAAAACCAGAAATCATGAGTAACTGTTTGAAAAGCTGTGGTGATTGAGGGAGGGCGTAAAAATAATTATTATGGAGACGGCTAGGGACCAAATAATCACGTGCTCCTTCTGGGGTAGAACGCGTTAAAATAGGGGTTTCTATTTCCAGAAATTTTTGCTGATTGAGATATTTTCGTATTTCCCAAGTTGCTTGGTGTCGAAGGCGAATGTTTCGTTGAAGACGTTGTCTTCGTAGATCTAAAAATCGATATCGTAGACGAGTTTCTTGAGAAGCATTTACTTTTTCTGTGATAGGGAAGGGAGGTGTTTCAGAAGTATTTAACACCTCTATTTCGCTAGCCAGTATTTCAATTTGGCCAGAATTAATTGCATTGTTAACTGTTTCCTTGCTACGCATTACCACTTCACCAGTTATAGCCAAAACGTATTCAGATCGGATTTCTTTGGTTGTTTCTAGTAAAAGTTTTTGATCTGAATGAACTACAACTTGAACAATTCCTTCATGATCTCTTAGGTCTAAAAAGAGGAGGCCACCTAGGTCGCGGCGACGGTCAACCCATCCCATAACTGTTATGGATTTTTCTACATAACTTTCGTCTACTAGTCCACAGTAAACGCTTCTCTTAAAATTTTTCAGCTGATCCATTTTGTATAGTTAGAATCAAAGGGGTTAAAGTCTTTATTAAGACTTTAACCCGAATCCTATTTCTCCTTGACGTGTTCTGCAATTTCTTCGAGTTTAACAGAGATTTCCGAGCCATCAGACATTCGCTTAACAGAAAATGTTCCACTATCAATTTCGTTTAAACCCACAACACAGACATAACGTGTTTTAAGACGATTTGCTAACCGCATCTGAGCTTTTAGACTTCGAGGTTCAAAATCTACATAAGCAGATATTTTTTGGTTACGTAGTTGTTGCACAATTTTCAAGCATTCTTCAAAAGATGCTTTATCTAGATGTGCTAAAAATATATCGGGTTGAGATCTTTGGTAATCCTGTATAATTTTTTCCTCATCAGAAAGTAGTAAGGCAAGACGTTCTATTCCTAGAGCAAATCCAAAACCCTTTTCATTGGGTCCTCCAAGAAGTTCGGATAGACCGTCATACCGGCCTCCACCTAAAATAGCATTTTGTGTCGGGCCTATTCGTTCATCAACCATCTCAAAGGTTGTACGAATATAGTAATCAAGACCTCTAACTAGGCGGGGTTCTACACGATAGCTAATTTTATACAGATCCAGATAGCGGCGAAACTCGTTAAAGTGTTGACAACACTCATGACAGAGGTGATCTAAGATTGATGGTAATTGTTCTATTAATGGCTGACAAGAAGGTGATTTGCAATCTAATACCCGTAGTGGATTAACATCACTGCGACGACGGCAGTCAGAGCAAAATTCAGAAAGATGATTATCAATTTCCTTCTTAAGTTGCTTTATATAAGAAGGACGACATTGTGAGTCTCCCACAGAATTAATCAGTAGTTGTCCAGAGGTGAATCCCACTTCTTGAAGAAAGAGGGATAACATATCTATAACTTCTGCTTCGATAGCAGGATGATCAGATCCTAGAACTTCTGCACCAATTTGGTGAAATTGGCGATAACGTCCTTTTTGGGGACGTTCCCTACGAAACATCGGCCCAATATAGTAAAGCTTGTCGATCTGTCCGTCATGGAAGAGACCATGTTGAAGATAAGCTCGTACTACTGGTGCAGTTCCTTCTGGACGAAGACTAAAGGTTTTTCCTTTGCTATCAGCAATGGAATACATTTCCTTCTGTACGATATCTGTTTCAGTTCCTATTGTGCGCGAAAACAGTTCGGCATTTTCAAGTATTGGAGTACGCACCTCACCGTAGCCGTATAGCTTGAAAAGCCGGCGAGCAATTGTTTCAATTCTTTGCCAGCTCTCTACTGAGCCAGGCAAAATGTCCTGAGTACCTCGTATCGATTTGATCAAGTTTTCTATTATAGAATTGTGGGACCGACAAGGGCAAAAAAGAGCTTATGAACTACCCTTATAGACCAATTAATGGGTAGGTCTACTTATTCTAGAAAATCTCCTAAGTTTCGGAATTTTTCTCGACGCACTTTCAGAAGTTTATTCTTACTCAAAGAAGTGAGTTCTTTTAAATTTCGAATTAGGTGATCCTTGAGAATAAGTGCAGCTTGATCCCAATCAGTATGAGCGCCTTCTTGAGGTTCTGGTACAATTTCGTCAATTACTCTGAAGCGTTGCATATCTCTCGCTGTCAGTTTAAGGCTATCAGCTGCCTGTTTAGTATGTTCTTGGTCTTTCCACAGAATAGCCGAACAGCTTTCTGGAGAAATTACTGAATAAATAGAATGTTGGAGCATGAGGATTCTATCACCCACCCCTATGGCAAGTGCTCCTCCACTACCTCCTTCTCCTAAAATGGTTACGATAATAGGTACTTGTAGTCGTGACATTGTTCTTAAATTATGTGCAATTGCTTGAGCCTGACCTCTTTTTTCAGCGCCCATTCCGGGGTATGCGCCTGGGGTGTCTATAAAGGTTATTATTGGGCGATTAAATTTTTCAGCCATTTCCATTAATCTGATAGCTTTGCGATATCCTTCAGGTTTGGGCATGCCATAGTTGCGATATAGGCGTTCTTTGGTGTTGCGGCCTTTTTGTTGACCTATAACCATAACCGGATGTTTATCTAGCAGGGCCATTCCTCCAATCATAGCGGCATCTTCAGCATATCTCCGATCGCCATGTAGGGGATGAAATTTACTAAACATGCGTTTAATATAGTCCAAGGTATAGGGACGCTGTTCATGACGGCAGAGCTTTACATGATCCCAAACAGGAGTTCTTTTTTTAAGCTGAACTTCTAGTTTGGAAATTCTTCCTTCAAGCTCGGCGATTTCGGTAGCCTCTTCTGGAGCTAGTAGTTCAACTTGCTGTTTTAGTAAGGCAAGTTCTTCAATAAGTTTATCCACTTTAGTTCCTAAAATTTTTTATTTTAAATTACCAACTGTTTTTTATGTATACAAACCCTCTATAGTAAAAAAATGAGAAAAAAGAAGGTATTAGTGAATATCTCAAAACTGGCCGGATAAGTCATTCTCCAGTATACAACGCTACTGAATTTTCACCAAAGAGGTTTTCTACAGCTTTAATGAAAGAAGGAATAGGATCTATTAATAGATTCTCTTCAGGAATGATAACAATTCTATGTTTTTGTTGTTCCAGGAGTTCGAACTCAAGTGGGCAAGTTCCAGGATGTTCAGTGAGTAGGGATTTGAGTTGAGAAATATGATTTTCATTTAAGGAAGGGAGAGGAATTCGAATAGAAGTTTTGCTAACAGCTTCTTGCCAAAGAGAGTCCAGATGAAAAATTTCAGAAACAATTATCTGAATATCTCCTCGAGCACCTACTTCACACCGTCCACGTAAAAGAATGGGGACATCGTTTTCTAATAAATTTTTGTGATGCGCATAGATGTTAGACCAAGCCAAGGCCTTAACTGTTCCGCTCAAATCTTCTAGATTGAACATAGCCCAGGAGTCACCTTTTTTGTTCACCCTTTTTTGAAAGCCAGTTACTATGCCACCAACTGAAATTGTTTTTCCTGAAGTGGCCTCGCCAAGATCCGTGACATTATACTGTGAAAATTTTTGGAGCTCAGACTCGTAGTCTTGGAGTGGAAGGCCTGTAACATAATATCCGAGAGTTTCCCTTTCGTAGGCCCATTTTTGACGATCTGGCCACTCTCCTACATCAGGGATATCTTCCCCTTTGGTAGGATTAGAATTATCCAAACTAAGAAAGAGATCTTTTTGACCACTTTTTCTGTCTCTTTCAGCTTTCTGCCCGTGTTCAATAGCTCGGTCTAAAATGTTCATCAAAGATTTACGATGATGTCCTAAGGAGTCAAAAGCTCCTGATTTAATAAGTGATTCAATAACGCGTTTATTAACGACACGCAGATCAACTTTTTCGGAGAACTCATACAGGCTCGAAAATCGCTCAATTTCTTTTCGGCAGGATAGCATTGAGTTAATTGCTGTTTCGCCAACATTTTGGATAGCAGCTAGACCAAACTTAATCTCATTAGAAGAACCGACGAAGTCTAATTGGCTTTCATTTATATCTGGAGGAGATACTGGAATACTCATTTTCTTGCAATCATTAAGGTGTTTAACTATTTTGTCAGTATTGGACATTTCGCTGGTTAAAAGAGAAGCCATGAAGTGTACTGGGTAATGAGTTTTTAAATAGGCTGTTTGGTAGGCAAGTAACGCGTATGCAGTAGAGTGACTTTTATTGAAGCCATATCCAGCAAATTGTTCCATTAGTGAAAAGATACGCTTAGCTTTTGCAGATTGAATTTTATTAATCTCACATCCAGCAAGAAACTTTTTTTGCTGTCCTTTCATGACTTGTTTCTTTTTCTTGCCCATGGCCCGTCTAAGCAAATCAGCTTCTCCTAGAGAAAAACCTGCTAGTCTGCTGGCAATTTGCATGACTTGTTCTTGATAAACAATAACTCCATATGTCTCTTTTAAAATCTCCTCCAATTCAGGGACCTCATATTCAATATTTACTTTTCCATGGCGACGTTTGATGAAGTCATCAATCATCCCTCCCTGGATAGGTCCGGGGCGGTAGAGAGCATTTAATGCAATTAAATCTTCAAAGCGACTGGGTTGTAGGCGATTTAAAATATCGCGCATTCCTGAAGATTCAAATTGAAATATTCCGCTAGTTTTTCCTTTGCAAAAAAGTGAAAACGTTTTGGGATCAGATAAATCCAATTCATCCAGATTCAAGGTAATACCCAGTTGACTCGTGATTTGAGAATGTGTTTGGGCTATAACTGTAAGGGTCTTTAGAGCCAGAAAATCCATTTTCAGCAAACCTAATCGTTCAAGGTCACTCATGGAATATTGAGTAGTAATTTCATCGTTCTTATTGCTTTTGTAAAGGGGAATTAATTCTATTAATGGTTGAGGAGCAACGACAACTCCGGCAGCGTGGGTAGAAGCGTGTCGAGCTAATCCTTCTAAACGGCTGGCTACGTCGATTAATTGCTTATAGCGATCATTGCTTTCAGCTAGTTGTTTGAGTTCTTGAACACTGGAGAGAGCCTTTTTTAAGGTAGTGTCTGGACTCTGTGGTACCAAACGCGCAATTTTATCTACTTCTGCATAGGGAATGTTCATGCCGCGACCTACATCGCGAATTGATCCTCGAGCAGCCATAGTTCCAAATGTGATTATTTGACTTACATTGCTACGGCCGTACTTGTTTGTAACATAATCAATGACCTCACCACGCCGAAGCATGCAGAAATCAATATCAATGTCTGGAGGAGTTATTCTTTCTGGATTTAAAAATCGTTCAAAGAGAAGGCCATACTGTAAAGGGTCTACATTTGTAATTTGCATGGCATAAGAGACCAAGCTGCCTGCTGCTGAGCCACGACCCGGGCCTACCGGAATTTTATTTTCTCGTGCGTAACGCATGAAGTCCCAGACGATTAGAAAATATCCTGGAAAATCCATCTGCTTGATCATTTTAAGTTCGCCATCTAAGCGTTTTTGATACTCTTCAAGCGAGGATGCCAACAGTCCCTTGGATTCTTTTTCTTTGAGGTTGTCTAGACGCTCTTCGAATCCGTCTCTAGCTACTTTTTCGAAATAGGTTTCTAAGGTGTATCCAGAAGGAACTTGAAAGTCAGGGAAGATATTTTTAGGTTCTCCTAGTTCAAAGGAACACTGGTCAGCAATTTCGAGAGTATTAGAAAGAGCTTCTGGAACATGAGAAAAGAGAGATTCCATTTCTTCCAAACTTTTAAAATAGAACTCATCAGTTTTATAGGAAAGACGATTTTCATCTTGGAGAGTTTTTCCCGTTTGAACACAGAGGAGTACTTCGTGAGGGAAGGAATCTGCCCGGGTTGGGTAGTGGCAGTCATTGGTTGCTACCAATGGAAGATCTAATTCTCTACTTAGTTTCAACATTCCCGAATTAACTTTTTTCTGCTCTTCAATTCCATGATCTTGCATTTCCAAGTAGAAGTGCCCTGGACCTAAAATTTCACTTAAATGTCCTGCTGATTGCCGAGCCTCTTCGTAACGGTCTTGAGCTAGATTCCATGCAACGCTACCTTTAAGACAAGCAGATAAACCAATTAAACCCTCTGAGTATTGTTCTAAAATCTCTAGGTCAATTCGGGGACGGTAATAAAAACCTTCGAGATATCCCAATGAAACCAATTTGACCAAGTTGTGATAGCCGGTTGAATTGGTTGCGAGAAGAACAAGATGATTGCTTTGATCAGAGCGGCCATTTTTAGATTTGCGGCCTTCACGGGCTACATATACCTCGCAACCAATAATAGGTTTTACTCCGTATTTTAATGCGGTATCGTGAAATTGAACTGCTCCAAAAAGATTTCCATGATCGGTTAAGGCCACAGCTGGCATCCCCATTTCTGAAGAGCAGCGGATTATGGTTTCAATTGGATTAGCTCCATCCAACAGGCTGTAGTGGCTGTGAAGATGAAGGTGGGCGAATTGAGACATATTTTTAAATAATTATTCCCACTCGATAGTACTAGGTGGTTTAGAACTAATGTCGTAGACCACTCGGTTTACACCCTGAACTTGGTTTACGATTCGATTAGAAATGAGCTTAAGCAATTCATAGGGTAGTTCAACCCAATCAGCAGTCATGCCATCTAAGCTGTGCACGGCCCGAATTGCTATCACGTTTTCATAAGTCCTTCCATCGCCCATGACTCCTACAGTTTTAATAGGAAGCAGCACTGCGAAAGATTGCCAGATGCTAACATATAAGCCTGCATTTTTT
>CAZASS010000007.1:10383-16340 GCA_964487835.1 uncultured Acidobacteriota bacterium | reverse complement strand
CTCAACTATTTTATCTGCCTCTCTTAGGATTTTTAGATGTTCCTCATTTACTTCTCCTAAGATTCGCACGGCGAGACCTGGGCCAGGAAAAGGCTGACGATGAATAAGTTCTTCTGGGGCACCTATTTCTGTACCTACTCGTCTAACTTCGTCTTTAAAAAGTTCTCGAAGAGGTTCTACTAGATTAAGCGACATTTTTTCTGGAAGGCCTCCTACATTGTGATGAGTTTTGATTACTGCTGAAGGTCCTTTAACTGAAACTGATTCGATGACGTCAGGATACAGTGTTCCCTGAACAAGATATTCTATTTTGCCAAGCTTCTTTGCCTCTTCTTCAAAAACTCGAATAAATTGTTTTCCTATAATTATTCTTTTTAGTTCTGGATCTTCTACTCCCTGTAAATTTTCCAAAAAACGTTGTTGGGCATTTACACCTAAAACATTAAGATTAAGTTCTTTTCTAAAAGTTTTTAATACTTCAGTAAACTCATTTTTGCGAAGCAATCCATTGTCTACAAAAATACATGTCAGACGGTCTCCAATTGCCCGAGAAACTAATAGGGCCGCTATTGTGGAATCTACACCTCCAGATAGTCCGCACACTGCCTTGCCTTCTCCAATTTGCGATGAAATCTTTTTTATTGTTTCTTCAACAAAGGATTTCATTGACCAGTTTCCTTGGCAGCCACAGATAGGAAAAATAAAGTTGGATAAAATTTCTTTTCCTAGAGGTGTGTGCACAACTTCAGGATGAAACTGTAGGCCGTAAATTTTCTTATCTAAATGCTGCATGGCTCCGGGAGCGGTGTCGCTTTCAGCAATTATTTTGAAGTTATTTGGAATTTGTTCAATGCGATCTCCGTGACTCATCCAAACATCTGTTGTTTGGGGAAGACCCTCTAAAAGAGGGCTTTCCCCCATTTTTCGCAATGGGGCTCTTCCATATTCACGGTAACTTGAAGGTGCTACTACACCACCAAAATGATGTGCTAATAACTGCATTCCGTAACAAATTCCAAGTAAGGGTCCAGGAAAATTATAGAGATCGGAATCAGGGTGAGGAGAATCTGGATCTGAAACCGATTGGGGACCTCCTGACAAAATTATTCCTTTAGGATGGCGTGCTTCTATTTCTTCCCAAGAAAGATTGTAGGGGACAATTTCAGAGTAAACATTTGCTTCTCGAATTCGGCGGGCTATTAGTTGCGTGTACTGTGAGCCGAAATCAAGAATAAGAATAGTTTCATGAGTCATAGAAATTGTGATCAATGAATTGTAAATGATAAATTTCGAACTACAAACATTTACTGAATTTTAGTTCTTAATTTATCTTTGATCACTCACAATGTTATGCCACGCAGTATAGCATGGGTTATCAGATGTACAGTGCTTGACTATCTTATTAGAAACCTTGACCATTAACGTCATGGCGTCTTTGCAAACGTTGCAGGCAATGATCCTTGGTATTATTCAAGGACTTACAGAGTTTCTTCCTGTTAGTAGTTCAGCCCATCTACTTTTAATTCCTTGGGTGTTGGGATGGGAACCCATGGGGATGACTTTTGATGTCATTCTCCATGGAGGAACTTTAATAGCTTTAGTTATCTATTTTCGTCATGAATGGTTGCAAATAATTCGACAGCTATTTGTTTCTAAAAAAGAAGCTAGGGACCACTCTTTGGCTATACCTCTTATAATTGGTACGTTTCCAGCAGCAATATTCGGGTTATTTTTTGATGATCTTATAGAGAATCAGTTGCGGAGTCCGGAGATAACTGTGTTTACACTGATTTTTTTTGGGCTAATGTTGTGGGCAGCTGATAAACGAGGATCACAGAAGAGAGGTCTTCGGGGTCTAACAGGAATAGATGGGTTGATTATTGGATTGGCACAGGCAATAGCGTTGGTGCCAGGTGTTAGTCGTTCTGGGATAACAATAACAGCAGCCCTGTTTCTTGGAATATCTAGGGAGGATTCTGCGCGATTTTCTTTTTTACTTGGAACTCCAATTATTGCCGGTGCGACTATTTTAAAGCTTTATGACTTATTGCAAACTCAAGACATGGTAATGGCCTCTATTGCACCTCTTGTAGCTGGTGTATTATTTTCATCAATAAGTGGCTTCTTATGTATCAAATACTTTCTTTCATTTTTAAGAGCTCGTACGTATCTCGTCTTTGTCGGCTATCGTTTGGTGTTGGCTGTTTTTATATTGCTTTTGCTAGTACTTTAACTTTAAGTCAGGAACTGGAAAAACCACAGTTCCCAGCCCGGCAAAATTTAATCCTTAGACAATATTTTCGCACCCGATTTTCTGAAGCGTATATTTCTCAGAACCATGTGGTATCTAGTCCTCCTATTTTTATCGAAAATTTTGTAGATCGACAAATTGATAACTACGTAACAGAGTTGGACAAAAGATTGAATGGTATAAAGTCTCAGTCTGATAGCCTGGAAGTGGCAGCGAATGGTTTGATTTTTGGAAAAGAAGGGCCCAACTATTTGCAATTTCGAAAAATGTGGAAAGAATCAATGGAAAGAATCCATGATGATGCTGGGGTGTTACATAGAATGATTGGTTATGTCTTGACAGGGTTAGAAAGTAAAGGCGATGTGAAGGTTGATATTAGCTTAGAGGCCCAAAAAATAGGGTTTAAAAAAGAACGTTTGTATCTTCAAAAGGAAATAGTAAAAGCTGAGCAGAGAATTAGGGATTATTTTTTTGAACCCAAACACATCATACACTTGAAAGAGCTTAAGGGAGAAAATATGCTGATTCAACTGTATCGTGTTCGGCAAATAACACAAAAACTAAAAGAAGTTTGGTGAAGCGTTATGGAGTATTTTTTCAAGACAGGTTTATGAGCTTATTTTTGATAGTTCAGAAGATTTTTCAGACAATTTCCTCCCGAAAAGTAGCTTGCAGAGCACGCTGTCTATGATAGCTTTCCAACTGGCTTCAATTACGTTTTTAGAAACACCAATTGTGCTCCATGACTGGAGGCCATCAGAAGAGCGAATAAGGACACGGACTTTAGCTCCAGTTCCGCTTTTGGCGTCTAAAACTCTTACTTTATAGTCGATTAGACGAAGATCTTCTATTTCAGGAAAGAAACGAGTTAAGGCTTTTTTAATTGCACAATCCAGTGCCTGGACGGGGCCGTTTCCATCAGATGAGGTGTGTTCGTCAACTCCATTTACACTTATTTTCACGGTAGCTTCACTAAGAAAATTTCCTTTTACATCTTGGTCAACTAAGCTCCTAAATCCTTTAAAATCAAACGGGTTTTTTCTAAGTTTTCCAAACTCGTGTACGAGTAGCTTTAAGCTTCCTTCGGCACCTTCAAATTGATAACCTTCGTACTCCATTTCCTTAATTCGTTCAAGTACAGACTTTAGATCTAGGTCCTCAAGAGAAATGTCTCCGAATTCTTGGATCTTATACAGAAGATTGCTTCGGCCCGACAAATCTGAAACTAAAACCCTCCGGCTATTTCCCACGTCTTCTGGACGAACGTGTTCATAAGTCCTAGGATCTTTTAGAAGTGCACTTACGTGAAGACCTCCTTTGTGAGCAAAAGAACTCCTGCCTACGAAGGGAAGGTTGTTAGGAATAGTTAAGTTAGCAACTTCGCTGATAAAATAGGAAGTTGATCTTAAATTTTCTAAATTTTTTCGACCTATAGAATTTCTATTAAGTTTTAACTCTAAAATTGGAATAATTGAACAGAGATTTGCATTGCCTGCGCGTTCTCCATAGCCATTCATAGTTCCTTGGATCATAAGAGCTCCGGCCTGAATTGCTGCAATTGAGTTGGCTACTCCAAGTTCACAATCGTTATGGGTGTGAATTCCTAGGTTGGAAAACTTGGTAACCAATTTTTCTACCCATTGGGTTATGGTCGTTGGTAGATTTCCCCCGTTTGTATCACAAAGAACAATCCAGTCAGCTCCTGCTTCTGAAGATGTTCTAACGACTTCTGTGGCATATTCTGGATTGGCTTCGGCTCCATCGAAAAAATGCTCAGCGTCAAAAATGACCTCTTTGTCTTGGCTTTTGAGATAGGCAATACTTTCGCGTATGATCTGGAGATTTTGCTCCATAGTAATACCTAGAGCACGTTCTACATGAAAATCCCAAGCTTTTCCCACTAGTGTAACGCTTGGGGTTTCTGCTTGAATAAGTGCTTTAAGATTGGGGTCTTGGTCGACTGAATTTTTCCAATGACGTGTGCTGCCAAAGGCCACAATCTTACTATTTTCCCAAGAAAGAGTTTTTAGACGTTCAAAAAATTCTGCATCTTTTGGATTTGAACCAGGCCATCCACCTTCAATGTAGTGAACGCCAAATTTATCTAATCTTTGAGCAATTCTTACTTTGTCCTCGACGCTCAAAGAGATGTTTTCTCCCTGAGTTCCATCTCGGAGTGTGCAATCATAAATTTGTACTGAGTTGCTCATGATTTTTCAGAATTAAGTTTTTCTTTTGTCAGATTGTGAGCGCATCATTTTACGTAGGCGACTGCCAACTTCTTCTACAAGCTGGGCTGCTTCTTCTTCGCGGTATTGCGTCATTTTGGGTAAGCCCTTTTCATTTTCTAGAATCCATTCTCGGGCAAAATCTCCTGATTGAACCCCTTTTAATACCTGCTTCATATGTTCATCTACACTTTCGTCTAAAACTTTCGATCCTCTAGCATAATCTCCATATTCAGCTGTATCGCTAACGGAATAGCGCATGTAGCTCAATCCACCCTCATAGATTAGATCGACAATTAGTTTTAATTCGTGAAGACATTCAAAGTAAGCTATCTCTGGTTGATATCCCGCATCGACTAAAGTTTGAAAACCTTTTTTTATCAGAGTACTCGCACCACCGCATAAAACAGCTTGTTCTCCAAAGAGATCGGTCTCAGTTTCTTCCTTGAAAGTGGTCAAAATAACTCCAGTTCGAGTACAGCCTAAACCATGAGCGTAGGCCAGAGCGTTCTCCATTGCTTTGCCAGTGTAGTCTTGATGAACTGCTAAAAGAGCTGGAACACCATCTCCTTCTTGAAAGAGTTCACGTAACCGATGTCCGGGGCTTTTAGGAGCAATCATTGAGACATCCACAAAGTCTGCTGGAGTAATTTGTTCAAAATGAATATTAAAACCGTGGGCAAACATCAGAGTATTGCCTTCCGAAAGATTAGGTCCAATGGATTCCTCATACAGTTTTGACTGGACGGTATCTGGAGCCAAAATCATTACTACGTCAGCCTTGCTAGTAGCTTCAGAAACGTCTAAGACCTGTAGTCCAGCTTCTTCAGCTTTTTTTCTAGAGCCGCTTTCTGGATGCAGGCCAACAACTACCTCAACTCCACTTTCCTTAAGGTTGAGAGCATGAGCATGGCCTTGGCTCCCGTATCCAATTATGGCAATAGTTTTATTGTTTAAATTTTCCAGATGGGCGTCTTCCTCACCAAATACTCTAGCCATGATTTATTTTAACCTCCGATGGTAATTCTATTTATTAGATATTTAAGTTGTCTGGTATTTTTGTTTAACTGCTATGCATACATATTGAATTACTTATTTTCTTTGTTTCCTTGTTTTAAGATAAGTTCTCCTGTCCTATGTATTTCCCGGATACCATAAATTTTTATATTTTCTAAGAAATCGTCTATTTTTTCAGACTTCCCAGTTACTTCGAAAATACAGCTATTTTCACTGGCATCAATAATTTCAGCTTGGAAGTTTTCAGCAAGATTGAGAACTTCTTTTCTATTATTTTTATTCACAGTTACTCTAATTAGACCCATTTCTCTTACCACGTGTTGAGAGGGGTCGTAGGGAATAACCTTGGCTACATCGATTAATTTATTCAGTTGTTTGACAACTTGTTCTAACCCGCGCTCATCAGTTTTAGTGGTTAGAGTAATACGAGAGAGTGTTGAGTTTTCAGTTGATGGAATGGT
>CAZASS010000007.1:0-10373 GCA_964487835.1 uncultured Acidobacteriota bacterium | reverse complement strand
GCCTGTCCATTTAAGGTTAAAAGATCCAAATTTACCAATTAATTACACTTTATTAGAGTACGATGAGCCAGCTCAAAGATACTGTCCTGTAGGCGTGTACGAAATTCAAAAAGAATAGTTTGTCATAAACTCTCAATATTGTATCCCCTCTGACTAAATAGTCCGACTATTCGCGCGAGGACTCCTGCTTTATTGTCTACCAGCAATGAGACTACTTTGCCCATTTTGCTGCTATCCTTTCCATTTTTTCAGCACATTAAAATGCCGAGTTAATATACCCAAATTGCTCCGATAAGAACACGATTTCCAAGATTTTGGAAGGATTTCGGTTCTTTACGGAGTTCTCGGACTTGGCCACTTAATAGGCCAAGTTTCTCCGATAAGAACCGGAGGCAATATTACCGCTAATAATAACAAGGCTAACCTGGTCAGAGTTAAAGCCATACCACGAAGAATAAGGTGTTGTGCTGTAGGTCTTTAAATTTCTCATAAGTGCCTCTTATAACAGTAGTAAAAGGATAGAAATAAGTTGCCTTGCAAGTCAAGACCTAAAATTATTCGAATTATATTCGTGTATGATGAAAGTTATGAGTAGGGTCTCTATTTCCTTATTGCAAGAGGAGCACTCTCAAGCACGTCAGAAAATCTCCCGAATTTTTTTGGGCGAAGGAAATGTTGCTTTAGCCCTCGAGCAGTTTACTCTAATCACCGATCAATTAATTCAGAAATTAGTAGAGAAATATTTGTCAGGGAGTTCGATCTGCGTTTTAGCAGTTGGGGGGTTTGGGAGAGCTGAAATGTGCCCATTTTCAGATGTGGATCTCCTTTTTATCCATGAGGAATCTCAAGAGAGTGAAAGAGCTATTAAGTCTGTACTTCATGATTTATGGGATCTTAAGTTGGATTTGGGACATCAGGTGTGGACCCTTAATGATTTGCAAAAACAAAATTTTGGGAATTTTGGTTTATTACTTTCTATTTTAGATGGACGTTTTATCGCTGGACAGAAATCTTTAGGGGAGGAGCTTTTAGAGCAAATATTCCCCTCATATGTGCGAAAACATAAAGCTGAAATTATCCAAAAATTAACGGAATTGACTTGGGAGAGGCACGAGTCCTTTGATAATACACTGTATCATTTAGAGCCCAATCTGAAGACCTCTCTAGGAAGTTTGAGGGATCACTTAGTGGGCACTTGGATTCTCCGTTTAGAGCCAAAGCAAAATCAAATTTCTTTATACAGTGAAGATGATGTTATGGAAGCTCAGCGCTTCTTAATGAAACTCCGATTTTTACTGCATTCGTTTAGTGGTAAAAATCAAAATAAACTGACCTACCGATTTCAAGATAAGCTTGCTGATTATCTTGAATACAGAACAACTAAAGATCGTTCAAAGGTTCAATCTTTCATGCAGGATTATTTTTTGAATTCCAGAACAATCTATCGTTTTTGCCAAAATAATATTAACTCCAAACAATCAAATTCTTCAGTCAAAACGCTGAATGTGGATTCAAGTAAAAAAATAGGGAATGCAGTGCAAGTACTGAATATTTTTCAACGTTCATTATTGGAGAAGCTCCCACTGAGCAATCAAACTCGTAATGCTGTTTTTAGAGCTCTTTCTTCTTTTGAGCAAACGTTATCAGATGGAAAAATCAGAGGGTTTCTTAATGAAATTTTTAAGCCTCGTCCTGGTTTGCATGACACCCTGTATGAGATGTATCAGCTTGGCGTTTTAGAAGTGCTGTTCCCAGAACTGAAAAGCATTAAAGCTTTAATAATTAGAGATTTTTATCATAGATATACGGTAGATGAGCACACTTTTTTGGCTATAAAAAACATTGAAGATCTATTGGTGGCCCAAGATAGTTCCGACGTGCGTTTCAGAACGCTTTTGGAAGATACTCAAAATTCTAATTTGCTTATATTGGCACTTCTTTTTCATGATGTTGGAAAAAGCAGAGCAGGGGAGCATGAAAAGGAAAGTGAAAGGATAGCCAATCAGGTTTTACTTCGATTCAAATATGAAGAGCATGAAAGGGAAATTGTTCTTTTTTTAATTCGTTTTCATTTGAAAATGTCTAGCGTAGTTTTTCGTCGTGATCTTGAGGATGATCAAGTTATACAAGGATTTATTGAAGAAATTCCCAGCGTAGAACATTTACGTCTTTTGTGTTTATTGACTTTTGCAGATATCAAAGCAGTAGCTCCTGGCACCCTCAATGAGTGGAAAAAAGATCTGTTATGGCAGTTATATGTTTCTTCTTATGAAAAGTTAACTCTTGGTTTTGGGGAGGAGAGAATTCAGGAAGATGATATTGGAGAGAAATTATTAGCTAAACTTCCTGCTGATTTAAAAAGAAATGAATTTGAAAGTTTTTTAGAAGGTTTTCCTCTCCGCTATCTAAATTCAACTTCCACCGATGTGATTTATCATCACTGTAAACTATCAACTCAGCTTAGTCAGGAAATACCGGTTCAAGTACGTGTATCATCCCGGAAAACTCATTACGAATTGTGCGTTATTACTCCAGATCGTCGACAGATTTTTGCCAAAATTGTGGGGGTATTAGCATACTTTGACATGAATGTTTTGCGGGGCTTTGGTTTTTAAAATAGTCAAGGCATTATTCTTGATCTTTTCAATTTTTCGAATCCATATGGTAGTTCTCAATTGAGTGCAGAAAGACAAGAGGAGCTACGAGACTTTGTAATCGAAGCAATTGAAAAAAATCTGTCAGTTGGGAAACTTTTAGAGGGGAAAGAGCAGAGTCCTATTTTTCATTCTCTATCACCTCATTTTAAACCTGAAATTTATTTTACAAACGATCAATCCGACAAGTACTCTATTATGGAGATTATTGCTCAAGACTCTATAGGGTTGCTTTATCGAATCGGTCGTGAGATTGTGGCTCTAAACTGTGACATTGAGTTGTTGCTAATCTCTACAGAAGGGAATAAGGCTATTGATGTTTTCTATCTTGCCTATCAAGGAGAAAAGCTTTCTTCTCAGTTTCAAGACCAGCTCTCAAAAAAGATCATTCAGTCAATAGGGTAAAGTTATGAAGTTGATTGTAGCAATTGTTAGGCCTAGTAAAGCTGAAGAAATCAAAGACGCTTTAAGTCAATTTAATATTGCAGGGATGACTCTGTCGGAGGGTCGTGGCCATGGTCGACAAAAGGGGCATACTGCCATTTATCGAGGCAAGGAGTATAGCGTCAGTTTACTGCCCAAAATGAAGTTAGAAATAGTTATTCCTGATGATTTAGTGGAAGAGACAATTCGAGTAATTATTCAGACGGCGCGAACAGGTGAGATAGGAGATGGAAGGGTTTTTGTCCTCCCTGTGGAGGAAGGATATAACATCCGTACCGGCGAAAAAGATGTGACATAGTTGGATCGTTGGTTAGTAAAAAATTAGTTATCAAATTGAAAAAACTGTCTATATATTGTGCGTATCTGCTCTCTTGTGGACAAGTATTGTTCTAGTAGGGTTTCACCGGATTTAATATTTAAAAAATCAGCAAGCATAGCGTTGTCTGAGGGATTTTTTGAGATTTTATTTGATGAGTTTTCTTGAAGTAGGCGTTGAGTTGTCTCCAATGAGAAAAGAAACTTTTGCCATTGACTCAAAATAGTCCCAGCTGTTTTATTTAAATAACCTTTATCAACTAGTCGAGAGCATGCATAGAGGGTATTTGCTCCTTTAATCTTATTCTGTATCTGTAGATATTGAACAATGAATTGAATATCTGCTAGCCCACCACGACCGACTTTGAAATTGTAGTGGTTTGAGTTTTTCTCTTTTCCAATTTCAGTTTCTTGGCGCATACGAATATGGTTTAGAGTTTTTATTTCTTCAACTGAGAACGGTTTTTCCCAGATTAATGAAGTTAGGTCTATGTTTTGGGAAAACCCCTCTAGAACTCTTGATTTTACGTAAGCTAGACGTTCCCAAGGCTCAATGCGAGTTTTAAAATACTGCTCGAGACGTTGGTAGGGAATAGCTAGTGCTCCATATTTACCTTCGGGTCTCAATCGAAGGTCCAATTTGTAGCAACGTCCTAACTCAGTATGCAATTCTAAGTTGGTTTGGATTTCCTGTAAGAGTTTAGATAAATATTTCTCAGTAGCAGAGATTTTCTTTTGGTCAAAAATTAAAATTAAATCCAAGTCAGAGTGATAGGTCAATTCCTTTCCGCCGAGTTTTCCCAAAGCCAGAATGCTAAAATCCTGTGTAGATAATTTGGGGTTATTATCGCATAGAGAAGATGCAGTCCATTGTACGCTCAAATCAGCTAATTCACTCAACCAAAGTCTTGATTGTAGAGGGCTGTGATGGAAAATGTCCTGCAATCCAACTTTAAACTCTTCTCGTCTTTTGAAAAGATATAGACCGTGAATGGAAGATTTATCGGTGGACATTGCTAGTTCAATCGTTTTTTTCAGTTCGGTGTAAGAAATTTTAGGAGAAGGCAGATTGGAAATTGAGTCTAAGAGTTCTGGATTGCGAATTAAGATTTCCGATAAAAATTCACTTGAACTAAGGATCTGTAAAAGCCGATTACGAAAATTTTTATTTTCTATCATCTCAGAATAAAGATTAGTTCGGCTGCCTAAGGATTCAGCGAATCTATCCAGATTGGCAAAAAGATGCCGAGGATGTTTCATGAGGGCAGTATGTTTTGTTAGTAGGGGAACTAAATTGGCTAGTAAGTTTCGGGTTCGTCTTGGGGAATATGGAAATGAAGGTGTTTGCCTAAGAAGTGCAATCCCTTCATAAAATTCCTCAGCCTGATCTATTCCTTCTTTTTCAATTTTAGCAATAGCTTTCCTAGAGTCCATTTGAGAATTTAAAACTACTTCCTGTAGGCCAACTGGCTCTTCAGATTTAAAGAGAGAAGAAAAGAGTTGATTGACTGCTTGGCTATGTGTTTCAAAGTCGTGTGAAAATGCCTCTAGTGCGGGGTAGATCACATCATCTTTTTTGATATCTTGATAGCCCATTCGACGAGCACACCTTGTCATTTCTAGTTTGTCAGCAGGTTATGTTGTAGTCTTGAGATCGGCAACCAATTGAAGTTTATGTTCTAAATTTCTCCAAAATCGATATGCTTTTTCTAGCACTTTAAAATCGGCTAGAGAGATGAAGTCCTCCTCAAATAGTAAGCTAAGTCCCTTTAGGGTATTGGAACTACGAATAGAAGGTTGTTGGCCGCCAGAAAGAAGTTGAAAGGCTTGAAGGAAAAATTCGATTTCTCTTATTCCCCCAAGCCCATGCTTGATGTCAGAACCCTTTTTATTATTTATTGTCTCTTTGTTAATCCTTTGTTTTAGCCATTTGATTTCTTCAACAGCCGCAGTATCAAGGTAACGTTTGTAAACAAAATTTTGAATCAGATCCAAAAATTTAGTTCCTAAATTAGCATCTCCTGCGACCCACCGGCACTTAATTAAAGCCAAACGGTCAAAGGTGTCAGCCCAAGTTTCATAGTATTGGCGACAGGCGTCTAGAGAGTAGGTGATTTCTCCGGATTGTCCCATAGGTCGAAGTCTTAAATCTATTCGGTAAAGACGTCCTTCTGGAGTGTGTTCAGCTAATCTTTGAGTGTATTCACGTGCAAAGCGAATCATGTTGGTTCGGTCTTTTTCGTGAGCGTAGATATAGATTAAGTCCACATCTGAGCTGAAGTTTAATTCTTGGCCTCCTAGCTTTCCTAAAGCTAGGACTGCAAATCCAGAGTGAGATGGAAGTGTGTCTCGTGCCACAACTTCAAAGGTTGTTTTTAAGATAGCATCAGTTAGATGGGATATTTGCCCAACTGTATCTTCTAGCGTTTTAGTTCGTAAGATATCCTGTGCTCCAATGCGCAATAGTTCGCGTCTACGTAAGCGTCGGAGAGCATCAAGAGCATCATCTTTTTCAAGAAAAGGCCGTATTGTTTCTTGTGCTTGATGTAAGAAATATTTAGGATCTTCGGTTACTCCTGGGCCATCCCCCTCGTGAAGCCAATAAAAGTATTCTGGATTTCTAAATAGGACCTGGGATAAAAAAGAAGAAGCTCCTAATACTTGAAGTAATAAGTGAAGAGCCGATGGGCTTTCTTCCAAGTAGGAAAATAAATGAAGTGGATTAGGAGTAGATTCAAAAAATGTTGTTAAGTTTAGTAGGGCGGTGTCAGGATCAACAGTTTGTGAGAGAGTGTTAAGTAAGAATGGTCCCCATTCAGCAAATTTTTTTGGCAGGCCAACTTTCTCAACGATACGCTGCAAATACTGATCAGCTCGTTTTGTGTCTTGAAATCCATGGCGTTCAAGTAACTTATGAACTTCCTGGCTAGATAACTTTGAAGAGAGAAATAGATCGCGGGTCCGCATCCAAACGGCATTGTACCAGAAGGTGAATAATCGTGAGTGCAGTAGTTAGAGAATATTGCACTCATTGTTTAATTTAAAACACCTTGATTTTAAAATTCCTTTAGTTGAAATAAAAATCAATTCTTTAAATATCGTAGTAGAGAGCGAATTCATAAGGATGGGGGCGTAGTCTTAGTGCATCCACCTCATGTTCTCGTTTGTAATTAATCCAAGTTTCAATTACATCGGGAGTAAAGACATCTCCCTTTAGTAAAAAGTCGTGATCTTTTTCAAGTGCATCAAGAACATCTTCAAGGCTTCCTGGAGTGGATTTTACTTTTGAAAGATCTTCTGGGGCAAGATCGTATAAATCCTTGTCCATCGGATCTGGTGGCATAATTTTATTGTGAATACCATCCAGTCCAGCCATCAACATAGCAGAGAAAGCTAGGTAGCCATTGGCAGATGGATCAGGAGGACGAAATTCAATCCGCTTCGCTTTTTCGCTGCGAGAGTAGGCAGGAATTCTTACGCATGCACTTCGATTGCGTTGAGAATAAATAAGGTTAATAGGAGCCTCATAACCTGGCACTAATCGGCGGTAAGAGTTGGTTGTGGGCGCGGCAAAGGCTAGTACTGCAGCAGCGTGTTTTAGCAAACCACCAATGTAATATATAGCGTTCTGGCTTAGATCGGCGTAGCCACCACCCTCTTCATAAAATAAGTTTTTGCCGTCTTTCCAAAGACTCTGGTGGACATGCATTCCAGAACCATTGTCCATAAAGAGAGGTTTAGGCATTAGGGTTACAGTTTTGTTGTGGCGACGAGCAGTGTTTTTAACAATATACTTAAATTTTAATAGATTATCAGCCATAGTTACTAACTTGTCGAACCTTATATCGATTTCGCATTGACCGCCAGTGGCTACTTCGTGATGATGTATTTCTACTGGGATGCCAGCTTCTTCTAGGAGGAGCGTCATTTCTGTTCTTAAGTCTTGTAAGCTGTCCATTGGAGGGACAGGGAAGTAGCCTTGTTTGAAACGAGGTTTATATCCCAAATTTGGATTTTATAAGCGGACTGTATTCAAGAACCCCTCAACTGAATCAATGAAGTAGTATCCCTCGTTATAGCTTTGTCCGAAGCGGATATCATCTAGGACAAAAAACTCTGGTTCTGGTCCGAAATAAGCTGTATCAGCTAGTCCAGTTGATATCAGATGATTTTCTGCTTTCCGGGCAATATAGCGAGGGTCCCTGGAGTAGGGTTCTCCTGTTACAGGATCTGAAATATTGCAGATCATATTAAGAGTGGGGGCTTCAGTAAAAGGATCCAAGAAGCAGGTCTCTGGGACTGGCAACATTATCATGTCGCTTTCTTGGATTTGTTGAAATCCGCGGATGCTGGATCCGTCAAAACCAAAACCTTCTTCAAAACAATCTTCGTCTATTTGATGGGGAGTAACCGTGAAATGTTGCCACAATCCAGGAAGATCGCAAAAGCGTAGATCTATTGCCTGAATTTTTTGGTCTTTTATTAGTTCAATGACTTTCTTAGCATCCATAACCAAACTCCTAATTTAGCGGATAAGTAGTTTCTAATTAAACCACGTAGGTTCATAAGTATATACTGCTTAAAATTGAAAGATAAAATAGAATTAATGACAGCAATCGATCTAATTTTGTTATGCAACTTCCAAATTGCCACTAAATTTTCATCTGTTAAAATCTCGCCAAGCTGACGCACATAATATTATAGGGCTATGTCAACTGGGGATTTGTCTCTAAGAAATAGTAGCTAATTAGGTGTTGAATTAAAAAATGGCCTTCTTGGATGTGCCCTGTATGATTCGATGCCACATGAATGGAGTGAGTAGACAATTTTGCCAATTTTCCTCCATTTGCTCCTGTAATACCTATCGTAATAAGTTTGTTCTCGTTTGCCCACGTTACAGCCTCTAAAACATTAACTGAATTTCCACTACTGCTGAAGGCCAGCAATAGATCTCCAGCTAGTCCGAAGTTATTCAGTTGTACTACAAAAATTTGACTGTAGTCTAGATCATTGGCTAGAGATGTTAACCAGGAAATATTATCGGTTAGGGAAAGGACTCTAAATCGTTTGGGTTGCCCGAGAGATGCCTCTTTGCCGAGTTCACTTGCTAAGTGTGTTGCTGTTGTGGCACTTCCACCATTTCCACATAACAAAACCTGTCCCTTATAGTCTCTTGCCTCTTTTAGCAATGCAATTAGAGAAACTATCTCTTCTTCAGAAATATTTTGTAAAATCGACACACTTTTTGCTATATAAGCTCGAACGTAATCAAGAGGGGATTTTTGTTGCCTATGTTTGTCCATTTTTCTCTGTTAACCCTTATATCACAGCTATTAGTCAGACTAAAACTTATGTTACTAAGGACTTCGTTTTTTAAAAAATCAGATCATTCTTGTGAGATTTATCCTTGTATTTATCCTTTTAGCTGCGTAATCATTAGGAAGATTGTATGTTCTGTAAGCTAATACGAGCAAAATAATATGGAGGCGGCTTTATGAGTACGATAGTTGCGGAAATGGAAAAAAGCTGGAATGAAAAAATCCTCTTTAGCTTCAGCGAATTCAAGGGAAAAAGCTATGCTAATATTCGTGTGCACTATGAAGATGATGATGGTGAGCTGAAGCCAACTAAAAAAGGCATTACTATCGCTTTGGATCGATTTTCAGAGTTTAAAGAGCATGTCCAAGCTCTAGAAGACTTTTTGAAGAGTGAAGGTCACCTATAACTAGACCCTAATTTCATAATTTTTAGTAGTAAAGAGCTGTTTAAAGTTAGTTCTGTGTGAAATTAACCCATTAAACAGAAGGTACAGGTGCGGTATATAAGGAAGGTCGTATAAGAAATATTATGTTAAGTTTTATTTATTGGGCAATCTATGGCCTACTTCTCTCTTTTGATGAGGGAGTATGGGTATATGTCTTATAAATCATCAATATCTTCGAGAAAATCAGAGAATTGAGGGTTTAGGTTGGAGATATTAAAATTAAATGAGCTCTAGATAGGTACAATTGAATATATAATAATTTTCATTATGTTATCTAGTTTAAAGTATTGTAAATATTAGAAAATACTTACATTTTGTATTCCCCAAGATCTTCTGGACTAATATTTTCCAGCCATTTTTTGATGTCCTCAGAATCAAGACCTTCTTTTTCTAAGGTTACATTACGGCTGTTGTTTATGACTTCTTCTGTTACATAGATTGGTGCATCAGTGCGTAGAGCAATAGCTATAGCATCGCTAGGACGGCAATCAATAGTAACTATATCGCCATCCATATCAAGATGAATAAGGGCAAAAAAAGTATTTTCTTTTAGTTCAGTGACTACAATTTTCAAAACTTGGGCATTTAGATGCAAAAGCATGTTTTTGAACAGATCGTGAGTCATGGGTCGAGGAGTATCGATACGTTCTATTTGTAGTGCTATAGCATTAGCTTCAAAAACACCCACCCAAATGGGTAATAGAGTATTTTTTTGAACATCTTGTAAAATTACGATAGGAGAGCTGGCAATAGGATCCATCATCAGCCCCTTAATTTTAAATTCCCTTTCTTCCATAAGCCCTCCTAGGCACAGTTTTTGATGGATTTTTCAAGTTTTCGACCAACAAGACTATAAGGACCTACTTTAGTTACTAGAATTTCAGAAAAAGTGCCAGGTGGTAATATTTCTGGAAAATTTACAATTTTATTGCTTGTTGTTCTGCCAAAGCTCTGCTTTCCATCTCGAGCTTTACCCTCTACTAATATTTCAAACTGGTGCCCAATGTAACGTTCTTGGTGTATTTTTAATTGAATATTTGTTTGCAACTTTTGGAGCATCATTAATCTTTTTGTTTTCTCTACTTCAGGTACTTCGTTTGTCCAAGGAGCTGCTTCCGTATAAGGGCGTGCGGAATACTTAAAGGAAAACATAGATTCAAATTGAACCTTTTGAACAAGGCTGAGAGTTTGTTCAA
>CAZASS010000006.1:8503-26857 GCA_964487835.1 uncultured Acidobacteriota bacterium | reverse complement strand
AGTTAAAAGATTTGGGTATTGGCAGTTTGCCGGGAACCTCAGCCGAGATCTTGAATCAGGAGATTCGGGATCGTATTGCCCCAGGGCGAATTAGCGTGGAGGAGTGGATTGAAGTTATTACTACTGCTCACTCGTTGGGCATTCCTACCACATCAACTATTATGTATGGGCATATAGAGACCCCCGCCCACTGTGCTCAACACCTCGTCCTATTGCGGGATTTGCAGAGGAGAAGTGGAGGTTTTACGGAGTTTGTGCCACTAAGCTTTGTGCACACTGAAGCACCTATGTATACCGATGGATTGATTCCGGACGTGCGGAGTGGTGCTACCGGACTTGAAGTCTTGAAGATGCACGCAATTGCCCGTCTAGTTCTCAATCGCGATATTCCTAACATTCAAGTTTCTTGGGTGAAAGAGGGAATGAAGATGTCACAGGCCTGTTTAGCTGCTGGTGCAAATGATCTAGGGGGAACCTTGATGAATGAGAGTATTTCGACTTCCGCAGGGGCTTCTCATGGACAACTGGTTCGTCCACGAGAGTTGCGGCGTTTTATTCGAGATGCTGGTCGCAAAGCTGCTGAGAGATCAACTTTGTATCGTAGTTTTAAAGATTTTGGTGATGATGATCTGAGCATATCTGAACCTCTTGATCGGATTGCAGGTGAAGGTACAAATGATTTTGGTTCTTATGATGAGTTGATTCACTTAGATGAGTTTCGCTATTCCGATAGAGAGGAACGTAAGGTGGCCCAATCTAGTTAAGAGTTATTCACCAAATTCTCATAAAGTCCCTGTGGTGATTTAGGCTGTTTTTTAGATTTTACGTAAGGAGTTTTTATGAATAGGCAATTAAAAACAGTAATGCAGTTTTTGATTCTTGCAGGGTTTAGTGTGCTTCTAAGTGGATTTTTCCCATTCCAGAAAGAGGTGGCGGAAAATGACTACCCTAAACCTCGATTTCCTTCTTATTTGCGTCTTCCAAAATCTGCTGAAGAAGTTATGAAGAATGTCCGAATGTTGGTGCGTAATAAATCTGGTTTTGAAGGACTAGGCATGGGTGTTGCTCAGAGAGGGGAAGCGATACTTCTAGTACCTACAGCGGATGCGGAGGACATGATTGTAGAGGGAATTCGTATGGCTTTAGAAGAACGAGGAGTAAAAGCCTATGTTGTGCCTGATTACGAAATGGTAGGTGTCCCCCGAAAAGATGCCATGGCCCTTAAGAAGACTCAGCGCAATTATACTGCTGAGCAGGGATTCATGGAGGGGGCTCATTGGGTTGAGCGAGTTTTTCCCGATGCTGAGGCTACGAAGGCATGGCTTAAGCAGAGAAGACCAGATTTGTACCAGAAGGTTTTCCCGGAAGTGCGTGAATTGTCCTCTCACTTACGCGATGTTCAAAGAAAGCTGCGTAGTCGTAATGTAGGAAAGGCAATACAGAATTTTCTGGAAAAAAATTCTGAAGTTAAAGCTGTTTTCTGGAGAAAAGGGGGAGGCACTGGTGCTCGACGCGCTCTATATCCTTACGATGACAGGTACGGAGGTGTATTTACGGCTGACAATCGTTGGGAGGCCATGAGTCGAGTGGGTTCATACCCGCCAGATGTTTGGCATTTGTCAGAAGAATTGACTTTAGAATCTTTAGCCTACGTGGATCGAATAGAGGCTAATGATCCTGAGGGCACTGATGTGTGGTCCGACCTGAGCCAAGTGCAAGCAGAGAAGTGGGCCCGGGGTGCATATCAGCGTGGGCACCTTTATATGTTCCCTAATATCGCAACCGGACGTTTTGGTTACTCTGTGGTTACATATCCCGCTTTTCAGAATGAGTGGTTATCTCGGGAGCCAATTACTCGTTTGAATGGAGTGATTGCAGGGACCAATGGTCATGGAGGATTTTTTCCTCGTTGGAAAGTACATCTTAAAGATGGCTTTATTGATGAAGTAGAGGGTGGTGGTCTATACGGGGAACTTTTGAGAGAGTTTTTACAATATCCAAATATTAATGAAATGACATACCCTTTTCATGACAATCCGGGATTTTGGTATGTTTATGAAATAGCTTTTGGGACTCATCCCAAATTTTTCCGTAATCCAAAGGTAATGATGGATGGTAGTCTGAGTCCTGAACGGATGGTTAGTGGAGTTGTTCGCTGGGGGCTTGGAATTCGAGTTTGGCACGATCCTGATGCTCCGGTTGAATCCAAAACGTGGCGTGATTTCACCATTAAACATAATTTACCAGCTGATCATAATTTTCACACTCATACTTACTTTACTACCTATAGGGTCCATTTGCGTGCGGCCGATCGTTGGATGAATCTCTTAGATCGAGGACATATAACTAGTTTAGACAATGCAGAGGTTCGAGCCTTGGCTTCTCGCTATGGAAATCCTGACGAAATTTTAGCCCAAGAGTGGATTCCAGAGATTCCTGGAATCAATGCACCTGGACAATATGAAGATTATGCAGCCAATCCGTGGAAATATTCCAAGGAAGTGGTCGATAAAGTCCAAGCGGGCACTTATGAGCATTTTTACCCTCCTAATTCAAACTGAAGATGCCAGAAAATAGGTAATTAGGGTGACCTTGGAATTTGCAGTGTTTTATTTAAAGATCTGGATCACGGCCAGTCTTTGTTACGAAAGTTTATGCAGTTAAGACTTGTACGAAGACTAAGTTCGATTGTTAGCCAGAGGGCCTTCTGGAGTTTTGCCGTTGTCACCCTGCTAGTGGCAACGTTGTTAGCAGCTGTCAATATTACTTCACGACACGCTTTGAAGTCCTATGTTGAAGATCAGTTAGAGCGTATTTCTTGGGATTTGGCAGTCATCCAAACAACTGGCTTTAGCCTAATCTCAGAGCTGTCCGAGGCAATGCGCTCAGTGGAAGGCATTCAACAAGTTGAAAGCTTGGTGTTGTTGCGGGCCAAACTTCCTGAGGGAGGGGAAGTTGTGTCTGAAGTGGACGGAAAGCCCTTGACCACTCCCTGGCTTTCTATGTTGGCTGCCACTGATCTGGGTCTTTTGCCTCCTAAACTAAACTTAGCCTTGGGCAATAATCAGCAGAGAATTAAAGACGGAGATAGCTTTGTGCAAGATGGAGCGATTCTGGCTTTAGTAGGCCCTGACAGGTCTATGGGTAGTGCCTTTTTGGCCCTCCAAGGGTCTAAGGAATTTACTATTAAAGTAGTTCGGGGCGACCGATCCTTGTCTCTATTCAATATTCCCTTGCAAGGCGTTATACGTTTGGACAGGGACGAGCTTAACCGTTGGTTGATGGATCAATTGGGTTCTATCTCATTTGTGCCTCATATAGGGATTATGCTCTTGATGCCCTATCAGGAAAATGTGTTAGAGCGTTTTGATTCAGTAGCTACCGGACTGATTCCTTTGGATTTGATGGGTGGGATAGATGAAGATTTTGCTCACGTTCAGAGAGCTGAATATATGCCAGAGGTGGTCTACGTGGGACGACTGGATAAGGAAAAATTGATTTCTGGTTGGGATATTCCTCACTCTTTAGAAAATCTGCAGGGAGTGATTGAGCAAATTCATTCGAAAGTAATGTCATTGGGTGTTCCGGTAGTTGTGGATAGTACCACTCAAGTTTTATTGCAACGTATGAGTCGGATTGCCAAACTTATCGGTTTGCTTTCTCTTCTTATTGCTTTGCCTTTGCTGTGGATGGCGTGGTTATTTGCCGGTAATCTTTCTGGATTGTTGATGCTTAACGAGCGTCGCAAGCTTGGCTTGATGAGGTTGCGAGGTGTTCCTGGGCAATTAATTGGGCGCACTTTTTTGATTTCTATATCTATGGGGGGTGTGCTGGGAGGCGTCTTGGGGATATCAATCGGCTCAGTATTTTCCTTGATTTTTTATGAGGGAAAAGATTGGCCTGCCTGGGTTCTAACACAGCCTCAGCAATTAATAGTATTTGTAGCTTTTCTGGCCGTTACTGTTGGCTTGGCTCTTTTGTCGAGTCGTCGCCTGATTCGCTACGCTACGACCATTTCTCCACTGGAAGCTTCAGGTCGGGTGGTGGGCTCAGAGGCTTTAAAGGCGGGAGTTAAATTTGGTCTCTTAGAGTTGTCGTGTTTTATTGTAGGTTTTTATACCCTGTGGAGCTGGATTTCCGGTTATGCATTGTCCTCCATTTCTGATCTTGGATTGTTCATAAGAATCGATCAATTTCTGGCTTTTGTAGGCCTCCCTCTTTTTCTCTATGGGGTTATTACTTTGCTCGTTTCCCGAGCCGAGTGGGTGCAAAGATTACTGGGTGTAATTATGAGACCCGTGGGTGGTTGTTTGGGGAGTTTTGCGGTTAAGCATCTTTCAGTGAAGTCCCACCGAAGCTTTGGATTCTTATTGATAGTAGCTTTAGTTGTTAGTGTCAGTATTTATCCCACTATTACGAGTGGATCTTTTGAAGAAAAAGGCATTCGTGGTGCGCGGGTTCAAATGGGGTCACAAGCTTTGGTGACAGTAAATGCTCCTGATTTGGTGGATGTTGAACAGCTACGTGGAAGTTTAAGAGTTCAATTAAATTCTCTTCAGCCGAAGATGGAAAATATTCTAAAGGAAGTGCGTAAGTTGGAAGGTGTGCAATCGGTTACTTATATGTTGGAGGCAGTTCTCCCTAATTTTTTTCTTCCTAACTACGGGCTTCGAGGGGTTCCAATCTTTCTAATGGATGATGTGGATGCCTATATTAATAGTGTCTATTCTGAACCGGAACTGGGTATTGGTGGCACATTCGAAAGTCTAGTGGATCGTCTAAAAATAGGCGAAATTTTGGCTTCTTCTCCAGTGGCAGATTTTTGGAGGTTGGAATCAGGTAGTGTCCTTCCGGTAGGGATGGATAAGGAACGACGGGTGATTTCAGCTCGGGTTGCTGGAGGTTTGGCTTTTCTCCCTGGAACTCCCCCAAGAACAGTTACTGATCGGCAGGGTTTTGTTGAGGCTCGTGTTGATTACTTGAACTATCTCTTTAGTCAGAATGCTTATCTAGTAGCTGCTGCCAATAGTCCCGAATTAGAAGAGATGGAAGTGTTGGTTCCCCATGTAATTCTTTTGGTGAACACGAAAGAAGGGGCTTCTTTAGATCAGGTTCAAGGGGACATTGTTCGGATCTTGCCCTCCCCTCCCATTGGATTGCACGACTTGTCTGCTGAAATTAGCAAGGTGGGCAGCGACATGTTTATTTCACTGGCCTTAGAGAATATGCGAATTTACTTGGTGGGGGGATTGTTATTGGCTTTGATTGCCATTCTGTCGGTGGCTTTTGTCAATTATACTGAGGATCGTCACACACTTGCCTTGGTGCGTATTCGAGGCACATCTCCTATTCAGATGTGGCGTTTTTTTGTAGCTTTACTTATTGCTCCGGGTCTGCTGGGTCTTGTTTTAGGTGGACTGGTATCTTTGTTAGCTGGTTTTGGTCTAGCCAACCGGATTTGGAATTTGAGAGAGATTCAGACTGCTGTACAACTATTACCTACTCACTTGGTGATTTCTTCAATCAGTGGAGCAATCATTATGTTAGTCCTCATTATGTTGTTGGGTGTGGCTTTCTTTTTCAGTTGGTGGGTTTTTCGCCGGACGGCACGTGAAACTGCTACGGAACGATGAAATTTAACGTTACGATATTAAATTTGTTGACTGGAGGTTGCTAGGAATATGTCATCACAATCTTTCTTTTCTACTAGCGGTGTTTCGGTAAAGGTTGCCAATTTGCGCAAGAAGTATCAAACAGCAGCGGAGGAAATCGAGGCCTTATCAGGAGTAGATTGGGCAGTTGAAGAAGGAGTTGCGGCTGCTATTATTGGCCCTAGTGGTTGCGGGAAGACCACGCTGCTTAATTTACTAGGAGGGGTAGACCGGCCTTCTAGTGGTGAGATTATTGTCGATGGTCAAGATTTGAGTCTGTCAAGTGAACGAGCACTAGAAAAGTATCGACTATTGAAAGTTGGCTTTGTTTTTCAGTTTTTCAATCTCATCCCAACCTTGACTGCACTTGAAAATTTGGAGTTACCAATGATGGTGGCTGGTGTCGAAGAAGAGTTATGCCAGCATCGTGCAATGGCCCTTCTAGAAATGGTTGGGATTGCTGAAAAGGGAGAAAAACGTCCGGAACAGTTGAGCGGGGGTGAACAACAGAGGGTAGCTATTGCTTTAGCTCTGGCTAATGACCCAGCACTTATTTTAGCTGACGAACCCACCGGAAATTTAGATAGTGTTAATGGGAAGGCTATTGCAGAACTATTAAAGTCCTTAGCTGCGGAATTCAAAAAAACTGTAATCATGGTAAGTCATGATCCTCAAGCAGTGGAGATTTTCCCGCAGGTATACTCCATGCGGGATGGTGGTTTTGTGCCGCTTTAATCCAACCAGAAGAGACCTTCATTTGGTGTGTCGAAGAGTAATGCCATTTGTTGGTATATTTTTTTTATTATCCTCTTTCTTGATAGTAACAGCTAGTGTTGCGGCTTCTCAGGAATCGTTTTCCCAGGTGGAGAATCTGGATTTGATTAGCCGACAGACAAGTGACTCATTACATCGAATTTTAACAAGAGCCTATATAGGTTATCTTGGATTGGATCAATCTCATCAGTATTCAGAGATGCCTACGTTCTCTGCTGAAAGTATGTTTGATGATTTGAATTGGTATTTGCAAAAAGAGGTAGAGCCACTACTCAACAAGGGAAAACAGTTATCACAGGTTCATCTGAGGAATGTAGGTGACCGGACCTATCTAGATCAATTTATTCTTCAGGAATTCAGACTCAAGGGTCTTATATTTTCCAACAGTGAGAGATATGAAGAGGCTCATAGGAATCTCAAGAAGGCAGCAGAATTAGCGGAAAGATCTGGTGATATTAAGGCGCTGATCCATATTTTAAACAATCTTTCTTATTGTGAATTTCACCTTCATAAAATAAGTAAAGCCATCCAAAATCAAGAGAGGGCAGTGGAGCTTTCTCGGGTTATTGGTGAGTCCGAAATCTTGGGTCGTTCTCTCTATAATCTTGGTTGGATTTATTTGAATAGTGGACAATTGGAAAGTGCTGTGCCTTTGTTACAGCAAGCGGTCCAAAGCAGTGAGTTTGCTCATCATCCAGTTCAAGAAGCAGTGTCCCTGATTAGTTTGGGGGCCATCCAGCTCTATCAGGGACACCTGATTGAGGCTGGACAGAATTTAGCTCATAGTCTGAAACTTTCCAGGGAGATCAATAGTTTCCGTTATCGAGCTATGGCAGCTTACAATTATGCTCTCGTTTTGGCAGGAGAAGGACAGTTTTCAGCTGCTGTTAAACTGTTGGAGGAGGTCCTTTCCATTTTGGAAAACTATGGCAAACAAGTTTTCATGAGAGGAGAAAAAGAGCTTATTGAACGTCGAGTAACTGGGCTTTTCCAATGGTTGAGCGAAAGAACACCAGAGAAAATCGGATCAGGCACGTTTCAGTCTTTAGATAACCCACTTACTAAAATGTCAGCGAGCAGTAAGCTTCACTCTCATTTTTCACATTTAGTTAACACTTTTGCATCGTCTAAAATTCCCCCCAAACTTTCTTCTATAACAGAGGAGCCTCCCGAAAAGGTTACTGTTCGCCTGACTATGCAGGAAGCGGAGAGTCACCCCAAAGGGGCATTTACAATGCCTGTTCATCTGAAAAATTTCGAGACAATTGAGCTTCATCAGTTGGCTTTTCGTATGAGCTATCCTAAAGAGCTTTCTCTTACTGGAGTCCAAAAGGGTTTTGTATTGAGAGCCGATGAAATAACTGTCAGTTCTAAAACTGTTCTTGATACCTCCAATAACGCGCTTCGAGTAACTAGTATTACAGTGAATGGTGGACAAATATCTGGGAAAAAACAGAGTTTTTCTGATGGGTTGATTTTGTATTTGGAATTCAAGGTAGCGAATAAGGTTGAAGCGCGGGTGTTGGACCTAAAGAATCAGCTTTTACGTGCCGTAACAATTGATGGTCGGTTGATAGCAGGTGGACAACTGTGGGCTGAAGACCAAACTGTTTACATCTTAAGGCCGGATATGATTCCAGTTAGCCCCTGTTTTTTCTATATTCACTGAGATATGGATTATTCTAGATATTTTTACTGGTTGTTGATTATTAGTGAAAAGCTATCGGAACAAATCTTTGTCTGGGGGACGAACGATTTGTTGGCTAGTGACCTCTTCCGAGCTGTACTCAAACCCTTTGATTACAACCACTGGTATTTGGGTTGTCTTGCCTGTCAGTAGTTCAGCGGCAGAGGCCAACTCATCGGCAATCGCAATAATAGTGGCCTCCAACTCCCGACCAAAGCTGTCGGATTTCCCTCTATAATCCAGTAAGGGAGCAATTCCAGCCACTCCTAAAGCTACGTTGACTTGTCCCTCTCTCCAAGGGCGTCCAAAGGTATCTGAAACAATAACAGCTAATTTCACTGCAAATTCTTTTTCCAAGGCACGAAGAATTTTGGTAGCAGATTCATCTGGATTTTTAGGTAAAAGGCTTACTTGATTGGGGACTGTATTAGAAGCATCAACCCCAGCGTTGGCGCAAATGAATCCGTGAGCCGTTTCGGAGATGATCAATCCACGTTCCATTCGTACTAGTCTTTTGGATTCTTTCAACACTACTTCAATGATTCTGGCATCTTTGTCGTAGAATTCAGCCCAACGAAGTGCTGTGGAGGATGGTTCAATTGTATCTAGGGATACAACCTGTCCTTCGGCCTTGGAAACAATCTTTTGGGCCACCACAAAGATATCTCCATTATCGATTTCTAAATTTGCTTTTCGCGTAGATTGGGCAATGATTTCTCCTAAATCTAATTCAGATGAAATTTCAGGAATTCCGGGAACTGCAAGAATTTTTAGTTCATTTGAAGACATCTTGTACTACCCCACGGAAGTTTCTTGAATGCAATCGAACTGCTTTAATAGCTCGGCTGTTTGTGTTTGGCTTTTCAGACTATGAAATCGAAGGAGATCTGGCAATTCGTCTAAGTCCAGTGCAATACGAGGATTTTGAATAATTGTGCATTGAACACCTTTTTTTTCAGCCTCTTTTTGATGGAGTGAAAGGCTATTTTCTCCGAAACGGGAAGGGAAAGCTCCAGGAGGATTTCTGAGTAAAGCATTGGTTCCTGTTTGATCGTGTGAAGGGACTAAAATTGCGGATCCAGGTTTCAATTCCAAGTTTAATAGAGAGTCAATATCTTTGGCCTGTAGTAGTGGAATGTCTGCAGGTAAACGCAACAGAGCGGAGGCCCCCTGACTTTGCAATAGTTGGGCAGAAGAGTCTACAGATTCACTTTCAGAAACCTGCTCTGTTTCCTGGATGACGTCCCATCCATGATGGATAGCGTGATGAATTACGGATTCGGAACTACTGACTACTACTACTCGGTCGGGTGTAGTGGATTGGCAGACTGAGTGAGTCACATCTTGAAGCATAGCCCAAACTAAGTTGCGGCGCTGATCTGGAGAAAGCTGGGGAGTCAGCCGTTGTTTGGCATTGTTTGGGTTTTTAACGGGTATGAGAACAACCTTCATAGTATTTCCAGAAGTTCGCTAGCCAGACGGGTTTTTTCCTGATCGTTGTTCATAATGGTATTGGTGACAATAACTTTTAGACCCATTGTCTCAATTTCTTTTCTCATTTGAACATCCTGATTATCTAGGACGAAAATATCCAGAAAATCTCGATATAGTGTGGCTATAGCAACCGGTGAAACGGGATAGTCCAGTTCCTTCAGCATTTTAGCGGTGGGACCCTTGAGAGCTCTTTGGTTTACAATTGGAGTAATTGCAAATATGGGGGCATCAGTCTGAACCAGCAATTCCCTTATTCCGGGAACAGCTAGGATAGGCCCAATGCTGATAAATGGATTACTGGGACAGAGAATCACTCCATCGGCGTTCAAAATAGCTTCAGAAATTCCAGGAGCAGGAGAAGCATTTTGAATATTTTCATATATTAATTTTTGAACCACGGGATTGCACTTTTCTCGGATTAAATACTCTTGCAGATGAAGTTTTCCCTGATTAGTCATTAAGTAAGTTGGTGTGTGGGAGTCGGTCATGGGAAGGAGTTTGCAGTTCACTCCCAGTATTTGGCACATCTTTTCGGTTACCTGACTCAAAGAGACCCCTTTTTTCATTAGTGAGGTGCGCCACAGGTGGGTGGCCAAATCGCGGTCTCCTAAATTGAACCAACTGGGCTCTCCCAGGTGTTTTAGTGCGTCCAAACAGATGAAGGAATCATCCTTTATTCCCCATCCTGTTTCCGTGTTGACCAGATTTCCTAGAGTGTAGATGACAGTGTCTAAATCAGGGCAGATACGTAACCCGAACAACTCTAGGTCGTCTCCAGTGTTGCCAATAATGGTTAATTGATTTTTTGATAGCAGTTTGGAGAACCCCGATATTAGCTTAGTACCTCCAATGCCGCCAGTTAGTGCTACAATCATTTTAAATTGATCAAAATTTATTTCTTTGAAAACTTTTTTCGCAAGTTAGATTGAGTTTTGATTTACTTCATCCGTATTTCCAACTTTATCCAACAGACACATTAGTTAGTAAATGGAGATTCCAGATTATTGTTTACTTTGGTGCGACAGGCAAGCTGTGTGAGTTTGTCTGCAAGATGTTTTAGGGGAGAAGTCTTCGCTAAATTCGCCATCGCCTGTACCTTCCCAGATAGGAGGCCCAAATGGATGATGAGATTCGTAAGGAAGAAAATAGATTCAAGCCGTTCGTTCCAGCCCAAACAGAAATTCCTGAACTAACTTTCAAAGCATTAATTTTAGGAGTTCTAATGGCAGTTTTTTTGGGTGCTGCTAATGCTTATTTGGGAATGAAAGTAGGTTTGACTGTGGCAGCTACCTTTCCCGCTGCTGTAGTGGCGATGGCAGCCTTAAAAATAATGAATGGGTCAATATTGGAAGAGAATATTGCTCGTACTACTGCTTCGGTGGGTGAAGCTCTTGTGGCGGGTGCTATTTTTACCATTCCCGCCTTTGTGATTAGTGGCGTGTGGGACGATTTGCGCTATGTGGAGAGCACACTGATCATGCTAATTGGAGGAGTTCTAGGTGTTCTTTTTGTGATTATTCTAAGGCGTACCATGGTGGAAGAGGCTGATTTGCCCTTTCCAGAGAGCGTAGCCGCTGCTGAATTGATTAAGGCTGGGCAAGGGGGACAAACGGGTGCCAGTTAGGTTTTTTCAGCTATGGGTATAGCTGGGATTTGGGAACTATTTAAGAATAGCAATGGAGTTCAAATTGTTGGTGACTACTCTCGCTCTTTTATTTCATTGGGGAGTTCAACTATTGAAATGCTGGGTCAGAGGGTCAACTATGTAGGAGGTATGCTTCTGGAATCTCCAGCTGCTTCTCCAGCTTTGGTAGGAGTCGGATTCATTGTGGGTCCCTCAATTTCAGCAGTTTTATTCTCGGGAGCACTATTGGGCTGGCTTGTACTGGTTCCTCTGGGTTTGTTTCTTAATCCTGGGTTAACAGCCCAGGTAGGAGAACAGACTTCCTGGATAGATGTGAGCATTCAGATCTGGCTGCGGCAGGTACGCCCATTAGCCGTAGGCACTATGATAGTGGCCGCTTTTTACACACTATTTCAGTTGAGAACTTCATTATTTGAGGGTATCGGCAAGGCAATTAAAGACTTAAAGACGGACAAGACGGGGGACCAAGAGGTCAGCCGTTTGGAAATTGATCTTAGTTTTTATAAGGTTGGAATTGCCATTGCGATCACGTGTATTCCTCTTTTCTTCCTGTATATTTATTTCAGTCGTTCTGTGTTAGGAGCTTTGCTCTTGACGGTGGTAATGGTAGTTCTTGGATTTCTTTTTGCAGCAGTGGCTGCTTACCTTGTTGGCCTTTTGGGTAGTTCTAATAATACTATTAGTGGACTGACCTTAAGTACGTTGTTGATTTCCGCAATTTTGATGGTAATGATCGGTGTGACTGGTAATTTAGGGATCATGGGGGTTTTGGGTGTAGCTGGTGTGGTTTGTTGTGCGGCTGGAATTGCCGGAGATATGATTCAAGACCTCAAAGTGGGACATATTTTAGGGGGCACTCCCTGGAAAATGGAATTGGGAGAGATTGTTGGAGTTGTATTTGCAGCTCTAGTGTTAACGCTGCCGCTCATGGCCCTTGATCAGGTTTATGAAATTGGTAGTGCAGAATTACCGGCCCCACAGGCTGGGTTAATGGCTTTGATGGCACGTGGTATTGTGGGGGGAGAAATGGCTTGGCCTTTGGTAATTGCAGGAATCTTTTTGGCTATCGGTTTAATTTTAATTAAGGCTCCCTCTCCAATGTTGATTGCAGTAGGGATGTATCTCCCTTTTCACTCTACCGCTGCTATCTTCGCAGGAGGTCTTATTTGTTGGATGCTTAATACTCAACTAGTGCGCAGAGGAGTAGACGAACAAGGAAAGACCCGTGCTACTAATACCGGTGTATTACTTTCCTCCGGATTTATAGCTGGTGAGGCCCTAATGGCTGTTCTCTTGGCCTTTTTAGTGCTCGGTTCTGATCTGCTTCAGGGAGGTCGCTTACTACCTCAAATTGCTTCTAATCCCTGGTTGGGAATGCTGATTTTCCCGGTATTGGTCTATCTTTTGGTTAAAATTCCTCTTAAGGCCTCCCAAAAGGAAGGGACTCCTGGAGTTAAGCTTGAGTAGCGAATTCCGTTCTCCATCATTTCTTGATGCCCGTCCTTTTCGGAGATTAAGCTGGAAAGAAGATTGCGGGCGTGTTGTTTTGCTGCGGCCTAAACTGGGAGAGGGCCGTTTGGGTCGGCGGATTGCTTCTTATTTCAAAAATCCTTACTACCGGATTCGTCTTGATGATATTGGTACGTTAGTCTGGAAATTATGTGATGGCCAGACTCGACTCTCATATATCGCGAAACGTATGCGCTGTGATTTTGGAAATCAGGCTGAACCCGTTGAGGAGCGTTTACACGAATTTATTCAAAGGATGTACAAAGCTAGAGTTATCAAATTTTAAGGAAAGCCCCCTGTGCAAGAGCTTCATGTGAGGAGGACAGATGGAAGATGAGGACAGACGGATAGGGATATTTCCTAGTTGGCGGTGGCTGTATCTGGCAGTGGTTGTTTATACTCTCAGTCTCATCTTATTTTTCTATTTTTTCACTCTCCTTTTTGATTACGGTATTTCATGACCTTTCTTGATTGGTTTATTTTTTCCCTCTACTTTGGAGTAGTAGTTGGTTTTGCCATCTTTCAAAGTCTTAAAAATGTAGGGCTTGAAGGGTACTATTTGGCAAATCGACGTCTCCCTTGGGGTGCTGTTGGTCTTTCAGTTATGGCCACTCAGGCGAGTGCAATAACGTTTATTGGAACCACTGGACAGGCTTATAACGATGGGATGGAGTTTATTCAGGTTTACCTGTCTCAGCCCCTGGTTATGGTTCTCCTGTGTGTGCTTTTTGTTCCCTTTTTTTATCGGAGCAAGGTTTACACTGCCTATCAATATTTGGAACAGCGCTTTGATGCTAAGACACGTTCTCTAACTAGTTTTCTTTTTTTGTTATCGCGAGGTATGGCCGCCGGAATTGTAATGTATGCACCCGCGGTAGTGCTCTCGGTAATCCTCGGTTGGGATCAAACCTGGACTATTTTTATTATGGGAGTCTTTACCATTCTGTACACAGTAACTGGAGGTATAACCGCAGTTATATGGACAGACGTAGTGCAGATGCTGATGATGTTTGTTGGTGTGCTGGTGGCGGTGGTGGCCATTTTTTGGAATCTTCCGCCTGAGGTAGGTGTTGGTGAGGTTTTGTATATCGGTGGTATTCAGAATATGTGGAGGAGTATAGATCTTTCTTTGGACCCAACTAATACCTACACATTATGGTCGGGGTTAATTGGCGGTTTTTTTCTAGCACTTGCCTATTTTGGCTGTGATCAGAGTCAAGTGCAGCGATATCTGACGGCTAGTTCTCTCAAACAAAGTAGGCTTTCCCTTATTTTTAATGCTTTTTTAAAAGTGCCAATGCAGTTCGTTATCCTTTGCATAGGAGTATTACTTTTTGTTTTTTACCATTTTGAACGTCCCCCTCTAATATTTAATACGGCTGAAGTTGTTCTTGTTGAAAAGAGTTCCCGGCAGCAAGAATTCTCTGAGTTGAGCTCCCGTCATAATAGTTTGCACGATTTAAGGAAGGAGTCCATTTTAGCTCTCTTGAAAGCCCGTCAGGATCCAGAAAAAGAGGTTTTGTTACAACGACAAATCCAAAACTATGGGCACCAACTGTTATCTCTAAGGGAGAGGTCTAAGGAATTAGTTAGAGAGGTGCGTGGTGCAATTTCAAACGATGCCCACTATATCTTTCCCAACTATCTAGTCAATTATTTACCTGCAGGTATTTTAGGATTAATGCTTGCTGGTATCTTCGCCGCTGCCATGTCTTCTCTTGATTTGGAACTAGCCGCGCTTTCTAGTGCTACTGTAATTGATTTTTATCAACGCTATTGGAGACGGCATAGTTCTGAGAAGCACTACTTAATAGTCTCTAAGTTAGTTACCTTGTTTTGGGGACTTTTTGCTACCTTAATTGCCCTTTACGCTGGACAGTTACAACATTCATTAATCGAGCTTGTTAACATCGTCGGCTCCTATTTTTATGGATCTATATTGGGAGTTTTTTTGTTAGCCTTTTTAGTTAAAAGGGCCGATGGGAATGGAGCTTTTTGGGGATTGCTAGCTGGGATGGTCGCCGTTTTTTTCGTCAGTTTTTTCACCGATATTTCCTGGTTGTATTATCCAGTAGTTGGGACTTTGGTTGTTATTGTCGTAGGAAGCTTATTGAGTAGGACGCACGGTGACAAGGATCCAACGGCACAGATATCTATGGGTTAATTTCAGTTCTTTCCCCCCGCTCTTAGATGTTTAGCTAAAATGGGCCAGATGGAAGAGTTAGAAAAAAACAAAACTAATCGGTTCTTAGATTCTGTTGTAGAAATGCCGAGGAGGGGAGGAGGACTTGCTTTTCTGACCCAAGCTTTCAAACCCTTTTCCTATCGTGATTTTAGACTAATGTGGTTGGGGGCCTTTACTTCTACAACCGGAGCTTGGATGCAGCTTGTAGTCGAGGCCTGGATGGTTCTTGATTTGACTGTGTCATCTTTTTATTTAGGATTGACAGCGTTTTTGGGGCAGCTTCCTATTATTTTATTTTCTTTGGTAGGAGGTGTGGTGGCAGACCGGATTGATCGGCGCAAACTGTTATTGGGATCACAATATATTCAAATGGTAACGGCCCTAGTTTTAACGGGATTAATCATTTTAGATTGGATTCAAATCTGGCATTTTTTGATAGCAGTTTTTGTGGTAGGTTCTGCTCAATCTTTTGGGGGACCCGCGTATCAGGCCCTTCTGCCAGGATTGGTTGATCGGAAATACCTTCCCAATGCTATTGCTCTAAATTCACTGCAATTCAATTTAGCTCGCTTCATTGGTCCTATTTTTGCTGGTTTAACATTGTCATTGGGAGGTCCGGCGTTTTGTTTTGCGATCAATGGAATTTCTTTTTTAGCAGTTATTACTAGTTTGTACATAATCAGATCTTCTTTTAGTCCCTCAAAAACCAAAGAATCTGTGATGGAGGGAATGAAGAGAGGGTTTGCTTTTCTGAAAGAAAGAGGAGCTCTTTGGCAATTGAGTGTTCTAGGGTTTATAGGTACTTTTTGTGGTATTTCTTTGATTATGTTACTTCCTGTTTTTGCCAAAGAAGTCTTTCAAATTGGTTCAACTGGATACTCTACTATGATGGCAATTTCAGGTGCAGGGGCGGTAGTCGGTGCTATTTTGTACGCTGGTTTAGCAGGGACTAGGAGTGGCGGGAAAATGACCCTGCAAGTTCAGTTGACCCTGTCTGTTCTGATAACAGGGTTTGCTCTTTCCACAAATCTATCTGTTAGCTACTTCGTTTTATTTCTGAGTGGTGCTGTCATGATTGGCTTATTTGCTTCCATTAACTCTCTAGTTCAGTTGAACACAACTGAAGAGATGCGTGGGAGAGTAATGAGTATTTTTTTCCTAGCCTTTCGTGGAGGAATGCCCTTAGGTGGTTTGGTGGCAGGTTTTCTAGCTTCACAAATTTCAGCTTCTTTTGCCTTGATTGTGATGGGGGCAATTCTGTGCTTTAGTGCATTGGCTTTTTTATTTTTTAGTAGTCAATTAAAAGAAGTGTAAAATGTTACTATGATTGATCTGGAACACCTTAATTTCCACCGACATAACCCTTAGATAGAAGGGGTTAATTGGTACTTAGAACCAGGTCAGGAGGAGCTATGTCCGAAAAAGTGCACGTGTTTGATACTACACTGCGAGATGGGGAACAGTCTCCAGGATGCTCCATGAATTTGGAAGAAAAGCTCAAGATAGCCTGTCAACTCGAGCGACTTAATGTGGATGTAATTGAGGCAGGATTTCCTATTGCTTCCGAAGGTGATTTTGAGGCTGTCCAAGCCATTGCTTCTGAAGTCAAAAAGCCTACTGTGGCGGCTTTAGCTAGAGCTAATAGAGAGGATATTGAGAAAGCAGGAGAGGCAGTTAAGAAAGCTCAACATCCCCGTATTCATACCTTTATTGCTACCTCTGATATTCATTTGAAATACAAACTTCGTAAGTCTCGTTCCGAGGTTTTGAAACAGTCGGTTGAGGCGGTCAGAATGGCTCGAAACCTGTGTGAGGAAGTTGAATTTTCAGCTGAAGACGCAACTAGAAGTGATATTGATTATTTAGCAGAATTGTTTGAATCTGCGATTGGAGAGGGTGCAACCATCATAAATATTCCAGATACTGTGGGATATACAGTTCCTTCAGAATATGGGCCTTTTATTAAGGAGATCATTGCGAAAATTTCTAATAGCGATCAGGCTTTATTCAGTTGCCATTGTCACGATGACTTGGGTTTGGCAGTAGCTAATTCTCTGATAGGCATTGGAAGTGGTTGCCGACAGGTGGAGTGCACTATTAATGGTATTGGTGAGCGAGCTGGCAACGCTTCTTTGGAAGAGATTGTGATGGCGCTTCATACAAAAGGAGAAGTACTTCCTTACCACACTGATATCGTGACTGAAGAGATTTACAAGTCCAGTCGTCTTTTGAGTAATTTGACGGGGGCATTTGTCCAACCTAATAAGGCCATTGTAGGCAAGAACGCATTCGCACACGAGGCAGGAATTCATCAGGATGGTGTGTTGAAGAATGCTCTGACCTACGAGATTATGACTCCTCAGACCGGGGGTATTCCCAGCAGTACTCTGGTTATGGGTAAACACAGTGGGCGACATGCTCTGCAGCAGAAATATCAAGAGTTGGGATATGATCTGAAAAAAGAAGATTTGGAGCGTGCCTACTTTTTTTTCACTAAGCTAGCTGATAAGAAAAAAGAGATTTATGATGAAGATCTGATTACCATTATCCAAGATGGAATTAAGACCATTCCAGATACCTATAAAGTAAAGTATGTTCATGCAGCTGGAGGCAACAAAGAGATGGCCTGTGCTGTTGTCAAGTTACAGCGAGGTGAAGAAGTTTTTGTCGAGTCAGCTTATGGAGACGGGCCCGTGGATTCCGCTTGTCGTGCTATCGACCGAATTACGGGTATGCGTGGGCATCTTGTGGATTATCGGGTTAGTTCTGTAACAAGGGGCAAGGACGCTCTTGGTGAAGTTTTCGTGCAAGTTAAGTTTGCAGAACGGAGCTATACGGGAAAGGCAGCTAGTGTGGATGTGATTGATGCTAGTGTTCGTGCTTATGTGAACACTGTGAACAAGGCTGTGTATGAGGAAAAAAAAGAACAAGAACGGAAGTTATCCAAATAAACTCTGGTGTAGTGTATGTGCGTAACATCTATGATTGGGTCTAGTTAATATTTTTGTAACAATTCGTGATATAGGAAATAGCTAATGCCAAAAACACTGTTTGACAAAATTTGGGATAGTCACTTGGTTCATCAGGAAGAAGGAAGACCAGTTATCCTGTATGTTGATTGCCATTTAGTCCATGAAGTCACTTCTCCTCAGGCTTTTGAAGGTTTAAGGGTTTCTGGAAGAAAGGTCCGCCGTCCTGAATTGACTTACGCCACAATGGACCACAACGTTCCTACTTGGGATCGTTCACTTCCGATTGTTGATTCTATTGCCAAAAAACAGATAGATACTCTTGAAGTAAATTGCAAGGAATTCGGAGTTCAGCTTTATGGGCTAGATAGTCCAGACCAAGGAATTGTACACGTAATCGGTCCAGAATTGGGTATTACACAACCTGGTAAAACTATTGT
>CAZASS010000006.1:6465-8493 GCA_964487835.1 uncultured Acidobacteriota bacterium | reverse complement strand
GTTTGTGGGGACAGTCACACTTCGACACACGGCGCCTTTGGAGCTCTTGCCTTTGGAATTGGTACAAGTGAGGTTGAGCACGTTTTAGCTACTCAGTGCCTAGTCCAGTCTCGCCCTAAAACTTTTCAGATCCGAGTCCAAGGAAGGTTGCCAGAGGGAGTTACAGCAAAGGATGTAATACTTTACATTATTAGGACTATTGGAACGGACGGCGGAACCGGTTTTGTTATCGAATATTCGGGAGATACTGTTGCTAGCCTCACCTTAGAAGAGAGAATGACAATGTGTAATATGTCGATAGAAGCAGGGGCTCGAGCTGGATTAATTTGTCCAGATGAGGCCACATATGCCTATTTGGAAGGACGTTCATTTGTTCCTCAGGGTAAAGCTTTTCAGGAGGCAGTAGAGTATTGGAGGACATTACCTAGTGATGTGGGTGCCAGTTTCGATCGAGAGATGGAACTGGATGTTTCTGGACTAGTTCCTCAAGTTAGTTGGGGAACCAACCCTGGAATGGTTGTGGATGTAACAGGGGTAGTGCCGGACCCCAATCTAGAAAGCGACGAAAATGCGTGTAAGGCAGCTCGTCGAGCATTGGAGTATATGGCCCTTGAACCTGGTATTCCTATTCAGGATATAAAGCTTGACCGAGTTTTTATCGGTTCTTGTACAAATTCTAGAATAGAGGATCTTCGAGTAGCTGCCCGGATAGTGAAGGGCCGCAAGGTATCATCTTCTGTTGAGGCTATGGTAGTGCCGGGGTCTCAACGCGTCAAACTACAGGCAGAGCAAGAGGGGTTAGATTATATTTTTAAAGAGGCTGGATTTGATTGGAGAGAGTCGGGTTGCAGTATGTGTTTGGGGATGAATCCTGATACTTTGTCTGATGGCCAGCGTTGTGCGTCAACCTCTAATCGTAATTTTGAAGGTCGCCAAGGGCGAGGTGGCCGCACCCATTTAGTGAGTCCGGCCATGGCTGCTGCAGCTGCTATTACAGGTTGTTTTGTCGATGTAAGGGAATGGAGTTGATGGAAGCTTTTAAGAGAATTCAAGGATTAGTTGCAACATTAGATCGTGTCAATGTGGATACCGATCAAATTATTCCCAAACAATTTTTAAAGAGAATAGAGAGGACTGGATTTGGGCAGTTTTTGTTTTATGACTGGAGATTTAACAAGGATGGGTCTCTCGATTCTGAGTTTGAGTTAAACCGGCCTGAGTATAAAGGTGCTTCCATTTTGTTAACTCGGGCTAATTTTGGTTGTGGTTCTTCTCGAGAACATGCGCCATGGTCTCTCTTAGATTATGGGTTTCGTTCCATTATTGCTCCTTCCTTTGCGGATATTTTTTACAATAATTGTTTTAAGAACGGGATGCTTCCCATTCAACTTTCTGAAGAGCAGATTGAAGGACTCTTCCAACGCGTTAGATCCCATTCTGGGTATCAGCTTGCAGTTGATTTAGAAAAACAGACTTTGGAGGATGACCAGGGACTGAAGGAGTCTTTTGAGGTTGACTCTTTTAGACGGGAAAGTTTGCTGAAGGGTTTAGATGAGATTGGATTGACGCTTCAGTATAAAGATTATATTGATGCCTACGAGCAAAAGGCACAGAAGTAGAAGGGGAAATACTCGTAACCTGCCTACTTTGTTTTCGAAGAAATTATCTGAACCGATTCCATGAGCTGTAGTATAGGTATTGAAGATTGTCCTGCCGTACTCGCCATGTCTCTCTAACTAGTGGTGTTTTATAATGGGTTCAATGAATAGTCAGCACTCCCCTATTCAACAACCGGAGGATTTTGTCTATCGCTCTCTTTATGCTCCAGTTAGTGTGAGAGAACTGCTGGATAGTGCTGATGGAAGAGGCCGTATTCGGAAGTTGCCTGTAGCACACCTTTTTTTTGCGGCGAAGGACCTTGAGAGCGAGGAGGTTGCTAGACTTCTTCCGTATGTTACTGAGGAGCAGTGGACCGCCATTTTAGATTTGGATGGGTGGTTGTGCGATAAGGTGCGGCCGGAAGCGTTT
>CAZASS010000006.1:654-6455 GCA_964487835.1 uncultured Acidobacteriota bacterium | reverse complement strand
TTTTTGGCAAAGATATATTATTGCCGCTCAGGATGCAGTTGCCCGAAAATTAATACGTGCAGCTGACCCGGAACTTTGGGAACTAATTTTCAAACGAGAAGTTCAAGTTTATGAAAAAACAGAGGAAGATGAGCATGAACAGCAAGCTGGTGAAGGAGAATACCTGTCAACTCCTGATGATAATTTTTTAGTTGTATTACCCCCAGAATCTGAGAGGGCCGGATTGCTTCGTGATTTGATTCTTCGTTTATATGAGTTGGAGCCTCAGTATGCTGCTCACTTAATTGTTTCCTCCCAATGGAGGACCTCTCAGGAAATTGAAGAGGAAGGCTACCAAAGTAGAAAGAGGCGTGTGGAAGAATTAGGGTTTCAAGATTATTTTGAAGCTCTTGAGATATATACGTATTTGCCACTTGGTGAACCTTTGCCTGAGAAGCAAATGAAGACAATTTCTTCGGTCAGCAGTCTTCCTGTTAAGCTCCCACAGGTTGAGAATCAGGGGCTGATCCTTTTTCGAGCTTTGGCCACCATTGTTTCTTCCGATGAAGCTCAAATTTTGTTGGAGGAGTTGGTTTTTGTTGGCAACAAAATTCTATCTGCGGATCAAGTTTCTATTGCCGATCAGACTAAGGTTAAGCAGGGTATTCGGAAGGCAATTATGGGGGTTAATTTGGGACTTGATTGGTGGTCGGATGGAGATTTTTCTAAGGCTATTAGAGGACTGAAAGGGCACTATCTTCAATCCTTTTTTCAAGTTGGACACAGTCGCTTGGAGGAACTTAGGAAGGAAGCTTTAATCGCGAAGAACAACAGTCCTCAGGAATTTGGATCTTTTGAGGAAGCATTTTTGGAGGGCCTCTCAGAAGGATATCCTATGCTTGTTGAGGCGCAGGATGGTCGAATTAAAAAGCGTCTATTGAGTACTGTAAAAGACTTAAAAACTGCACGAGAAATCCTGCATTCTTTGAAATAGTAGACTCCAATTAAACATTATCTCTGGGCGGAAGAGGCCAGGCTATTAACTGTTCTGGATGTAGCTGAATTATCCCATTAAACAAGTCAGAGGAAACTGTTAGATTTTTGGATAGTTGGTTCGGGCTCTGGGTTTTTGTGTCGGACCGGCCTGAGTGTGAATATTTTACTGCACTGTTTGCAGTTATTTGGGTCGGTTTTGTTGTGTTTTCTCACGTTCTCCAATGCACTGAGGGATTACACCTGTAGTGTTTCATCGAGAAAAGTTAAGCATTACTTACGAACTAGTATTTGAGTGGAGTGGTGAAGATGAGTTGTAAGCTGGTTTTAGTACCCTCATTTCCTGGTCTGTTGGATTGTTTGTTGCATAAGTTGCGCATTTCTTGTTTAGAGGATCCATTGGAGCCTAAATGGATGATTGTTCCTACATCAACAGTAGCCAACCATTTACGGATACGCTTGGGGCGCGAAGCAGGAGAATCAGTTCTAAGTGGTGTGCGCATTATCCCAATTGTAAATTTTATTGATCGTTTTGTCGCCAGAGATGGAAATCCGAAGGCCCAGCGTTGGGATTGTTCTCTAGATCTTCTTCTATTTGAATTGGTGCAAAGTTTTTCTCACAGTTCCTTATTGGGTGTACTGCGTCAAATGTCCAGTGGATATCGCTTTTTGCGCCCTACTTTTCTAGATTTAGCTGATGGAGGTTTCGGGCTCGATCAGTGTGAAATTTTACAGGAATTGTCTGAAGACTCTGAGCTTGCCCCTTTGGAGAGAGAGGTCATCTCTTTATACGTCAGTTGGCTTCAATTGTTAGAAAACCGCGGTCTTAACTGGAAATCACTCCAACAACAACAGGTTTCCCAATGGATTTCACAAGTCCAAGAAGAAGAAATTTTATCTTCTTTAGCTTGTGAAAAAGGTCAATCTGCCAAAGTTTTTGTATATGGGTTTTACGACTTTACTGACACCAATGTTGAGATCATTTCATCCTTAGCTCAAAGAGTGCCAATGGTTATTTTCTATCCCTTTATTGAGAAGGGACCAGAATCGCACACTGCATTTTCTTTTGCCGATGATGTATTGGAAGATCTTAAGGTTAGATTGGGTACAGCGCTAGAAGATGTTGAAAAAAGGGAAAATATTCCTAAGAAAACTCCTTATAAACCAGAGACTGAAGACTTTTTTCTTTCCACCTTTCCTGAAGGAAATATTCCCGAACAGCCCTCTTTTCTCACTTTTCAAAGGGCTTCTGGAATCCGGTCTGAACTGCTTTGTGCTGCCCTTCAAGTACGTCAGTGGCTTGATGATTCTGAAAACCCCATTCCTTTGCATCAGATTATGGTTGTAGCGCCTGATTTAAAACCCTATTCGGAGATTGTCCGTCAAATTTTTGATGCTTTTGCTATTCCCGTTCGTATCATCGATACTCCCACTGAATTAACCCCTAAAAATCAGCCTCTAAAAATGATAGCTCGCCTATGGGAGGATAGGGCTCCTGCGGAGTGGGTGTTGTCTTATTTGCGAAAATTTCCACAATTAGAAGTGTTGGTCAACCTGGATCTGAGCCAGTTCGAGTCCAAAGTTCGTGAGGCAGGTATCTGGGGAGGTTCGAGCTGGAATTTGATTTTTGAGTTTGAAGGGAAAGGGAAAGTTGATGGGGGTAGTCGGCATGAATTCCCTTCATTTACTGAAGAAGAAAAACAACTAGTAAGAGAAATTTTTGATTTGTGGGGGAGAGATGCGAATGGTTGGCAGAGACAATTTAAGCCTCAGGAGGCGATTTCTTTTCTGAATAAAATCCAGGAGAGATGGCTTCTGGAACCGTCTCTTTTAGATCCTCTGCTAACGGGGTTGGAGAATATGAAGGACTTTTGCCCCGATTTACTTATTAGTGAGGCTCTTCTTCGTGAAGAGATGACTCAATTTGTTGGAGAGCAGATCCAGAGTGATTCAATGAATCAGGATGGAGTTCTTGCTTTGCCTTTAATGCGAGCGCGAGGGCTGACTGCCAAAGCGATTGTGTTTTTAGGTCTGTCCTCAGATAATTTGCCAACGCGTATTCAAGAAGATCCGCTTTTTTCAGATATATCTCGTGGAAGATTGGTCGATAAGGCTGGTGTTGTGGGACATCGTCTTCCGATTAAATCACATATAACCGATGAGATGTCTCTGCTCTTCTTTCTGTTGAATACTTCCGCTGATTTAATTCACTGGGTCATTCCAGAAAGTGATGAGATGGGACGTAGTGTTGCTCCTACTCCTTGGGTGCAGCGCTATGTTCAGGTCTGGGAAAGTAATAACCCTAAAGTGGAGAAGGATAAGAGGAGAATGCCCCGCGGTCCTGTCGATCAGGCAACGTATTTGTCAGAGCTAGATCCCAAAGGATTGTTCTTGCCTCCTGCTTTTCTTGATTTCATGCAATCAAATAAAACCAAAATATTATCCGCTCCTTCTGACCTCTATCACTTGGAATCAGACAGAAACAGGAAGAGAGAAGCAGTCTGGAATGGTTATGTTCCAGAAGCGGCTATGCCTGTCCTCAATCATAAGGAGCAGAAGGTCAATGTTACTGCCCTGGAAGAGTTGGCTAAATGTCCTTTTCGTTACTATGCAAATGGGCTTGTTAAGTGGACACCTCTAGTGCCTTTGGAGTTTTCAAACCAATTAAGTCCGCTGGATTGGGGGAATTTGGTCCATAAATGTTTGGAGTTCTTGATGCAGCCTTATCGGGGTCAGGAAGTGCCGCTGCAAAAAATTGCTGAGCAATTGCTCGAGAGTGATGCAAAAAAATTGAAAAAAGTTATGGCCTCTTTGCCAAACCACCTGTTAGCTCGTCTAAAGATTATCCCGATTCCTTTCTCTCAATTGGCAATCAATAGTCTTGAGAATCTCCTGAAGGATTATTTTGAAACGGTGGCCAATCGGGAAAATGCAGAGAATGAGGTTGATCGGTTTTTAGTCGATCTTGAGCTTAAACTGCGAGTCCCATTTCCGGGGCTAGAAGGAGTAAATATCTCAGGAAAGATTGATCGTATTGACCAACAGGGCAATAATTTTTATATTTTTGACTACAAAAGTGGTTCTAGCCAAAAAGCAGCATCATTGTCCAAAGAGGTTCGCCTAGGGTATACAATCCAACCTATTCTCTACCCTTGGATTTTTTCGAAGAGCAAAAAGAATTCATCTGGGTCAGCAGATTTTTCTTTTGTATATTTGAAGGATTCTCCTCCCAGCGAAAAACCGGTCCCTCATGAAGAGAAGATCGAAGAGTTCTTAAAACCATTAGCCGAAATTCTGAGAAATGGAATGTATGTACCAACTCCTGATCAGACTATGGAACGATTAAAAATTAAAGCTAAGCCTTGTTCATATTGTCAGTATGGTTCTCTTTGTCGGCGTTGTGATCAGGGAGCCTATGAGCGCTACGCTGAGTTTTTTCGTCAAAAAATGTCTTCCCGTTTGAATTCAATGCTCCAATCCTCTCAGCCGAAGGGTAAAAAATGAGTGTAGATAAAGTTCCTGATTTTAAAGACAGGGAAGAGGCAATTATGACTGCCAATCATGCGTTTGTGTGGGCAAGTGCGGGTACCGGGAAAACTCAAACCCTTGCTTTGCGTGCCTTATATTTGCTTTTAAATGCTCCTTTTTTTTCTCAAGGGGAGGGTGAAAAAGAGACTCCAATGGGATTGGAGTCCACCCTGTATAGTGCAACCTCTCGTTCAAAGCAATTAAAGGCGGCAAAGGTAATTATCCGTTCCTTGGTTTTGACTACCTTTACTCGTAAAGCGGCCGCCGAAATGCAGACACGGCTCTATGGTTATTTGGACAAGATTACTATGGTTTCTAGCTTTTCCGATTTGGAAGCAAAGAATCCAGATCTCTTATTTTTAAAGATTGTAAAAAATGTTTTAAAAAATTTAACTGACAAGGACAATCAGTACGATGATAGGACCCTATATTTACGTCTTCGCGACGGAGCACAGGTTTTAGGGGAATTGGCAGCGGAGCTGCAGATCTCCACCATACATAGTTTTGCCAGTTCTATCCTTCGACGCTATCCGTTGCAGACTGGAATTCCGCCCAAAGCTCGTTTTGCTCGTGAGGGCGATGAAGATAATTTGGTCGGAGCAAAAGATCAGTTGGTGGACTACTGGTGGCAACGTGTTGTTATGGAGAATCCTAAGGCTCAGAAGGAATTGGTAAGTGTAGCGAAGGTGGTACCGATCGACGATATCAGTGACTGGCTTAAATGGAGTTATCAGTTTCCCTGGATCGTTGAGGAAGCTAAAAATGTCCCTTTGGATGATCAAAAACAAGCTGACCAGTTGGTCGAGGCCGTGCAGGCACTAGTTCAGGCCCTTGGACATCTTAATTCAGCTACGGTTAATGAAGTACGAAATAGTCTGGATCAAATAGTTCATGACATATCCTCCAAGAAAGTGGGTGCTTGGGTGAAGTTGTGTTCTTTGATGTACGAGCGTAAGGGATATTTATTTTTGAATGGCTCTCCCAACCAAGGTGTTAAAAAGGCCATTGAAGGACTTGATTCTTTCCATGCTCAGTATTTTCAGTCGTGGACCCATTTTTATTCTCTAGCAGCTCGAATTTGTATTGCCAAACAATTCAATGAACCCTGGAAGATATGGGTGAAGTTTCTAGAGCGTTTTATCAACTGGGCTGATGGGGCTGGAGTGCGAGAATTAGAGTTAGTTACTTTTGATGAAATGATCCAGTTAGCCGTTAAACTATTGGAGGAAAATCCTAGAATTCGTCGAACTGAACAAGCCCGACTTCGAGCCATACTGGTAGATGAATTTCAGGATACCGCC
>CAZASS010000006.1:0-644 GCA_964487835.1 uncultured Acidobacteriota bacterium | reverse complement strand
ATCGTACCCAACTTAGATTATTTCAGGCACTCTTGACCAAGGATGTCCAGGATCCGCATGAAGTTCTTGGTTTTTTTGTGGGAGATAAAAAACAATCAATTTATGGTTTCAGAGGGTCAGATGTTCCGGTTATTACCGATTTTCATAATAACTACCAGAGGCGTACGGGTTGTACCCGACCGCCTGAAAGCTTCCATTTAAAGACTAATTTTCGTAGTACGCGACAGATCACCGATTTTACAAACTATTTTTTTAATGGATTGGTCACTTTGACTGACGAAAATGACAGCTTGCTTCCGTATCGTCCCGATCAAAAAAGACGCCCGGAATGGATTTTCATCGACAAAGATACTGAGGGAAACGAGTTGAAAAACGTTGATTTAGCTCGGGAGTGCGCTGCTTACGAAACTCTCCGCATCATCCAGGAGTACGAAGATCAGCCGGACACAAAATATGCTGATATCTTAGTTTTGGTCAGAGACAATCAGGAACTTAAAGCTTTGTTACCGATTCTTCAAGAGTCTGAGATTCCTGCTGTGAGTGTTGGGGCTAAGATATTTTATTGTCAACCAGAAGTTTTAGATTTATTGAATTTTTTATTTGAGCTTCTTAAACCAGAAGACAGACTGTATGTAGCTGATGTT
>CAZASS010000005.1:19427-27052 GCA_964487835.1 uncultured Acidobacteriota bacterium | reverse complement strand
TACTTCGAATTCATGGACCTTAAAGGGTTGACCTCCTTCTACAGCACACAGCTTGGCAGTAGTTCCTCCCATGTCAAAAGAAAGTAAGTCAAGAAATCCTGATTTAGAACCGGCGTGAGCTGCAGCAAGAGCGCCAGCTGCCGGACCTGATTCCAACATGCGAACGGGAAAGCGAGCTGAGGTTTCAGCAGTGGCAATGGCACCACTTGAAAGCATAATAAAAAAAGATCCAGTAAAGTCTAAACGATTTAGACGGTTTTGGAGTTCAGACAGATAATTGGCAACTAATTTCTGTACGTAGACGTTAGCAACTGTAGTACTTGTACGCTGGAATTCACGAATTTCTGAATCTACTTGGGAACTTAATGAAACACGAATTTCTGGAGCTATTTCAGCAATAATCTCTGCTGTTTTTTCTTCGTGTTTGGGATTACGATAGCTATGCAAATAACAGACCGCGATAGCTTGAATTCCCTTGTTTTTTAATTCTTCAACTAGAGGGCGCAAGAAGTCTTCATCTAAAGGTTGTAAAACACTTCCATCCGATGCCATTCGTTCGGGAACATCAAAACGTAGATGGCGAGGAATGAGGGGTTTAGGAAGGTCAAGATTTAGATCGTATAGTTAGTAACGATGTTCTCGGCCAATTTCCAGGGCATCACGAAAACCTGTTGTAGTGAGTAGTGCTGTAAGTGCGCCCTTACGTTCGATTAAGGCGTTTGTTACGAGAGTGGTGCCGTGAATTAGTTCTGCTCGTTCTCCTGGATTAGCTATACCCTCTTTTAGTGCTTGGCGAAGTGCTGTTTCTACTGCCAGACTAGGGTCTTTTGGAGTGCTCAGAGTTTTTTTAATAACAGCTCGTCCATCTGAGCCCAACATAAGTAAGTCAGTGAACGTTCCGCCAATGTCTACGCCTACGTGATACATGTGTGTGAAAACGAGTTAATGTAGAATGAAAATATTAAAAATTCAATAGTCAAAATTCGAAATAATTTGTAACGGAACAACCAGTTTACTAAAAAACTTGGATGGTCGAATGTGTCCTTTGTTATGGTTTTTTTGTCATTAGCCAACCGAGGAGAAAAATTGACGCACACCAGGATTCAACATGGATTCAAAGGTTACTGTAATATAACGCGCGCCTCTTTCACGCCATTCTTGAGCCGCTTGGGCGTCAGAGACCATAATGCCAAGATCTAGGTCAGTTTCGGATACGGCTTCAGTAATTTTTTTCATAGCTGTTTTTACTGTAGGGTGATCGGTTTGTCCGGGTACGCCTAAAGAATGCGACAGGTCGGTAGGTCCGATGAAGATGACGTCTAAGCCTTCAACTGTCAAGATTTCAGGTAATTGTTCAACTGCCTCAGCTGTTTCTATGTGGATTACAACCAATGTTTCTTTGTTTGCTTTATTTACATACTCGCCAAATGAGATTGCTTGTCCATAGTCAGCGGCTCTTGAACTGGCTAACCCTCTTATTCCAAGAGGTTCATATTTAACGGATTTAACAGCTTGTTCTGCTTCTAGACGTGAATTGATCCAAGGTATATGTAGGCCCTGAGCTCCGGTGTCCATATAGCGAAGAATAACAGGAGGGGAGTTGGTGGTTACTCGAACAATAGGTGTCACATCTTGTAGTTCTGCTGCTCGTACCATGTTTTCGCAGTCAGAGGGGTCAACCATTCCATGTTCACCGTCAAATACGATGAAGTCCCAGTCTTGGTAACCCAAAACCTCAACTAAGGCTGCACTAGGATATCGTAGAAAGCAGCCAAAAACTGCTTGGTCTGAACTTAATTTTTTCTTGGTTTTATTGGTTCTCATGCATTCACCACATTATGGAAAAATAAAAAATAATTTTGTGTTGTAATCCAGACTTAGATAGTTTTTTGTGTATTACATAGATAAAAGCTTTTCAAATACTTGTTCCCGGTTTTCTCTTGTCATGCCTGGATCGTATCCATCAAAGGCAATTCCTGAAATGATTTTAGCTGTAGGAAGGGAGTCCTCTAAAACCCGTTCTACAGTAAGTTCGAACAGCACTTCGTTAGGTGCTTCTGAAATTGAAGGAATTGGACGGGAGTTGCAGCAACAATAATAGCTCATATCAGGGTCAATTATTGTTAAGCAAACCTGTCCTGTTTTTTGGAGATTTGTCGTACTTTGACTAGATTCGTAAAGAAGCATCAAGAGGAGCTCTCGACTTTTTGCCACCAATTCAAAACGACTTAACATTCCGTGACGTGGCCAACCATCATTGTCGACTGTAGTGAAAAGGATTACTTTCTTGCCTTCCTCTTGAGATTCCACAGTTCTCAGAAGAGTGAACAAATCTTCAGGTAAGCGCGTCCCTAATGGTTTGGACATATTGTACTCCTCAAAAAATAATTCGTTTACGGTAAAAAGGGGATCGTAAAGCTCTCATATTATAGCAAAACAGAAGAGGGGGGTTAATTCTATTGAGTCTAAAAGTGGATGATAGATTCAGAGAATTGATTTGATTAACACTTTTGGTCAGCAGACCAAAGGTGCAGTAAGATATCATTGTTTTCCATCGAGCCGTACAATTGCGGTTCTTGAAAGGGTCTTTGGTTAACAAATGAGAGGGAATGACATCATGCCCGAATTAGCAAGCCGTATGGGGAAGGTCAAAGGGAGTGCTATTGATGCGGTAGCTCAAAAAGTCAGAGAACTTAAAGAACAGGGAGAGGAAATTATTAATTTTTCAATTGGAGTGCCTAATTTTCAGCCTCCCGATCGAGCGTATCAGGCAGCGCATGAAGATAGCCACCCCGACCAGGGCACCTATTTACCTGGTCGCGGAACCAAGGAGTTAGTCCAAGCATTCCGTTTAAGAATGAAAGAAGACGGCTTCGATTATGCAGAGGAGGAGATTGTTAGTGGTCTGGGAGGCAAACATGTTCTTTTTAACGCCATGCTTGCCATTCTCAACAAAGGTGATGAGGTTCTTATCCCGACTCCCTACTGGACCACCTATCCAGATCAAATCAAATTATTGGGTGGAAAACCTATCTTTTTGGCTAGTTCAGCTTCTCAGGACTATAAAATAACTCCGAAACAACTACGTGACTCCATCAGTTCAAAGACTCGGGTGTTACTGTTCAATAATCCATCCAATCCAACTGGTATGGTTTATAGTGAAGACGAGGTGCAAGCTCTGGGTGATGTTCTTGAAGAGCATGATCTTTGGATTATTTCTGATGACATCTATTATAGAATTCTTTTTGATGGGAAGAGCTTTCACCATTTACTTAAAACAAATCCAGTTTTAAGAAAGCGAATTATTATTGTTCATAGTATTTCCAAAAGTTATGGCATGCCTGGTTGGCGGGTTGGCATGGCAGCAGGACCGGAGTCAGTTATTAAAGCAATTATTAATTTAAATACTACTTCCTGTACTCATATTGCTTCAGTGGCTATGGCAGCAGCAGCAGCAGCTTTTTCTGGTTCCCAAAAATTTGTTGATGAGCAATGTCAAAATTTTGAGCAAAAACGGGATAAAGTGATGGAAAGTATGCATAGAATAGAAGGAATCGATTGTCCCTGTCCAGGTGGTGGTTTTTATGTTTTTCCAGACGTATCTAAGGTGTTTGGACGCACCTACAAAGATCAGACTATTAAAAACGGAAGTCATTTGGCCCAGCTATTACTCGAAGACAAGAAAGTAGCACTGGTGCCGGGTGAAGCTTTTGGTGATCCCCATGGTATACGTATTTCCTATGCGTTACCTGATGAAATATTGGAGAGGGGTTTAGCTTGTTTGGAAGAGTTTTTTAGTGAAACAACGTAAGCAACTTGGTCTTTCTTGATTGGTTTATAGAGCTGTAGTATTTTGGCATGGTAAGACTATCAGATGGACTCGTCCGGGAATTATTTCAACAGTGCTGTAAGGATTGATGATGACAACTAATGCTTCGCAACTAATGAATTATATAAACGGTGACTGGCAGCCTTCTGGTTCGGAAGATAACTTGTCGGTGATCAATCCTGCAACAGCAGAGGTTATTGCTCAAGTGCCTCTGTCAGCATCTTCCAAAATTGATGAAGCCACTGATCATGCTGTTAAAGCTTTTGAAGATTGGCGTAGGACTCCGGCGGGTGAGCGTGTTCAATATTTATTTAAACTTAAGAACTTGCTAGAAGAAAACCTGGAAGAGATGGCTCGCATTTTAACTAATGAATGCGGAAAAACTTATCAAGAGGCTTTAGGGGAACTTCGTCGAGGTATAGAAAATGTTGAAGTGGCATGTGGAATACCAAGTTTGATTCAAGGTAGCAATAATGAGGATATTGCACAGGGTATTGATGAGTATATGATTCGACAGCCACTAGGTGTAGTGGCAGCTATTACTCCTTTTAATTTTCCGGGAATGATCCCTCTTTGGTTTTTACCGTATGCCATTGCTTGTGGAAATTGTTTTATTCTCAAGCCGAGTGAAAAAGTTCCGATGACCAGTGCAAAGCTATTCGAATTGGTTGAGAAGACTGGTTTGCCAAAGGGTGTGGCTCAGTTGGTCCACGGAGACAAGGAGAGTGTAGATGCGTTGTTAGATCATCCAGATGTTAAGGCGATTTCTTTTGTTGGATCAACACCAATAGCTCAATATGTATACGCTCGTGCCACCGCCAATGGGAAGCGAGCACAGTGTCAAGGTGGTGCGAAGAATGTGGTTATTATCATGCCTGATGCTGATCTAGAAGAAACTACAAGGATAGTGACAGAAAGTGCTTTTGGTTGTGCAGGGCAGCGGTGCCTGGCTGCATCATTAGCAATTGCAGTAGGAGAGGTTGGAAAGTCGTTTACTGAATCAATTACGGAGTCTGCCTCTAATCTTCGAGTTGGGTATGGTCTAGATGAGGGGATTGATATGGGACCAGTAATTACTTCGGAGAGTAAAGGACGGATTGAAAGTCTAGTTGATGCTGGTTGTAGAGAAGGAGCTAAGCTAAGATTGGATGGCCGGGGCCAAGTGGTTAAAGGGCAGCAGGATGGTTATTTTGTTTTTCCTTCTATTTTGGAAGATGTGGATGTTGGTAGTGAAATTGCCCGCACTGAGATTTTTGGTCCTGTGCTCAGTATTCTCCGTGCCGAGAGTATTGATGATGCTATCTCTGTAATAAATCAGAATAACTACGGTAATATGGCCTGTCTTTTTACCAGCAGTGGAGGAGCTGCAAGACAGTTTCGCTATGAAGCTACTGCTGGAAATATTGGTATTAATATTGGAGTGGCTGCACCTATGGCTTTTTTCCCATTTAGTGGTTGGAAAGATAGTTTTTTTGGGGATCTCCATGCGCAAGGTCCCCATGGAGTAGAGTTTTATACCCAAACCAAGGTTGTAGTGGAACGATGGCCAAAAATTTCAAATTAATTTAATTTGTTGCTAAGGTGATTGGTAGAGTAGTTTGAAGAAAGTTGACCACTTTTCATCCATTTGCTACAGTACCCTGCCACTGATAAGCACCTAGAAAAGGGAGAAAATAGATGACAAAAAGTAATGGAGAGAGCCCAAGTTTACGGACGTTTTTGCGCGATTTGGAGAAGGACTCTCCCGAGCAAATAGTTCGAATTAGTAAAGAAGTTGATCACTATTTTGAGGTAACAGCAGTACTTGAAAAATTAGAGAAAGAGCAGAAATTTCCTGTTGTTATTTTTGAAAATGTAAAGGGTTGTACGCACCCTGTTGTTACGAATGTACATGCTGATGCTGAGCGACTTTTCCGTGCCATTGGTGTGAATAGTGGAGGAGTTAAGGCATTTTTAAAGGAGTATGGAGATCGTGAGATGCAGGAAATTCCTCCTGTTACGGTTTCAGAAGGTCCGGTTCAAGAGGTGGTGCTTACTGGAGATGATATTGATGTCACAAAGTTACCTCTCTTAACATATCACGAGTTAGATGCAGGACGTTATGTCACCTGTGGAATGTCAATCATGCGGGATCCTGACACTGATGTGTTGAACGCTGGTATATATCGACTAATGATCCACGATGAGACTTCTTTTGGTACTCAAATTTCTGAAACTGCTCATGGACATTACATAATGAAGGCTCATGAGAAAAGAGATCAGCCCTGTCCCATGGCTGTTGTGATTGGTCATCATCCAGCTTTTTATTTAGGAGCCCTTTCTTTTACTTCACTGGAGACAGATGAGTTGAACGTGGTAGGAGGTATTCTGGGTGAGCCATTGGAAATGGTCAAATGTAAGACGTTGGATTTGGAAGTGCCAGCTCATGCTGAGATGGTGTTGGAGTGTGAAATTTTACCGCACGAACGTAAGTTAGAGGCGCCTTTTGGAGAGTATCCAGGTACCTATGGTCCTCAACGAAACAATCCAATTGTAAAAGTGAAAGCCATCACCATGCGCAAAGATGCCATGTATCAGTCTAGTTTTGTAGGTCATCCGGATAATCTATTGTTGTCGGGAATTGTTCGATCAACCAGTATTGCTAGAACAGTTAAATTAGCGTCACCCAAAGTTAAAGCAGTCCATATGCCTGCTTCAGGCCGATGTCGATTTATTTGTTATGTTGCAATTGATAAAGTCATCGAGGGTGAACCTAAGAATGCTTGTATGGCCGCTTTTGCAGCAGATACATTTCTCAAGTATGTAATTGTGGTGGATGAAGATGTCAATGTTCTAAATGATGCCGAAGTATTACATGCTATTGCTACCCGTGTTCGATGGGATACAGATACTTTTGTCTGTACCTTTGCCAAGGGATCACCTCTGGATCCGGCTTCCTACGATCCAGCCGGAGGGTCTCATGTAGTCACTAAGGTAGGTATTGATGCTACGCGTAAATCCAACTACCCCGAAGAGATTAAAGTTCCTGGATCAGACAAGATCAATTTGGCAGATTATATTCCAGGTTGGCCTAAGTAAAGCCGGCTTTTTGTCGATAAATTTTGTGCGGGTATGCTCCTTAGAGTTAGAGGTGTACTAACTGAACAGGAAGTTAAGTAGGGTTGTCTTCCGGTTCCCTTCGTAGTGTTGTGTTCAGGGTTTAAATTGGATTCTTACCCAAAATACTAGTTCTTCGTACAGGCACCGTATTTTTTAAATGTTGTAATTGAGTTGTTTCAATTACAGTATTGAGTATTTTCCACCTTTTTATTACGATATCCTGCCGTCAGTAGAGCATTCTGAAAGAGAGAAAGTAGATGATGAAAGGTAACGGAGAAAGTCCAAGTCTAAGAACCTTTTTACGGGACTTGGAACAGGATTCTCCTGAACAAGTAATTAGAGTAAGCAGAGAGGTGGATCCTAATATTGAAGTGACAGCTGTATTAGACAGGCTTGAAAAAGAACAGAAATTTCCTGTTGTTATTTTTGAAAATGTAAAGGGAAGTAAGCATTCCGTAGTAACCAATGTCCATGCTGATGAGCGTAGGCATTTTCGTGCTATTGGCTTAAAGGATGCAAATGTTACGGAGTTTTTAAAAGAATATGGAAGGCGTGAAGAGCAAGAAACCGAACCGATCTTAGTTTCAGAAGGTCCGGTGCAGGAAGTCGTAATGACCGGGGAGGATATCGATATTAGAAAACTTCCTATTCTTAATTACCACGAGTTGGATGCTGGTCGTTATATTACTTGTGGGAT
>CAZASS010000005.1:1254-19417 GCA_964487835.1 uncultured Acidobacteriota bacterium | reverse complement strand
GATCGGAACTCTCTTGGGGTTCAAATATCTGAAACCGCTCACGGACACTATATTTGGAAGATACACGAGGAGAGAGATAAACCTACTCCTGTAGCAGTGGTTATTGGTCATCATCCAGCTTTCTATCTGGGATGTCTTTCTTTTACTTCTTTAGAAACCAATGAGCTTGATGTGGTGGGAGGAATTTTAGGGGAACCCTTGGAAATGGTTAAATGTAAGACTCTGGATTTGGAAGTTCCAGCTCATGCCGAGATTGTATTGGAATGTGAAATCCCCCCCCATGAGCGTAAGTTAGAGGCTCCATTTGGTGAATATCCTGGTACTTATGGTCCTCAGAGAAATAACCCGATCGTTAAAATTAAGGCTATTACTATGCGGCAGGATGCCATGTACCAGTCTAGTTTTGTAGGTCATCCTGACAATCTTCTTTTATCAGGGATAGTTCGGTCGACGAGTATTTTGAAGACAGTGAAGTTAGCATCACCTAAGGTTAAAGCAGTTCACATGCCCGCTTCAGGTCGATGTCGTTTTACCTGTTATGTCTCTATTGATAAGGTAATTGAAGGAGAACCTAAAAATGCCTGCATGGCGGCTTTTGCTGCGGATCCTTTTCTCAAATATGTAATAGTTGTAGATGAGGATGTGAATATTCTAAATGATGCTGAAGTGATGCATGCTATTGCTACCCGCGTTAGGTGGGATATTGATACTTTTGCAGCAACCTTTACTAAAGGATCCCCTTTAGATCCAGCTTCCTATGATCCAGCTGGAGGATCTCCTTTGGTTACCAAAGTGGGTATTGATGCTACGCGCAAGTCCAATTATCCCGAAGAGATTAAAGTTCCTGGGTCCGACAAGATTAATTTGGCAGATTATATTCCTGGTTGGCCTAATTAATTACTTGTTTTTTTGAAGTAATCCAACTAATTCCAATAGTTAGAGTAAATCCCACTAGAAATCCGGGAATTATCTCATATAGGTTGTAGTAGTGTTCTTTGAAGAGGAGTACCCAAATCATAGCAGAAAAAAATCCACCGGCCATTCCTGCTAACGCTCCGGAACGGGTAGTTTTTTTCCAGAAAAGGGCACAGAGAACTGGAGGAGCAAAAGCCGAAGCTAAGCCAGACCACGCAAACAAAACGAACCAGAAAATTAACCGTTCCTGAGTAAATGCCATAATTAGGGCAATGCCTCCAATTATTACAGTAATTATTTTTCCAGTCCGAGATAATTGGATGTCAGATAGAGTGGACTTAAATGTCTTTTGAATCAGATCTCTGACAACTACCGAAGAAGCTAGAATAAGCAGAGAATCAACGGTAGACATCATGGCAGCTAAAACGATTACAAAGAAAATGCCGGCAATGAAAGCAGGAAATAGGTGATCGCTTAGAATAGGCATAATGGTCTCGGGATCAGTTAAATCAGGAAAGAGTGTTCGACCTGCTATTCCTGCCAGTACAGCACCTAAATCAAAAACAATTATACAAGTAATTGCCAAAAATCTGGCGCGGACAATCTCTTTCTCATCGCGAGCGGCAATAAACCGGACTAGTAGTTGGGGAGCTCCCAAAAAAGCCAGTCCGATGCCTAAGAAACTGATGGCTGCAAGGATTCCTTCTGTTGAAAACCCCTGTTCTCCCATGGGGGAAACCAGTTTTGGATTAATTGCTACAAGTTTGTTGAATGTGGATGTCCACCCTCCTGACTGAATAATAGCTGTTGTGGGAAGAAGTATAAGTCCGGCAAACATTAGAGTTCCCTGAATGACGTCACTGTAAGCGACCGCTTTAAATCCACCCACAGTTGTGTAAAAAAGTATGATTGTTATTCCAATAATGACCCCGGTTTCATAGTTGATTCCGAGAAATGAATTAAAAGCTTTTCCGGAAGCTGTTAACTGAGCTGCTGTATAAGCAGTTACCATGGTCAAAACAATACCGGCACTTACAATTCGGATGGCATGACTTGAATCATGAAAATGCTCCTCTAAGAAATCTGCTACGGTGATAGCTTGATATTGATCTGTGAGTCTTTTAAAGGGACGTGCAACAAAAATCCATCCTGCAGCAACTCCTAATACTTCTCCGAGAACAATCCAGAGAGCCTGAATTCCTATCGCATACCCCATACCAGTTAGACCCAAAAGTAACCAGGCGCTTTCTCCAGTTGCATTTGAGCTAAAGGCTATTACCCAGGCAGGAAGTTTTTTTCCGGCTACATAATAACCTTGAATAGATTGACTTTCTCGACTTCCCCAGATACCGATTGTTAGAAGAATTAGAAGATAAAGGACCAATACTGTCAGGATTGTTGCAGAGATCATGAACGAAGTCCCAGTACTATTTTGTCAATTATTTAAGAGGAGTCAGATAATAAGTAGAACTATTCCACTTGTTTTATCAATCAAAGCTATCTGTACTAATTTTTTGGCAAGCTAGGGATAGTTTTTCCAGACCAATAGCTGTTTCTTCTTCGGTAATCAATAGACTTGGAGCAATACGTACAACGTGGGCATTAATTCCTCCTAGTCCTACTAGAAGACCTTCTTCTCGAGTGGCTTCCATCAGTGCGCTAGCTCGCTTAGGATCAGGTGTTTTGCTTTCTCTATCAGTAACAATTTCCATTCCCTGCATTAAACCCATTCCTCGCACTTCTCCTATCCATGAATACTTTTCGTATAGGGAATCAAGACCTTCTCGTAGCTGAGTGCCTCTCTGAAAAGCACGAACTGGTACGTTTTCTTCAATCATTACATTCAGAGTAGTTTCGGCAGCAACCATAGAGAGAGGATTCCCTCCAAACGTAGAGATAGTCTTTTTAGTCCAGATGTCAGCTATTTCGGGTTTGGCAATAGTCGCGCCTACTGGAAATCCGTTTGCTATTCCTTTAGCCATTACCATAATGTCGGGCTCGACACCCCAGTGTTCTATGCCAAACCATTTGTTACCAGTTCTACCAAAACCAGCTTGAACTTCATCAATGATCAAAAGGCCACCATAGCGGCGAATGATTTCAGCTGCGAGTTTAAAGTAACGTGCTGGAGGTACAATGAAGCCTCCGGCTCCTTGTATGGTTTCAGCAAAAAATGCAGCTGGCTTGCCGTTGGTTGTAGTAACAATAACTTCTTCTAAATCTCTTGCAAATTTTTCAGCGCAATCATCGTGAGGTGGGCCAAAGGGACATCGATAGCAATAGGGTGACATGGCATGTTTGATCCAAGGAATAGATGATGTGAGGGGCCTCCAAGGAGCTTGAGCATTCATGTTTGTAGTTAAGGTGCTACGTCCTGAGTAAGAATATCTTAGGGCTACGATCTCATCTCTTCCTGTATACATGCGGGCTAGCATGATAGCCGTCTCTACTGCCTCAGTTCCGCTATTAGTGAAAAAACATTTTTTTAGGGATCCGGGTGAAATTTTTGCTAGGAGCTTAGCCGCTTTTACCTGTGGTTCGTTAAGATAAAGGGTAGAAGTGTGGTTTAGTAGATTAATCTGTTCCTGGACTTTTTTTACTATTTGAGGATGACAATGGCCAATTGAAGTTGTCAATATGCCACTGAAGAAGTCTGAGTACTTATGCCCATCGGAATCGATAGCAGTTGCACCATGCCCTTCTACTAGAACTAGTGGGTTTTTATAGTAGGCTTGAACTGAAGGGAATAGATACTCCTTGTGGTCGGCTCGTACTTTTTCAGTAATTGTTTTTGAACGAATTTGACTCATTTCATGACTCCTCTCTGATAATGAACCACAGTTCCATCCTTCAAAAGATCTTTTTTAGCCTTCCAAGGCTAAACTTTATACCGTAAAACTTACGGCAAACTATATCAGGTTAACTGTTTTCTTGGATGCATAAGAGTATGACCATGATCTGTTTGGATTTTTTAAATTCAATTTTAATTTGTGGCAATATATTTTTTGAGGACGGACAAAAGTTTGTCTTGTGGCAGAGCGATAACTCTACGATTATTGATCCCAGTCATTGTTTTAGCTGCTACTAGAGAGTTGATAATAGCTTCTTCTGTGGCTTGAACTGAGGCTCTAAACAAGGGATCTAGCTCAAAGTTCGACAACATTTTTAAATTACTAGTTCCTTTTTTTAGGGAGGCTTTTGAGTTAGCGGTTGAGAAGGCAATAAAGATATCCCCAGAGAAATTAGAAGATATTGTTCCGGTTCGTGCCACGCCCAAAGAAGCTCGTCTAGCAAGTCTTTTTAATTGGTGTGGTAGTAACGGTGCATCAGTAGCTATTACTATAATGATTGAACCTCCTGCTGTTTTTTTATCCTCTTGTTTCCAGGGATCTTGTTCGGATATTTCCCGGCCAACGGGAATCCCCCTAATTCTTAATTCATGCCGTTGACCAAAATTAGCTTGTACTAAAGTTGCTACGATATAATTTTTAGACGAAGCCTTTATTTTTCGTGAAGCTGTTCCGATGCCACCCTTGAATCCGTAGCAAATCATGCCAGTTCCTCCTCCTACATTGCCTTCTTCTACGGGACCTCCTGATGCAAAATCTAAAGCTTCGAAAACATGAGTGTCTTTTACATGAAAGCCATTGATATCATTTAACCAACCATCATAAGTTTCGGCTACCAAAGGAAGAGACCATGGTTGTATAAGCCGATTAGTTTTTGCTTGCCATGCTATAAGGGCATCTCTGACTATGCCTACACTATGAGTATTTGTGATTGCAATTGGACCTTCTAAAAAGCCTGATTCTTCAACCCAGGTAGTTCCTGTCATTTCACCGTTTCCATTTAAGCTGAACCAAGCTGCAAATACGGGATCAGTAGAATGTCTTCCACGAGGTAAAATTACAGTAACACCGGTTCTAACTGGTCCTTTTCCAACCTTGAGGTTTCCGGTTCCAGAAATTAGTGTGACGTGTCCCACTTGTACTTCGGCTATGTCGGTGATTGCATTCAATGGACCGCTAGTGCCATCAAAGGGAATGCCTAAGCTTCTAGCTCTATGCTGTCCGATACCCTCAAAATGAAAATAGCAAAGGAGCAATACAACCGTTAGAGTCTGTATGAAAAGTGAGTTGGATATACATTTTTTCATAATGAGTGGTCCTCCCTGCTATGAGATCCTAAAGATGTTTTTTGTGACTGTCCTCGCTCTTTTAGCCTGTAATAGACTACGAGTGACGGGGTCATAATAACTCAATACGGTATCAGCGGTCTGACCTTAAAACGTTTAAAACTCCGTTCCAAGGAGGAATGACTATGGAGACATCCCCATAACATTTTGCTTGGCAAGAAAGACGAATTGGAGGGTGAGATTCACATTGCGGAATGCCAAAGTCATAACCGAAGTAATGCAGTCGTTCCTTTTCAAACTCACCAATGGCAGATAGATTTTCTTTACCTCTTAGGACTCCAATCCAGCAACTTCCACAAGTACCAGTGCGGCATTGGAAGGGAATTGGGCCTTCACTACAGCGTGGGTCGGCTGATTGGTAATTTAGTAAATCCATTCCAGATGCCATGGAGATATCCTGTCCGTTGATTGCTTTAAAGGAACATTTTTTATCGTGTTCGTTAAAAACAATAGTGTGTTTAGAGTCAACTGTTTTCAGAAAACCAAAGAGATTATTTCTTTTTTTAGTTAGAGCTTTAAGAAATTGTTCAGGTGAAGATTTTTTTGTAGAAAATTTAGGTGAGGTTTCTGCAAGAGTCGCTAGGCCAACTTGCTGTAGAGACATTAAGGAGGCTGCTGTGATTCCAATTAGATGAGATTCTGGAATTTTAAGATCCGAGGATAGAGTTTTTACAACCTTATGAATTTGGGCTCCTAAGTTTTCATCGCAGGAGGTTAGGTTTTCGGCAAAGGAGCACACAGCTTCTCTTACTTTGTCCCAATATTGGAAAGCAAAGAAAAAACTTAGTGAAGATTCAAGTTGTTCTTTAAGCCAACATTGTCCTTCTATTTCCAACGTATGTATTGTGTGATTAAGATCTTCGGACTGATCCAGTTTCTGGTGTAGACTGGGAGGCCACAGAGCAAACCAAATACGTGTTGCATCTTGGTCGACGTTATGGACGAGTGGTAAAAGAGCCTGCAATGTTGTTTGCCAGGAATCTTCGCCGTAAAAAAATTTGCATAAATTATTATTTTTCATTTCTATAACTTCTTAACAAACGTATTCTCAATATTTTTGTGGGACGGGTTGTTTAGGCGGGATAGAATAGCATAGCCGGGCCACATTTTTTTTTGTAACATCGGATATTGAGGAATCTATGAAAAAGCTTCTGATTGTGATGGCTGTAATTATTGTGACAATAGGCATAATGATTTATGTTTTGATAGCCAATTTGCAGCGGTCATCACATATGCACTTTACTAATCGAGGGGGTGTCCTCAAAAACGTGGTTTATTATTCCGATAGGAGGCCAGAGAAGGGACTTCAGCACCAGTGTGATGGTAGATATGCAGATATGATCGATGATCTATATGAGACTCACTTGAAATTGTGGAAGGATAAATACGGAAAGTGGTAATTGCAAAGTATTGGATGTCGTGAGAGCAAGTTGTTTTGAATGCTTTTTAGTGGTGATCCAGTAAGTGTTGGTATTTTTCCTCAGTATTGATATTAGATAGCAGATCTTTCCCATAAAGAGTTTTTTCAGAGGTTAAAGGTACCGGTATGGTGTGGATTTGTTTTAGGAAATTGAGGACCTTTAGTTGGCGCTGTTCAAGGTTTTTCTTTATTAAATCAAGGCAGTCTGAGCTATACCATCCACATAAAGGATGGAGGCGGTCCTGTTGGATAGGTATTTTGGCAGTTGGTTTATTTCCAGAAAAAACAGATGTCGATTTTTGTGATACACCGTAGTCTAGAATATGTTGAATGAATTCTTTGCTTATTAAAGGCAAGTCGCAGGCGATTACGAAAAGAGGTCGGTTATTACCATAGACTAAAGCAGTATAGATTCCACCTAGTGGACCAGATTGGGGAATAATGTCTGTGAGAACTGGCAATTCTAGGAAATCATAGGTTTGTTGTTTGTTAGAAACTATAATTACTTCAGAAAAAACACTCTTTAAAGGATCGATTACAGATTGAATTAGAGGTTTGCCATGAAAGGGCAGAGTCGCCTTATTACAACCCATTCTGCGACTTTCTCCACCGGCTAATACTGCGCCTAAAACAGATTTTTCCACGGTGTCTACATCACAGAGCTAGTTGCCCAAATTTTTTCTAATTGTTGTTATGTCGGGATTCGCTTTAGCCATCTTTTAGCCTGTAATTGCTCCTTCGGAAGCAGAAGAAACGGTCCGAGAGTACTTTGCAAGGGCGCCCCTCTTGTAGCGGGGTTTAGGAGCTTTCCATTGACGGAGTCTTCGATTAATTTCAGATTTTGTTAACTTGACCTCTAATAGGCGTTTGTTAACGTCCAGGACAATAGTATCTCCGTTACGAACAATTGCTAATGTTCCTCCATCAGCAGCTTCAGGAGAGATGTGTCCGACCATGAACCCATGAGTAGCTCCAGAAAAGCGACCATCTGTGATTAGGGCTACATCTTTTCCCAAGCCTGCTCCTTGGACTGCTGCTGTTACCGATAGCATTTCTCTCATGCCAGGTCCCCCTTTGGGCCCTTCATATCTGATAACAATTACATCTCCTGCCTTAATTTTCCCATTTTTAACGGCAGTGAATGCATCTTCTTCTCGATTGAATACACGAGCTCGTCCCTTGTGAAGAGGACGTTCTGTACCTGAGGTTTTCATGACACAGCCGTCGGGAGATAAATTACCTTTCAAAATTACTAGTCCACCCGTTTTCTTCATTGGGTCGCTTATAGATCTAATAACTTTCGTTTTGTTTTTTGCTCGAGCTCTTTGTGCCTCTTTCCCTATAGTGCGTCCGGTTACTGTTATTTCATTTTCGTAGAGTAATCCTTTATTCAATAGGTGTTTGGCTATTAGAGGCATGCCCCCAGCACGATACATATCAGTTGCAGTGAATCGACCTGCTGGTTTTAGATCAGCTAAAACAGGTGTTTTACGAGAAATTCTATCAAAGTCATTTAGACTTAAACGTACTCCTGCCTCTTTAGCAAGAGCTAGTAAATGAAGGACTGCGTTGGTTGAACCTCCGGTAGCCATGACACCGCAGATAGAGTTTAAAAGCGCTTTTCTGGTTACAATATGTCGTGGAAGCATTCCTTTTTTTAGAATCTTCATTACAAGACGGCCACAATCGGAAGCGACTTTTTCTTTTTTGGGAACTTCAGCTGGAACACCATTAAAACCCATAGGAGAAATTCCCAGCATTTCCAACGCAGTAGACATAGTGTTGGCTGTAAATTGTCCGCCGCAGGCTCCTGCTCCAGGACATGCAAAGTTTTCTATGCCTAATAGATCTTTTTGGCTTAGTTGGCCACTATTGTAAGAACCTACAGCTTCGAATACATCTTGAATGGTCAGATTTTGTCCTTTATATTTTCCAGGCATTATGGAACCACCGTAAAGAATTAGTCCTGGTATATTTAAACGAAGTAGAGCCATAGCTGATCCTGGAATGGTTTTGTCACAGCCGGTAATGGCTACGAGGGCATCAAAAAGGTGGCCACGACAAACTAGTTCTATAGAGTCGGCTATTACTTCTCGACTGACTAGAGAAGACTTCATTCCTTCAGTTCCCATTGCAATTCCATCGGTCACTGAAATAGTGTTGAATTCAATAGGAGTGCCACCTGCTGCTCGGACACCTTGTTTAACCTTTTCAGCAAGTTCCCTGTGGTTGTAATTGCAGGGAGTCACTTCGATCCAGCAATGTGCTACTCCCACCAAAGGCTTTTTTAAATCCTTATCGGTGAATCCAATTGCTTTGAAGTAGGATCGGGCGGGAGCTCGATCTGGGCCGTCTAAAAGCTCACGACTGTTATGTCTTATGTCAAAAGTCATCTGCAGATAATACCAGACTAAGCCTTAACTTGGATGGTGTATAGCTAGTTAACCACAGCATGACAACTTACTAGAAAGTCCGTGTATAAGGCTTAATTTGTTGATTAGGTGGGGAATTTGTCTGAGTGTCAAGAGAGAATGAAAATACAATTAAGAATTAGTAAAGATGTAGATCTCCCGCTCAAAAATCACGAAGATGGATCCTGAGGACACGTGATTAGGTAAATGTAGAGTCCTACAAAATGTTTTGATTCTTTTAGTTGAAAGGAAAATGTGCACATCATGAGAATTTATTTGTCATTAGTCCGTTCAAGTTGGATATTTTTGGCTTTATTGCTGTTTTCACCGTACTTGTGGGCTCAAAAAGGATCAGTTAAAGATGAGTTGGAACAATTGCGTGTCCTAGTTAAAAAACAGGCCGAACAACTCCAGAAACTCGAAGAGCGAATTTCCAAGACAATTGCAGATGTTGGGCAGTCATCTGAAGAAATTTCTATTCAGAAGGATGATCTGGAAAAATTAACTGCTGTGGTTAACAAACAAGAGAAAAAGAAAATAGGGGGTTGGAGTACCAGACCTTTTTTACAAACTGCCGACGGTAAACATCGAGCTGAATTTAGAGCTTATACTCAATTTGACTACCGACACTACCAAAAGGGAGCTAATGCTCCTGGTAGCACTTTTTTAATGAGGAGAGTTAGGCCTTCTATTTCAGGACATATAACCAAGTATTTTCAGTATAAGATCCAAGCTGATCTGGCTCGAACGGAAGGAGGATTACTTGAGGATATGTATATGAGGGTGCGCCATCCTAGTAAAAAAATTAATGTAATGTTTGGACAGTTTAAAGAGCCCTTTAGTCAAGAAGAATTACGATCCGATTCCATAATAGATTTTGTTGATAGGCCGATGTCAGTGACTCACTTAGCTTCTGGGAGAACTCCCGGAGTAATGGCTCATGGTAGTTTGGTGAATGGTATTGTGGGATATCAGATTGGTCTGTTTAATGGCAAAGGTCGGCATCAGAACAACAACAACAGTACTCCCGATATTGCAGGTCGTCTTCGATTCTCTCCTTTCAAAGAGAGGGATAATTTCTGGCTCAAAGGTTTTAAGTTTGGTACTGCCTATGCTCAGGGTCGAACAATTGGCGGTAAAAGTGTAAAAGGACAGACTGTTAGTAGGAGTTATTATTTTTACGATAAAGTTTCCATTAATGGGAAAACCCATCGAGCCAATGGGGAAGTTGCTTGGCTTTTGGGTCCAGCAGCAATACGTGCTGAGTATAATCAGAGTAGGCAATCCCGGGATGGACTAGGAACTGGAGGCGTCAACCTGCCAGGAGTGGTTGCAAAAGGCTATACGGCTCAGGCAACTTATCTTTTGACAGGTGAAACCAAGCCGGAGGCTGGGGTGGTAGTTCCTCACTCGGATCTCTTTATCGATGGTGCAGGAAGAAATGGTTGGGGAGCTTGGGAAATCAAGTTGCGTTACGACAATCTTCAGATTCACGATTCTGCTGCGACGTCCAATAGGGCTGATACATTTAATTTTGGAATTAATTGGTATTTCAACCGCTACATGAAATATATGGTTGATATTGGAGTGGAGCGCTTTAAGGATCCTTTGCGCTCTCCCAAACCGGGCGATTCGGATTTTTTCGTTTGGATGAATCGAATTGTAGTAGTCTTTTAATCAAAATGAACTCGAGTTGAAGCGTATCCAGAGAGGGTTCTGTCGGGAGGCAGGGCCCTTTTGACGTAGAGGAGTACTAACTAATTTAATTCCTTAGGGAACTAGGAACCAAGTATTTGAAAGGAAGCCTCAGTAGATATTGTTTGTTGGGAAATCTGATCTTCGATATTCATTTTTAAGCGATATTTTCCTGCAAGAAAAGTATTTTCAGGCCACAACATCGAAATAATTAGTTTGCTTCCATCAAACACAAGGGCTTTTTCTTGTAATGTTTTTTGATCAAGAAGATTTCCAAGAGTATCAGTGATTTGGCAGGTGACAGTTATGTGTGGGCGTTGCTGGGTCTGATCAATTTTCATGCCGTAAATTTCCATATACATTCCCAGCGGATTATCCGATTGGAATCGGGTGCCTACGTTTGGGTAGACCTTAAGACGACCAGATGTAACAAAAGGGTCGGGAATAAACTCGGTTTGAGTATGGGGACCAATCCAATCGGCTAGTACTAGGCTACTGGTATAGAGTCTGTTTTTGGGAGGTTTGCTAATTTCAATTAGACTTTGGCTGGTTCCTAACTTGTTACTTTCGACGTCTTTAATAATCAAGGTGAGTTTGTAACGTCCTGGTTTGGCAGGCAAGTAACGTTGATACAGAGACCGATTTTTTTGACGGTTGGAGGACCGGTCGCTCTGGATAATTTCTTCAAATTCGTAAACTACATTTCCGGTTAAAGTCTGGAGCTTTCCGTATAGATTGACGGTGGCTCGTTCTAGGGAAGGAGTGCCTTTAAAGGTTAATTGCTGGTTTTCGATTGCGATTGTTATGGGAGCTAAGAATAGATCATCCGTATAGCGAAAAAGATGGTAAATATGTTCAAAAGAGAGCTGATTGTATTTTATGTTGGTTTCTACTAGAGCTCTGAGGTCCTTGAATTTAAATTGGTGAGGGCTTGTTAACTGTCTATATTTTTACCGCCGAAGAAATGGCTTTTCTCCTAAACCGCCAAATGAATCCCCCTTCAAGCCGGCTGGACGCATTAGTGCAGCACTACGGATTCTACCTGTCCGACTTTCCAATCCCATTGATTCAAAAAGAGTTTTTCCTCCACCCGTTGTAAGCAAGGCATCTTTGTCGGTGTCTCGGAGGGCAATTCGGTATTCACCTGTTCCTGTTTTATCAACAAATTCGATTTCAATGCCCGAGCCAATATTTTCCAAATTGTTGTAGTACCATTTTTCAAATGGATAGGTTGTAGTTATTCCTCCACCTTCCTTTAAAGGACGTAAATGGGTCACTCCGGTGGGATGTCGTTCAATGCTAGTGGGAGGTCCAAAAACAATGTAAATTCTACCTCTATCTGTGCGACATCCATTCTGTCCAGAATGAAAATTTTCATTGGAATAAGCAATACGACGATAATGTTCTTCTTTGAATTCGTTCCAAGAGGTTTGAGATTTAGAATCTCTATGTTGCCAAAAGCTTTCAATGAACCGTTCCTTTTCTTCAGTCGTAGTCAGTTTTAAAAAAACGGAGCGTTCTTGGTCGGTGATGATATAAAGGACATCCTCGGTAAGCCATTTCTGAAAATAGTCCTACTCTTGCTCCTGACTTAGAAGAGGTGGTGCGAGAAAAATTATAAAGAGAAGAAAACTAAGCAAGTGATGTGGTTTTGAAAAACTATATTTCATAGGTTTTTTCACCGATTCAAAAGAAATAATGGTTAATCCTGTTGTCAAATTATTAGTGTCTAGAATGCGAGTTTCAAGCCAAATTGGATTTGACGGGAAAATCCCGCACTGAAAATTCTTCCGAAATTAGATGTGAAGGCAAAACGGTTTGGAATATCAAAGTTTGGTGTATTGAATAAATTGAAAAATTCTGCTCGGAACTGTACAGAATATAGATCTTCAAGGTTAATATTTTTGATCAGTGAAAAGTCAAAGTTTTTTAGTCCTGGGGAAAAGACAGTATTCCTTCCCATCGTTCCAAAGGTGTGGGATGCAGGAAGGGCAAAGGCATCGATATTAAACCAGCGAACCGGATCGCGTTGATTATTTGGCAGGTTGGGGTTTTGGAGATAATTAGGTCTTTGGGCGGGTCCGGTGCCGATATTTGCAGGGTCGCTTGTAGTGTTAATGGTAAAAGGTGCGCCACTTTGGAGAGTAAGAATTCCTGTCATTTGCCACTGACTAAAAATAGTGGAAATCCAATTGTGTTCTTTGAAAATATTTTGGATTTTTTCCAAAGGAAGTTGATAAGTATAGCTGGCTGTGAACTGATGGGTGTGATGAAAGCTAGCTAGGGCCTTTTCAGAAGGTAGGTCTAAAACATTTTGTGGTAAGTTAGATTCAAAGCTGGTGCCACCAGGAGCAGAAGCGTCATCCATAGTTTTCGAAAAAGTGTAATTGAAGTTAAAGAAAAGACCATCAGAAAATTTTCTCTCTAATTTACCTGTCAAAGCGTGGTAGGTGGACCAACCATCCCAGCGAATCGAGCGGAATCCACTTAAAAGTGGTATTGGTCTTCGGGATTGTATAGAACCCGCTCCTGGTGTGGGGATATTACGAAAGGTGGAGTTATCAGCGCCAACTGTTCTGGAGCCCATGTAGCTAACTTCCAATAGATTAGTGCTATTTAAAAGATGCTGAATGCCTGATCCCCAAGTTTGAGTATATTCAGTGCGATAGTCGTGATCCATATTATTGCCGCTGATATTACCGGTTGCTGTTTTAGTCAACATGGTTTCAGTACTAAAAGAGGGGGATAGATCATCAGATGCAGTATCGATTCTTTTAAGGAGAAAGAAGGGAAGATTTCGAGCTAGATTGGTTTGAACGCTGTACGCCCACTGATTGAGAAAGATACCAAAACCTGCTCTAAAAACCGTTTCTGAGGTTCCAGGTAATTCCCAGGCCAATCCAAGACGGGGAGCGAAGCGCTTGTAGCTGGGTCGCAGTAAACTACGAGACCATCCGGCTGCAGAGGAAGTAGTGTAAGGGATTGGAATGGATGGTAATAGAGATTCAGCGTCAGGAGAAATGGTTCCTTTTTTGTTGCTGGCAATTACGAAACGACCTCCCGGAACTGATAAGTCAATGGCTGAGAGCTTATTGGCAGTGTCTTTCATGTGTTGGTTGGCTTCATAACGTAATCCAAAGTTTATACTGAGATCTGGATGGGCTTGCCAGTCGTCCTGTACATAAGTGTGGTACCAGTTAGTACGTCCATTTTCTTCGCCTCTTCCAGTTCCGACTTGAGCTGAAGTTGGAAAGCCTAATAGAAAATCAGCAAAAGCTGAGCCGTCTGAAAGTCCAACTTTAGAAGAAGAGAATCGAGGGGAAAAGGAAAAAGCTCCTCGGGCAAACTCGGGATTGGAGGGATGTAGATTAAGGTGAAACCAGTAGACGCCAAATTTAAGCTGGTGTTGTCCTCGATTCCAGAGCACGTTTTCAAAAATTTCAAAGCTTTGATTATTTCTGAAAACAAAGCTAGTAGGGTCACCCATAGGACTGAATTCGCCGGCAAATGACATGAGAGGATAACCGGTGTCACGAGAGTCGTTGGTGACTCCTTTGAGTCCAGAGGTGTTTGCAAAATTAAGACCTTTGTTTTCGCTAGTTTGTCCTCCAGAAACTTTTAGCCATCCAAACCGTAGTTCGTTTAATACATTGGAAGTAAAGGAGTGAGTATAAGACATTGCAAGATTACGCGATTTAGTGGTGACAGTGCGTCCAAAACCAGGCAATAAGTCTTCATTAAGTCCTGTAGTTCCAAAGGGTTGAATGGTTTTTACATTAAAGATAGATAGTCTGCCGAACAAAGTGTCCTTTGGGGATGCTATATGGTCGAGACGAATATTAAATTGGTCCATGTTGGTTTTTTGAGAAGGTGAAGCAATTAGATTTTGAACATTTCCAGAAAGGTTGGGCAGGGGAACTTTTTCCAAGAAGGCTTGGGCTATGGGATCCAAGCGATTTTGGGGAATTTGGTCGTTAGAAAAAGGCTGGCGGGATCCAGTTTGATTATTGACAGTTAAAGGATCATAGATAGTTCCTAAATTAGAAAAATTTCCTGATCGAACCTCTGCTGTTGGGACACTAAACGTTTTGGTAATGGATTGTCGAATGCGTTGGCCCTCATAGTTAAAGAAGAAGAAAGTTCTGTTTTCACCGTCGTAGATTCCAGGTATGGTCAATGGCCCCCCGAAGGTGCCTCCAAATTGGTTTTGTGAAAAGGGAGGAATCGATTTACTTGGAGAATCGAAGAAGTTCTTGGCATCGAAGGCATCATTTCTATGAAAAGCATAGAGATTTCCGTGGAAATCATTGGTGCCTGACTTCGAAAGTACATTGATTAAAGCAGATGCTTTACCGCCGAACTCAGCGGAATAAAGCGATTTTTGGATTTTGAATTCTTGGATAGCATCAACTGCTGGACTGAGTGCGAGGTTGTTATAAAGTTCGTCAGTAACCTTTACACCATCGAAAAGGTAAATATTGTGTCCAGCTCTCTGGCCTCCCACATTGACGAGGTCCCCAGTTTGTTGCAAGGAGGCACCACGCGTGCCTCCTGGAGGTTTAATGGCACCCGCAGTAAGTAGAGCTAGTTGTAGAAATTGTCGACCGTTTAGAGGGAGATCAACGACTTGTTCGTTTTCGATAACATCGCTGATTTCAGCGGTTGTATTTTGAAGTAGGGGAGCACTGCTGGTAACAGTTATATTTTGAGTAATAGCTCCAACTTCGAGTGTAAAATCCAGTCGGATTCTCTGGCCTACAGTCAGGGAAATTCCCTCTCTAACTAGGCGCTTGAATCCCGGTAATTCAGCGGTAATAATCTGTTCGCCAACAGGTAGGCTAGGGAGAAGGAAAGCTCCCTGTTGGTCAGTGACTCTTTCAACGGTAAATTTACTGGAAATATGGGTTGTAGTGACGACTACTCCAGGTAAGATAGCTCCTGATTCATCTTGGACAGTTCCAATAATCTCGGCGGTATTGGTCTGAGCTAGAAGAGTAAAGGGTAATAGTAAGAAAAAGATAAGTAGTCGGCAGTAGTTAGATATCAGAAAAAACATTTTACATCTTTCAAAGTATTAAACTAGGGGCTAATGTAGTAGCCGGAGTTCTTCATCGATAATTTTTTTGATTTGTTTGTAAGGGACCGCCCCTGTTAAAGGACGACCATTGATGAACAGGGTTGGTGTTGCAGTAACTCCAGCCCGTGCTCCATCTAAAATATCTCGTTTAACCTGTTCAGTAAATTGATTTAAATCTAAACATCGTTCGAATTCGATCGTATCCATTTTTAGGGATGCTGCTTTTAATTTTAGATCGGATAAGGAAAGTTTTTTGTCTTCGAACATCAAGTTATGCATTTCCCAGAATCTATCTTGATTAGCAGCACAAAGAGAGGCTTCGGCAGCTTTTTGTGCTTGGGGGTGAATTGAGTTGAGTGGAAACTGTCGGAAAACCAAGCGGACTTGATCTTTGTAATTTTTTCTTATTTTTTCGAGAGTGGAAACCATCCTAGAGCAGAAAGGACATTCAAAGTCCGAAAATTCAATTATTGTTATTGGGGCATCGGGTGGACCGATAAAAGGATGGCCGTGAGAGGCAACCTTTTCATAAAAGGGACCCAGTAAATAGGTGTTTTTATACTTTTGTTTTAACCGACCGATAAATTGTTGATGGGCCCGTTGTTTTTTTATTTGCTCTAAGTGTCTAATAATTCTTTTTTCCACCTGATCTTTAGGGGAGCGGATACGGGTCTTATTTTCATTGTAAAATTTATCAATTTCCGCTGAAGTTGTTGGGTGTACTTGTTTGTCAATCTCTAATTCTAATAGTTTTTCTTTAGAAATATTTTGTGCTTTTGCCTCGCGATTTAATAGTTCTGTATCAACCATTTCATGTAGTTGATCTTCTAGGATTTGGTGTTTTTTTTTACGTTGGCTAGCCTCAAAAGCAAAGAGTTCTTTTTGTAGAAGATCTAGTTGGTTGGAAGCAGCTTCGTGTAATTGAATATTAGTAATTAATGTTTCTGCTACGGTGGCGACAATCTCAGCTGTTATTATTTCGTCAGTGGGTTTTTTTTGAGTAGATTGGGGAAATATTGGGGTGATTACAGCCGTTACAAGTAGAATTGCGATGGTAGATTTCATGTGTTTCATAATACATTAACCATGTAATAAATTGGTATCAGTGTCTTGGAGATAGATACCTTATTAGCCATTTTTCACACACTATTCCTCTCTGTGTTAACATACCGATGTGATGATTAAGAAGGTTTTTCTAGCAAGTCCTCGAGGTTTTTGTGCCGGGGTAGTTCGGGCAATCGATGTAGTAGAAATTGCTCTTAAGACTTATCCCAATCCTATATATGTTCGAAAGGAAATTGTGCATAACTCACATGTCGTCAAGGAATTGAGTAAGAAAGGGGCGATATTTGTTGATAGCATTGATGAAATTCCGATTGCTCAGACAGTTGTTTTTAGTGCTCATGGGGTTTCTCCTGAAGTATGGGAACGTGCTCGTAGTCGATCTTTAAAAATTGTTGATGCCACTTGTCCTTTGGTAACTAAGGTTCATGACGAGGCTGTGCGTTATGCGGGAGAGAATTACACCATTGTTCTCATTGGTCATCCAGACCATGATGAAGTAATTGGAACGATGGGTGAGGCTCCTGAAAATATGGTTTTGGTCAGTAGTGTGAAGGATGTTGAAGCACTCGAAGTTGAAGATGTTGGAAAAGTAGCTTATGTAACTCAAACCACTCTGAGTTTAGAAGATACTCGAGGAATAATTGAAGCGCTACGTAATAAGTTTCCTGGGATTCAATCTCCACCATCAGATGATATTTGTTACGCTACCCAGAATCGACAAATGGCAGTGAGGGAATTGGCCAAGGTATCAGAGCTGATTCTTGTAGTAGGTACAGCTAACAGTAGTAATTCTAATAGGTTAGTAGAAGAAGCTCAAAAAGCTGGTTGTTCCGCTCATCTTATAAATGATCAAAGTGATATTGTGGATGAGTGGCTTGATGACATCGTAAATGTTGGTGTTACTTCTGGGGCTTCAGCTCCAGAAAGACTTGTTTCTGAAGTGGTTAGTTTTTTTCGAAACAATGGGGCTGAAGTTGAGGAGATGATTTTGAAAAAGGAAGAGGTACACTTTGCTTTACCCTCTAATCTATTGGTGGATTTACAAAAGCAACAAAGTTTTTTGAGATCGTGATTCAGACGGGAAAGACCTCGGTTAACAAACATTAAAATTAGGTGAGTTCATTGATTGCAGAGCTTGAAACTTTTCCCAATCAATATCCTGGCAGGGAATACGAGGTAAACATTACGTGCCCAGAATTTACTGCTGTATGTCCTAAAACAGGACAGCCTGATTTTGGAATTATTCATATTAATTACGTTCCCGATCAAAAAGTCATCGAGCTTAAATCGTTGAAGTTGTACATCCACTCCTACCGCAGTGAAGGGATCTTTCATGAACATGTGATCAACGTTATTTTGGATGATATCGTTGCAGCTTGTGAACC
>CAZASS010000005.1:0-1244 GCA_964487835.1 uncultured Acidobacteriota bacterium | reverse complement strand
ACGCTAAATTTTTTCAAAATATAGGATGGGGAAATTATGCTCGATGTTATTGAACTGACACGTAAGCTGGTTGATATTTCTTCCATTACCGGCCAAGAAAATGAAATAGGGGAGTTTGTATACCATCTCTTGGGTGAAGAGGGATGGTTTTGTGAAAAGCAGATAGTTTCTCCCAATCGTTTTAATGTTTTAGCAATACGAGAAGATCCTACCGTTCTATTAACAACTCATTTGGATACAGTTCCTCCGTTTTTCCCTTCCGAAGAAGATGAAGAGTTTATTTGGGGTAGGGGAGCCTGTGATGCAAAAGGGATTGCTGCAGCTATGATTTGTGCTGCAAGTGGCTTAGTTCAAAAAGGCACAACTAATATAGGACTGCTTTTTGTAGTAGGTGAAGAAACTAATAGTGATGGTGCAACTAAAGCTAGTCAAGTAGGTCCCAAGTGCCAATTTTTGGTTAATGGAGAGCCAACTGACAATGTTTTGGTAACTGCGCATAAAGGGATCATTTCAGCTGAAATTTCAGCTGAAGGAGTCTCTTCCCATTCTGCTTATCCAGAAAAAGGGGTATCTGCTATTGAGGTCTTGATCGATATTCTAAATGACCTAAGGACAGCTGTTTTTCCTGATAATGATCTTTTAGGAGAGAGTCATGTGAATATAGGGACTATTGAAGGTGGAAGAGCTTCCAATGTAGTAGCTGATTTTGCCAAGGCAAAAATTTTAATTCGGACCGTTTGTGAAAGTGAACAATATGTCACCATTCTAAAGGAGAAGGTAGGAGGGCGAGGTCAATTGGAACTTGTGAAAATTAGTGAGCCTCAGAATATGGAAATAATAGAGGGGTTTGATACCAAAACAGTGAGTTATGGAACTGATATCCCTGTCTTAAGAGCTCTTGGAAAACCTCTTCTTTTTGGCCCAGGATCTATTTTTGAAGCACATACAGCCAAGGAAAAAGTTTCTAAAACGGAGTTAGTTGAAGCCGTTCAATTGTACCAAGATTTGGTTTTAAGATTGGTTTGAATTTAACTAGAAGATAAACGGATTAGATAATTTTGAAAACTGTGAAGGTTTGTAAAATATTTTTTGTGAGGGAATTTTTTTCTGAATTTAGGATCACTGAAGGCAGTGCCTAGTATTATGAGTGGTACACGATGCTTAGTCGCAACGTTAGCCAAAGTCTTAAAGTTTTTGCAATCCAAGGTAGTTGAGTCTGAACAGATTACGCAGACTAGATTTAT
>CAZASS010000004.1:9797-31073 GCA_964487835.1 uncultured Acidobacteriota bacterium | reverse complement strand
TTAATCAATACAGCATCGTCTAGTCCAAATCGGTGATTAAAACCACCGCCCGCACGAACTGCGTACTTCTCAAGCAAACGCAACCCTGGAGTGGTCTTTCGAGTACAAACTACTTTGGTTGAACTATTTCCAATTTTCCCTACTATATTGTGCGTAGCAGTTGCAATGCCGGAAAGATGACCCAAGACGTTAAGAGCAGTACGTTCTGCTGTAAGCAATGCTCGAGACACTCCTATGACCAACGCCAGCGTATCCACACTTTGGACAGTACTAACATCTGAGAAACTGACATCAACCCTTACTGAAGGATCAAGCAAGCGAAAAGTACAAGCTGCCACTTCAACACCAGCGATACAACCTGGAGAACGAGAAATAACTCTAGCACTCACCTCCAGATCTGGAGGAACAATCGCATCCGTCGTAAGATCCCCCCCACGCCCCAAATCTTCTTGTAGAGCACACCGCAGGACATTTTCATAAACCAAGGGGTGGAGTGAAGCTAGTTTTCCAGGCATATTGTTTTACCCTGCCTGCCCCCTTCCAACTGCCATCATTCTCTCCACTGCACGACGAGCACGGCGTGCAGTTTCAAACTCGATCTCTACGCTATGCTGTAATTTCTCTAAACTAGCCAAAATCCGAGGCAATGTGATGCGCTTCATATGAGGGCACAGGTTGCAGGGTCTGACAAAATGAACATCGGGATATTCAACCGCAACATTGTCACTCATCGAACACTCGGTCACCATTACGACATAATTTGGACGCTTTTCCCCTACATAGTTAATCATTCCAGAAGTTGAGCCCACATAATCAGCTTCTTCAAGAACGTCTGGAGGACATTCAGGATGGGCCAAAACTTCTACATCTGGATGTTGTTGCCGAAAGGTGCGTACTTCGTCAGCAGTGAATCTCTCGTGAACCTCACAATGCCCTTTCCAAAAAATTAATTCAACATCTGTCTTTGAAGCAACATAGCGCCCTAAGTATTCATCAGGCAGAAAAATTGCCCGTTCGCTACCCAAAGAATTCACTACCTCAAGTGCGTTGGAAGAAGTACAACAAATATCCGATTCCGCCTTAACATCTGCTGAAGTATTCACATAAGAAACAACTGGAACGCCAGGATAACGTTCTCTTAGCAAACGCACATCCTCAGCAGTAATCGATGAAGCAAGTGAACAACCCGCTTCTAAATCAGGAATAAGTACAGTCTTGTCAGGATTCAAAAGTTTGGCTGTCTCCGCCATAAAGTGAACGCCACAAAGCACAATTACATCAGCCGTTGTTTCCATAGCTTGTTTGGCCAGCGCCAAAGAATCTCCCGAAAGATCGGCCACACCATGAAAAATCTCAGGAGTCTGATAATTGTGAGCCAAAATAACTGCATTGCGTTTTTTCTTCAACTCATTAATAGCAGCAATATACGGCGCATGAACTGGCCACTCTAACTCGGGAACAAACTGTTGAATCTTTTGATAAATGGGAGCAGTTGTCTGAGCTACTTCGTCACTGTAATCAAGAGAACTAGATTCGATCAATTTAAGACTCATATTCTTACCCTTCATTATTATACTCAATTTGAGTATAATAATCGTTGATCTCCACATACTTGAATCTGTAAGGAAAATCCCGGTATGCCAGATCTTTAGGACACACATATACTCAATCCGAGCATATGCACCGCCTGCAAAAACAATATATACTCATTTTGAGTATATATTGTTAACAAAAAAAACGCTGAACCTATACAGCGCCTCTAGATAAATTATACTAATATTTGAGTTTTAATCAAATATTACAATCAAAAAATACTCTTACTTCCAACACTAAAGATGTAAATTGGCACTCCAAAAACCCTTATAGATTATAGTTAACCACCCGAAAAACTGACCCCTGGAGTTCGTCGCTCCCGCAACACTTCTTGTCGAAATCTAAAAAGTTGAGCAGGTCTCCCACTTTCGACAGCAGTTCCATAAATTTTACAATAAACAGCCCCAAAGCCCCATTTATAACCCAGCCCCAAAAAATTTGGTTTGTGTAATGGAGTACCGGCCAAAGCCTCAACCACCCGCTGCAAAGCAAAAAGTGTAAAATTTGAAGGCATTAACTCAAAAACGACTGGTCTATATTTTATCTTTCCCCTCAATCGACCCAGTGCGGTAGCCAACATACGTCGATGATCAAGAACCATGGGTCTCCCCATCCCAACCGAAAGATTTACTGTCCCTTCATCCCTCTTATCCAATTGGAAACTCCCAGCTGTTGTCTGATAGCTTAGTTCACGACGTGCCTCCGAAACTAATCCAGCTTCGTAGAGTAGCTCGTAACGCTCCAACACCTTTTCCTGGTCCCATTTAGCTTCATCCTGCCCAAAACTAATAGCAACACGGTCATGTCTACTCATTTGTGTTGAACTTTCAGTAGCAGAATCAGCCCAATTACAAAGAAGGGGAATAATTTCTCGTTCGATGATTGACGGGCACCCCTCCCTCCAATCCTCCCAGGGCAAGAAATCGTAAACATCTTTCCCTCTAGCCCATCCAGCAATTGGCGGATCCCGCTCACTTACTAAGGCTAAATCTGCCACAGACAAAACTCGTGGAGCACCCCTTCTTCGCTCAATCGCACCTCGATCCCGATCCCCAAAGGTGTATAACTGCTCAACCCAACCTAGATTCAGACCGGTCTGTTCACTAACCCATCCTCGCAAATTTTTTTCTAGAGTGTGCCCTCTACTTGGATCTAATGGGCCAAACGGAAGCGCCTCAAGCTCCTCCAGACTCGCCAGACGGTGCTTAGCCCCCTCGACTGTCAACACCCTAGGAGAATTTCCAGTAACTCCTACAATTACAGCATTTAAACCTATGGCAATAGCTGCTTCTTGACCTATTTGAAGCTCCAAATCAATCCTCTACTTAACAATATTATGTTGCACTGTTAATTTATACTGGCTTCTATCCCAACTAGCCATATCTGACAGGAATGCTTGTAAAATTGAGGCATAGCCACCCTCCCAACACGAAACGACTGGCAACCTATCCAAATGGCCACAGGATCCGTCTGTTACTAGTTAGAATGCCCCTGCCTAGAAAGAACTTCTTGCCTAATCATTTACTCTGATTTTAAGCTTGGGAATCTCAATCATAACCTTCGATTGTGGTGGCACACTGCTAATCAGCCACACATTGCCACCAATCACAGAATCGTGTCCGATTACTGTGTCCCCTCCTAAAATAGTGGCACCGGAATAGATAACTACATTATCCTCCAAAGTAGGATGTCTTTTCGTATTCCTTGCACCGGAGGCCCCCTCTTTAGGGAAACTTAGTGCACCTATTGTAACCCCCTGATAAATCTTAACGTTATCGCCAATTTCTGTCGTCTCACCTATCACCACACCTGTACCGTGATCAATGAAAAAACGGCGACCGATTTTAGCTCCAGGATGAATATCAATTCCTGTTTTACTATGAGCATACTCCGTCATAATTCGGGCAATTAGTGGAACCTTTAAACGGTGCAATTCATAAGCAATTCGATATGCAGTAATAGCAAACATGCACGGATAGCTGAAAATAACTTCATCAAAACTCTTAGCAGCTGGATCTCCATCCATGGCTGCCTCCACATCCAATGCAAGCATTTCCCTCAAACTAGGAATTGTTTTCACAAACCTTAAACAAACTTCCTCTGAGTGCTCGTGACAAACCTCACAATGCCCCTCATTATGCCCACTGGAGTCTTCATGCTCACATTCTTGACGAAAGGCCTTATAAGCTTCCCCAGTTAGCTCTTCATATATTTTGAAAACCAACTCTCCCACATAACACTCTATGCCGAACTCGCTAACACTTTCCTTGCCAAAGTAACCAGGAAACAAAACAGTGCGCAATTTACCAAGAATATCAACAACAATGTCTTCATTGGGCAAGGGAGCCTCATGAAGATGATGCAAACGCAACTCGTCATCAGAGTACGTCTTAACGATCTCATCAATTACTTCGGGCAATTGCTGTCGTTTTTTTAAAATTCTACCCATGTGGCTTTCTCCCACAGTTTCGTCGACATTCCTGACAGTTTATGATATCGGTGCACTCAACTTCAAAGGAGCATTAATTGTGCCGTCAAGCAATGTTGCCAACTTAGCACTTCCCATTCCAATCAAAACGTTTGCATTAAAACTACTAGCCTGGTATCAGGATAACAAGCGAGATCTCCCTTGGCGTAGCAATCCCGACCCTTATCATGTCTGGGTCTCAGAAATAATGCTCCAGCAAACTCAGATAAAAACAGCTCTTCCCTATTTTGTTAAATTTCTTGAAATTTATCCCAGTGTAGAAACTTTAGCGCAGGCAAAAGAAAATGAAGTTCTGCTCAACTGGTCCGGATTAGGATATTACAATCGCGCTCGCAACCTCCACCGCACAGCCCAAATCATTTGTAATCAACATGATGGAAAGTTTCCAGAAAATTACCTCGACGCTCTCCAACTCCCTGGAATTGGGCGCTATACAGCCGGAGCTATTCTATCCATCGCTTACCAAAAACCACTACCTATAGTTGATGGCAATATCCAACGACTTTTTATTAGATACCTGAAGATTGAACAAGAAACACAGCAAAAAAATCCAAAAAAAATTTGGGAATTATTGGGCCAAATAGTCAAGAAACCAGAAATTTCCCAAAATATTGGCGACTTCAACCAATCCTTAATGGAAATGGGAGCCCTGATATGCACACCCAAAAACCCTGACTGCAAATCCTGCCCACTATCCACCAATTGCATGGCCTTCAAACAAGACTTACAAGCATCTCTCCCGCTGCCACGCAAGCGGAAAAAAATTAGAAGCCTGCATTATACGGTTTTAATCGCAACACGCGGAGGGAAGTATCTTTTGAGAGAAACCCGATCCAAAATATTGCCAACTGGATTTTGGGAATTTCCACGAATTTTCGGGAGACCCTCCTCGCGATCCTCGCAGACCTTTAACCAACTTCACAGGCTAGACTTTAAAGTTGAACGGAAAGTGAAAACTGTCACCCATCAAATTACTCACCGGAAAATACACTTTCATCCTCTTATTGTTTCGCTTAAGGGCTCTATTCCCCCAAAACCCTTCATCTGGACAACACTAAACAATAAACACTATCCCATCTCCTCATATGTCAACAAAATAGCAAGGAAGCTCAAGTAATGGCGAGAAAAAACCCATGGATCATAGCCGCAGTTTGCTGTATTTTCTTTGCCCTACTAGTTCAAGGAGAAGGACCTTTTCAAAAAACAAAAACTTCAAACACTAGATATTTGCTAAAGGAATCTAGGATCGAGTTTCGGAAATTTTATAGCCCTGCATTGAATAAGCTTGCTCAATATAGTATCTACTTGCCCCCCGCTTATGACCTCAAACCCAAAAGTGAATTTCCTACTGTCTACTTCCTGCACGGAATGTTTAACGATCATACTAGCTGGACTCAAAAACAATATGGCAATCTTCCTTTGTTGATTGAGAAAAACTTCCTTCAAGACAACGTACCCCAGTTTGTCATGGTGCATCCTAACGGAGAAAATAGTTTCTACACTGATTTTCTAAGTGGAACCCCTAAATACGAGTCTTTTATCCACATAGATCTCATTCGTGAAATAGAACAACACTTCCGTGTCGACAGAAGACGCTCACACCGATCCATTGCCGGAACTTCCATGGGAGGATATGGCGCATTGAAAATTGCAATAAAGCACCCACATCTTTATAGTGCAGTGGCTGCTGGCTCTCCCATAAATTATCTAGGTCAAGATCCTTCTCGCCAATTAACGCAATCCTCGTCCTATAGAATTGGATTTTTCGTCGACCTGTTCAAACCTATTTTCGGAATCCCTTTTGACCACGGACACTGGAGGGAAAACAGTGTAGAAGTTCTTGCCCGTATTAGGAAAATCCAAAATTTGAAAATTTATATAGCTTATGGCACAGCTGACCGCTATCTAGACATGTTCCCCATGGAAAAAGGAATTCAAAACATCCATAAAATCCTCACTAAGAGATCCGTTGCACACATGGTTCGTGCCTACGAAGGTGAACCTCATGGATGGAGACTCATCAGAAATCATTTGGAGGAAATACTGAAATTTATCACCAGAGACTTTAAATAGTACATATTCGAATAAGGCTATCAGCAGCTTAAGAAACTAGGAGCACTTTCCCAAACTGTTTCTGACATTGCAAGTACTCCATAGCCTGCTTACCTTCGTCAAGAGGGAATACTCGGTCAATGATAGGCTTCAAATGCCCCTTACCTAAAAGTTGGACCAATTCACTATATTCAGAGCGGTTACCCATAGTTGATCCTAGAATATCAATCTGCTTCCAAAAAATAGCTCGGATTTCTGTTTTTGGGTTAGGACCCGTTGTAGCTCCACAAGTCACAATTTTTCCACCCCTCCGTACCATCTGCAAACTCTGTAACCAGGTGACTTCTCCTACATTATCCACTACTACATCTACACCCCGCTTTTCTGTTTCACGCAATACTTCCCTGACTACATCAGGTTGCTCGCAGTTATAACAGTAATCAGCACCCATTGCTTTAGCCTGCGCAAGTTTTGCATCACTAGAGGAACTCACAAACGCACACCCACCCAATAGCTTTACAATCTGGAGTGCAGCGCTACTTACCCCTCCACCAATCCCATGAATAAAAACAGTATCCCCGGATTGGATGGCAGATCGAGTCTTTAGCATGCGCCATGCTGTCTGAAAAACCAAAGAAAAAGCTGCTGCCTCCTCAAAGGATACAGAAGGAGGAATTTTTTCTAGATTAACAGCTGGAACCAAGAAATACTCTGCAAAAGTGCCATGTGAATGTTCTCCAACCAACTGTAGGCGAATGCACATTCCATGCTCTCCTTTTTTGCAAAATTCACACTCTTCACAACTTAGTGCCGCGTTCAACATTACGCGATCTCCCACTGTAAAACCTTCAACATCTTCACCGAGTGCCTCCACTACTCCAGCACCATCGGCTCCTAAAACATGTGGCATCTCCAATTTCAAGCCTGGAATGCCTTCTGTAACAAACAAATCCAAATGATTGAGAGCTGCGGCCTTCATCTTGACTAAAACGTATCCAACCCTAACTTCCTGACAATCAATTTCTTGAAAATTAATTTGGTCGAGATCGCCGTGTTGACAAATGAGAATAGCTTTCAAAGAACCTCCTTACGATTTTCTAACTCCCTTAAGCCTTTTGGTTAGCTTAGGAACAACTTCACAAATATCTCCCACAACCCCATAAGTTGCAATGTTAAAAATTGGAGCGTTGGGATCAGTATTAATAGCCACGATACACTCTGAATTTTTCATTCCCACGATATGTTGAACGGCACCCGAAATACCACAAGCGAGATACAAACGTGGAGAGACTGTTTGGCCTGAACTACCAATTTGACGCTCTCGACCCAACCATTCGTTGTCTACTACTGGTCGACTAGCAGCAATTTCAGCACCCAATTCCTCAGCTAAATCTTCAATAATTTTGAGGTTGTTCTCCTCCCGAATTCCCCTTCCAACTGCCACTATCCGTTCAGCTCTGGAAAGATCAACTTTGACCCTGATAGCCTCAAAAATTTCCAGGCTTTGACGGCACCGTACTACAGCTGAACGATTCAAGACTCTCTCAACGACCTCAGTGTGTACTCTCTGGGGATTGTCTACATCTATCGCCCCGGGTTGCATGGTTATAATCCAAGGATGAGCGGATTTTACAAGAACATCAGCGTTGAGCTGATTGTGAAACATTTGACGTACAAACAATAGAGTTTCCTCTTGCCTGCGATACCCCTTGCAGCCAGTCACCAGCGCTGTATTCAGTCTCGCAGCCAGCTTGGGGGCTAAATCGATATTCTGATAAGTATGTCCCATCAAAAGAATATATGGACAATCCTTGGCCATAATTTGGCAGATAGCTTCACAATGGTAGTCAGGGTCATATTGACCCAACTTAGAATCTTGAACTAAAACAACAGTGTCAACACTTTCAGAAGCTAATTTGTCTACCACTCCTTGGACTTTGTGTCCTAGAACGAAAGCACACAAGGACATCCTCAGCTCTCTAGATAACTCTCTCCCAAAAGATAGGCTTTCCAAAGAAGAAGTAGCAATTTGACCGTTTTCGTGATCGATCAGAACATAAATTTTATCAGACATGTTTTAGAATAATGACTAGGCGACAATCAAGGACCATTGAAATTACTTCATAGAACTTTGGCTTCCTTCTTGAGCCGCTCCACCAGCTCTGCAACCACTGCAGAAGAGTCTCCCTTCAAAATCTCTGCACTGCCGACAGATTCAGGAAAGTATAGCTTCGAAATCTCCAACTGCGGAACCGATTCTAAATTGAGCTCTAAACTACTCAAGCCAATCTTTTTTATCTCTTTTTGCTTAGCCTGCATAATACCTCTCAACGAGGGATATCGGATCTTTGAAATACCAGCCTGAATTGTCAAAACTGCAGGCATTGACATCTCTACCCATTCGAACCAGCCGTTCTCCATCTCTCGCATAGCCCTCACTGTTCGACTATTCACATCTGCTTGAATCTCCATCACTATAGTGGCATAAGGAAGTCCCAGAAGCTCAGCTAAAATAACCCCTGTCTGCCCATAGTTAAAGTCATCTGAATGCGTTCCTAGCAAAAGCAAATCGTACTGCTCACTTTTAAGGATTTCGGATAAAACCAGAGCTACTGCATGGGGATTAGAGGTTTTACCTTCATTATCTGCAACTAAAATAGCCCGATCAGCACCCATGGATAATCCTTTCCGGATAGACCTTTCAGAGCGCTCGTGCCCTACTGTTAAAATAGTCACTTCTCCATCATGCTTTTCCTTCAGCTTGAGAGCTTCTTCCAAAGAATACTCATCACATTCGCTAATCTCAAAAGTCAGATCAGTCTCAACAATACCGGTTCCTTCAGCTGTGATTTGATAGCGTGTATCTCGGTGAGGGACCTCTTTAAGGCAGTTGAATATCCTCATTTTTTGAATAGGTCTTCAAAAGCATCTCGAGCGTCTGATGGTCTCTGGGCACCTGTGTTAGTCCTCTTATCTCCGGTCATTTTATCTACCGTTGAACGAACTTCAAAAAACTCACAATTGTTCTTAGAATCTTTGCCCGTAACTCGTTCAAGAATAGGCTGGCTACATTCAAAGCGACTAGCTGGATCGAAATAGACACAGTGCTTGCAGCTATGCAAAAAAGCTTCACACTTTGGACACTGACTGGAGGGAGTAATCTCTTCAAAATCGACAGGGAGCTGCACACCACACATAGCACACCGTACTGCCCTGTAAAAACCAGGCATACGGGGAGATCTTGGGCCTTCGCGTGAAACTCCGTGCCTAGCACGCCGACGTTCCCCACGACCAGCACCCTTTTCTTGGTAACCCTCTTGCTTGTACTTTCTGCCCATTTTCGCTTAGGTTAGATAGATTTAAGAATCAGGGTTATTGAAGTCTAGCGCAAGAACTTTTTGCACCAGTAATATCAATAGCATCTCGTCCAGAATCAATCCGACGAATAACTCCTTGCTTGTCAATGACAAATGTAGTCCGCTTTGACAGGCCTCTTGCTTCATCCAATACCCCATAGAGTTTACTCACTTTTCGATGAAAATCGCTCAACATAGTGTATTCAACTCCCAACTCCTCTGCATATTTTTTCTGAGTAGGGCGCGCATCAACTCTGACCCCGACAATCTTTGTGTCGTGTTGCTTGAAATAATCAATATCAGACTGATATCCCATTAATTCAGCAGTTCATCCACCGGTAAAAGCAAGAACATAGAAAGCGATTACGACATTGCTTTGACCTCGCAAATCGCTTAATTTGAATAGCTCGCCCTCTTGGTCAACCAATTCAAAATCAGGAGCTATATCGCCCACTTTCAAAGCAGCCGATTGAGCTGTTCCTGTCAAAAAAACCAGCAACACTATCACAGAAAAAAATGCGGTTCCCCTCATATGCCTAATTTTACTGACTAAAGCACCGACCTTCAACAAGTCCCTCTAATTATTCGTCTATTTTCTACAGAAAAAGCAATAGAATTGCGATAGAATTTGGAATAATAAGCGATATTCTGCTTTGAAATAACTAACTAAACAATTGATTGTTTTTCCTTTGCCTGCTCCCGTGCTATGGTGGGGGTTTGTATCAGAATTGATGAAAATTTATACCGGACAAGGTGACAAGGGACAGACTTCTCTTTTCAGCGGAGAAAGGGTCGGCAAAGATTCTCTTCGAGTGGATACTTATGGATCTCTCGATGAATTGAATTCCTTTTTGGGTGTAGCAAGATCCTTTTGTCTAAACGAAAAAGTTAGAGAGACTCTGTCTTTGCTCCAAAATCAGCTCTTTAAAGCAGGAACGGATCTCGCGACTAAAGAAGGCAGTAAACATCAAGTGAATCGTATCCAGGAACAAGACTGGCGCCAACTGGAAAGCTTGATTGACCTACTACAAGAAAAACTCCCCCCCTTAAAAAATTTCATCCTACCAACAGGAATCCCTAGTTCAGCATTTCTACACCTTTCTCGCACAGTCTGCCGGAGAACAGAACGGCTTCTGACTGCCCTAATGCAGAAGGAAGAACTCAACCCCGAACTTGGTATTTATTTAAATCGTCTTTCCGATCTACTTTTTGTTCTTGCCCGCTATGAAAACGTTTTGGAAAAAGGCCAGGAGGAACTGTGGCAAAAGGACTAATAACTGATTCAAAAACAATTTGTCCAACCTGTCGTGATTCAGGATGGTTGGTGAAAGACCTAGACTCTGTTGAAAAAGTAGTTGCCTGTCCAGACTGTCACTCGCGGAATCAATCGGGAAAACTTCTGAATAACGCAAAGATTCCTCCACGTTACTTCGATCGCGATTTTGATGAATTCCCTCCCACGACTAGACTTCGAGAACGAGCCTTGCGTAGGTGCATTGACTTTGTAGAAACTTTTCCAAAAGTACCAAGAGGCCTCTTGCTGACAGGCCCTTGTGGGGTTGGCAAAACTCACCTTTCAGCAGCTATTCTCAAAGCCTTGATTCGAGAAAAAATGATTAGCGGAAGATTTGTCGACGAAACTGAATTTTTGCGGAGAATCCAATATTCATACGGTCCTGATTCTAGAGAAACGGAGAGAGAAGTTCTATTTCCCCTACTTCATGTTGACCTCCTGGTATGGGATGATTTGGGTACCGGCAGACCCACTGAGTGGGTAGCAGAAACTATTCGCACGGTTCTTAATCACCGTTATACTTACAGCAAACACACTATTCTATCGACTAATTTACAGATTCAATCCACAAAAAAAACAGAATTACCTATCAAGAGTAACTCTCTGGTTGAAAAAATTGGAGTGGGGCTTTTTTCTCGTATTATGGAAATGTGTGAAGTGGTAGAAATAGATGGTCCGGATTTTCGTACAGACATTCACAAGGCAGGCTTGGATTTTAAAGAAAAAAACCAAAACAGTCACACAAATTAGAAGCCTATTTCAGGGAACTACCGAATGGCGACTCTCTCCTATCCCCTTTTCCTCATCCACAAAACATAAAACAACCCATCCCACCACAAAAAATAGTACTATCGAGACAATGCCAAAACGCGGCGTCCCGGTCAAATCGGTCAACACAGCAAAAAGTACTGGTCCTAAAATAGCTGCAAACTTTCCACTGGTAGCAAAAAATCCAAAAAATTCCGCGCTGTTCTCAGAAGGAGTAAACTGGGCTATAAGAGCACGAGAACAAGCTTGAATTCCGCCTAGTGCAAACCCCACAATGGTTCCCAATACCCAAAATTCCCAAATTTGATCTATAACTACAACGTACAAAACAACACTTGTCCAGATTAACAAACAGATATGAAGTGAGGTTTTTATTGCCCTTTTGTCCGACAAATACCCAAAAACTAATGATCCTGCAAAAGCCACTATATGAATAAGAATAAAACACAGGATAAGTTCTTTTTGAGACATTTCCAAAACCTGAGCTCCGAAAACAGCCGCCATAACAATAACTGTCTGAACTCCATCATTGTAGATAAGAAATGCAATTAAAAATTTTCCGAGTTCACGATATTGCTTAATTTTACGTAGAGTAATCAATAAATTTCGTAAACCTGTCTTCACATATCCAACTCCAGAAGAAAGTGGTCGAGCACGGGCTCGCTCGGGCAACCATAAAAAAGTAGGTATCGAAAAAAGGCCCCACCAAAGGGCAACTACCAGAAAGGTAGTTCGAACCGGAATGTTGTCAACAATAGGAAGCCCAAACCATTCAGGTCTCTCAATAATTGCCAAATTGACGATCAAACAAAGAACACCTCCCACATACCCTACGGCCCATCCCAATCCACTAATCCTCCCCATACGCTCTCGGGAAGCAATCTCCGGCAAAAACCCATTGTAAAAAACCAAACTCCACTCCAGAGTCATGCTAGAAACAACGTAGAAAATGATAGCTAACCAAACATCACCACCGCTGACTAGAAAAAGAAAAGATGTCGACAGAACACCTATGTAACAAAAGACTAATAGGAACTTCTTTTTAAGGGCATTATGATCAGCAATGGCACCAAGAACTGGTGCACTAACAGCAACGACCAACATTGAAAATGAGACAACATAACCCCAAACCGCCGAGGAAGTAATTTGATTTCCGAAAAGGCTAATTCCTTGAGGCCCAACCACTACTTGAACAAAATAAACGTTGAAAATTACACCAGCTAGCGCAGTAAAATAACTCGAGTTAGCAAAATCATATAAAGCCCAAGCCCAAACTTCTCTCGGAAAAGATTCAGTTTTCATTTGCTAGATGGCTTGGAAGGTCTCATCTCAATTTGACTGGTCAAACAACGAGCATCTCGGCTAAGTGTTTCTACTACAACTCGAGCTACATCTTCAGATGATAATTTCCAAGAATGACTACCTTTGTTATTACCAAAACCTGTATCCACACTACCCGGCATTACGTGTGCTACTTGGATATCATCATGTCTGACTTCTTGCATTAACGCCTCGCTAAATCCAGTCAAACCAAATTTAGAAGCATTGTAGGCAGCTCCTTGAGGAAATGCATTTTTGCCGGCTAAACTCCCAATATTAACGATAAATCCTTCACCACTCTTCTTCATTTCTGGGATAGCAAAACGACAACTAAAAAACACCCCATCGAGATTGGTAGACAAGACATTCCTCCATTCCTGAACGGACATCTCTTCCACTTTTTTAAAAAGTCCAACCCCTGCGTTATTGATTAAAATATCAATGCCTCCAAACTTTTCCACACAATAATTAACCAAAATCTCACACTGATCTGCCTCACTCACATAGCATTGTTTGCCTACAACTTGCTGATTTGATGCTTTTCACAATTGATTTACTATCTGATTAATGGCTTTTTGATTTCGTGAACTGATCACCACGCTAACCCCTTCACTAACTAAAGCCCGAGCAATCGCAAGACCAATTCCCTTTGTACTTCCAGTTATAATTGCTCGCTTGCCTTTTAATTTCATTCCTTCACACCATAAATATTCTTTTTAGAAACCATCTTTGCCTTTTCAAATTCTCGTCTAAGCTTTTCGACCATCTCAGGTAAACGCTGGTAAAGATTTTTGAGCTTGCGAGGACCATGGTTGGCAATAGAGTAAGCTGTTAAAATTGGAAGGGCAACTGTTGAGTCCAGATAGCAAACGACAGTACTGGGCAAACTATCTGGGGCAACTTTCCCCCAGCTCACTGCCTCTCCAGGAGTGGCTCCAGACAATCCACCGGTATCAGGACGAGCATCGGTTACTTGCAAATAATAATCGTGCCCTTGTTCTTCGATACCTAAAACTTCCTGTATTTGAGGCTCCGTTTGCAAAACAAAATTTTTGGGAGCTCCTCCTCCTAAAATCCAAACAGCACTCTTTCCACCTGACCTCTTGGCTTCTAAGACAATAGCTGCAGATTCATTGACATCGCGATTGACATCCAAAAGCAACTTATTCCCATCCAAAGACATGGCCGCAACATTCATCCCAATTGAACTGTCTCCCGGAGAAGATGTGTAAACTGGCACTTTGTTACGATAGGCTGCTGCCAGTAAAGATCTTTCCTGAACTCCTAGGGTCTTCTCTCGCTCCGCTAAATATTTCCCTACTTTATAGTGAAACTCTGCAGTACTCATCTCCTGTTGGAATTCTGGAGCAGCAATAACTTCACGAAGGAATTGATCCGTAGAGAGCAGCACTTCATAACTAAAAAAAATGTCGTAAATTCTTACTACTCCCTCTTGACGAAGAACGACATCGCTGGTCGTAGCATTTCCTCGATGCAAATCCAAACCAATAGCAAAATGGGCGTCATGATAAAGATTAGCTCCCGTCGAAACAATCCAATCAATAAAACCCCTTCGAATAAGGGGAATCAAACAAGATATTCCTAAACCTGCAGGAGTCAGAGCACCGGTCAAACTAAGTCCGACAGTCACATCATCTGCAAGCATCTTTTCTACGAGAAGCTTGCAGGCTTCTCGTAAACGAGCTGCGTTGTAGGCTTCAAAAGTTGAATCAACTAAATCAGTTACACTAATTTTTTCATCAATAACTCTTGGCTCGATTTTTTTTCCCTGTAAATAATTGCTCATTTCCCAATCTCTATCACAAAATTCTACTCAAGTAGCAATCTGCTAGCCCACCCACAAAATTCAATTGAACTTTCCAAAAGCCCGTTCAATCCTATAGTAAATCACCTATCGCTCTTATATGATAGGAAACTTATGGCAAAACTATTTCCATTTCAAGGGTATCGTTACAGTACCGAAAAAATTGAAAAAATTGCAGACGTTGTCACCCAACCCTACGATAAAATTTCACCAGAAATGAAACAAAACTACCTAGAAAAAAACCCATTTAACATCGTTCGAGTAATCAAGAACCCTGACTACGCAAGAGCCTCTCATCACTTAAACCAGTGGATCCAACAGGAAGTTTTAAAAAAAGATATGACGGCTTCTTTTTATCCTTATCAACAGACATTTGAATTTGAAGGAAATTCATTTTCGCGACTGGGAGTTATTGGACTACTCTCCCTGGAAGATAGTGATTTAGCGGTTAAGGGACACGAGAGAGTGTTGGCAAAGCCGTTGGAAGACCGGTTAAATCTTATTCGCTCCACACAATCCAATGAGGGACTCATTTTCATGCTTCACTCAGATCCCAACATGCGTGTTGACCGCCTACTTTCTACTTTCACAAACAACTCAGAACCGGTCACCACTATCGAAGATGAGTATCAAGTCACACATCAATTGTGGAGTCTTTCTGACCAAAATATTCAGGAACAAATCATTGAAATACTAGACGGTAGTGCCTTTTACATTGCAGACGGACACCACCGCTTTCGAACTTCCCAAATATATCTCCAAGAATGTGAAAAGAAAGGCTGGCAAACCGGATCTACAGAAAGCTTTGATAAGCGAATGATTGCACTTTTTAACATGGAAAATCCGTCATTGAAAATTTTGCCAACTCACCGCGGTATTCGTAATCTTAAAAATTTTGACCTGAATGATTTTTTATCTCATCTAGAAACCTTCTTTCATATCCAAAGTGTGTCTACAGTCCAGGAACTTTCATCTTCTATGGAAAACCCCGGCACACGAATTGGATTAATGGAGCAGAATGGCAAAAACTGGCTTCTGCATATGAAAGACTCTGCGCAAACAGATACTTCGTTTATGCCAAATATCGATGGTCCAGCCAGAGATCTTGATGTTAGTGTTTTACATGAAGGAATCCTTTTGCCGATCTTGGGAATTGGTGAAAAAGAGATAGCTGAGCAAGACTATGTTAGCTACTTTCGCAGCCCAAAAAACTTAGTTGAACAATTGAGGGCAGGCCAATACCAACTCGGCTTTCTCTTAAATCCTACTACGGTTAAACAAGTTCGACAAATTTCAGAGAAAGGGGAAAAAATGCCCCCCAAATCAACCGACTTTTATCCCAAACTTTTGACAGGATTGACACTAATGAAAATGGAAATTGACCAATAATGCCCAGTAGCTCAGCCATTTGAAACTAACATAACCAATATAAAAATAGATTGCATGCAGCAGCAATTCTCAGAAGGTATTTACTTTGATTCTCAATCACATCCTTAATAAATTCTTCTATGCAATACTTTTCATAATCCTCGTTCCCAAATTAGTATTTGGAATTACTTCGCATGCCTCCGCATCTAATCTGTCGAAAAGTTACCGGATAGGAGACACAATTGACGTACAGACTTCTGTTCTCAATCAGGACATGCAAGTTATCCAAATCAAAGATCTGATCCGTTCCTCCACAGATCTCGTTGTTCTAATTGTTTTTGGTGGGGCAGCAAAACAACCTTCCCAAGATAACTTACGCAGTAATCTATGGTGTTTAGACAGCTTCGACGATTTGGGAGTGCAACGAGCTTTAGTTAGCTCCTTCCAAAACAGGGCTGTGCAATTTGTTCCAGTGGCTATTCCTCCAGTTTATAGTCCTAAATCTTATGGCTATGCCCAAAACGTGTTTCTGGGCAAATCAGAAAGTTCACCACAATTCCGCGCAGCAACTCGAGCCTTTATTAATGCCACTGAAAAAGAAATACAAAAGGGAATACTTCCCTTTAAAAGAATTTACTATGATCCCAAATTCTACTTAGGGAATCAGTCCGAATATGGCTCCAAAAACCATCCATGGCAGGGCAAGCTAAGATGGCTTCTAGATCGAAGACAATACGGCACCCCTATCTTGTGGATCTTAGATTCTCAGGGGAAAATTCTGCAGGAGCCTTTCTTTGGTAATGATTACGACTCTACGCCTCCACAAATACACTACGGCTACCATAAAGTGAAGGAGGCCATTGAAATCAAGCTCAAAGAACTACACGCTGACCATGAATGACTTTATAACCTGCAGATCTCAACTCACATTCTCAACTAACTAGCATCCATCTATAATTAAGGCTTTATGATTTGGTCAGGTTGGAGCTTTTGTCCCTGCTGGACATACCACTCCATCTGGCTCATTACACCCCGGATAATTTGCACATCACGAGGAGCCAACTCAGCTCTTCCCAAAAAACGCCGGATAGCCTGCATAATGTGTTCTGGACTTTCAGAACTGAGGAATCCAATCTCCACCAGTACCTGTTCTATGTGAGAATACATCGCATGCCTCTCTAAATCCGAAGCTAATTCAGGAACAGGCTTGAAGTCCACCAAAGTAGCCCTGAATATTTCATAACAAAAAATTATAATGCTATGAGACAAGTTTAATACTGGAAAGTTGGGATCAGCCGGAATAGAAACCACATACTGGCACCGGGATAATTGAGACTCACTCAACCCACGTCTTTCCGGCCCAAAAAGACATGCAACCCTTCTATCTTGAGCATATTCCCTAATCTTAAGAGATATCTCCTGTGGCGTATAAATGGGCTGTCTCCCTCTGCGCCGACGCGTGGAGGTAGTACCAACAACAATATTTTCCTCTGCCAGAGCTTCGTTCAAAGAAGCATAGACTTGGGCTGCCTCTAAAATATCAATAGCCTTACTAGCAATGGTACGGGATTCCAAACTGAAAGGATTACTAGGATTCACAAGCTTTAGCCTCTTTAAACCCATATTTTTGATAGCACGAGCAGTAGCACCAATATTTCCACTACTGTGAGTATCAACCAAAACAACCGATATGTTTTCTGAAAAAGCCATTGCCTTCATGAAAGTCACCGTACTCAGTCGATTTCACAGGCGTTATAAAGAAACACCCCCAAAGACTGTAAAGCAAACTAAAACAGAAAGAGTTTGAACCATGCAAACTAGACCGCAATTAACATTTAGCACAAACGGTGAAATCTACAAATAACTGATCAATAAATATTAAAATCACTGCCTTGCTTATTGCTTGTCACTCACTACCCTTCTACTCCTAGAAAAGGCTTCTTTTAAATTCTCTATGGAAGTCGCATAGGAAATTCGAATATAACCCTCTAACCCAAATGCTGAACCTGGTACTACTGCCACAGCTGCCTCTTGAATAAGAAAATCAGCCAATTCCTCAGAATTATTAACACCAAGCATTTTCATACAGGCTGAAACATCGGGAAAGGCGTAAAATGTGCCACTGGGCAAAGCGCAAGAAAAACCGGGGATCTCCTCTAAAGCATTTATTACGAACTCTCGGCGGGACTGGTACTCCTTTTGCATTGGCTTGACCAAATCTGTCCCACTCTTTAAAGCAGATACCGCAGCCCATTGTGAAATAGAAGTCGGATTTCCAGTTTGATGACTTTGAAATGCTGACATTTTTTCAATCCGCTCTGGATGGCTAACGCAAAAACCAATCCTCCAACCTGTCATAGCATAGGTCTTAGAAAGAGACCCTACCACCGCATAAAAGCTATCAGAAGGTTGGATTAAAGAAGCTACTGACGTATGCACTTCACCGCCATAGGTTAGGTACTCGTAAGTTTCATCACTCAACAGGAATATGTCTCTCTCACGACACAAATCCACCAGCTCCCTAAGAATAGCAACAGGAGCAACCGCTCCAGTCGGATTGTTAGGCGTATTGAAGACCACTCCCGAAGTATTAGAACTAAGCTGTTCTCTAACCCGTTTCACCTGTAAAACAAATCCATCCTCGGCATAGGTCATTACCTCTTTGGGTAAAGCTCCTGACATTTTAATAACCTCAGGAAAGGTTACCCAGTAAGGAACCGGAATAAGTACTTCATTCCCGCTTTCAAACAAGGCTAAACAAGTGTTATAGATGGCATGTTTGGCCCCACAAGTAATCATCACATTGGCCGCCGAAAATTGCCCATTACATTCCCGATTGAATTTTTCAGCTACTGCCTGTCTCAATTCCAAAATTCCAGCAGCGCTAGTATATTTGGTGAAATTTTCCCTAATAGCCTCAATTCCCGCTAACTTGATCGAATCCGGAGTATCAAAATCGGGTTCTCCTACACTCAAATCAATCACGTCCACACCCTGATCTCTGAGCTGCTGAGCTTTCAGCATCACTGTCATGGTAGAAGAGGGAGAAATTCCCAAAAGTCGCTTGGCAAATTTCATGATTTATTCCGAACGGCGAATAACTGACTCAGAATCTTGGCAAAGACTACGATCGCCCTTGAAAACCGTTCGTCCTAAATGACGATCAAAAGCAGTAAAATCCGAATCTCCTGGATCATCCCTTAAAATTTGGTGAAATCGATTCAATTTAGCATCTAAATCATCGGCATAATGAAGAATAAGGGCTTCCATTGTTTGGGGCTTCTTAGGAGAACCCCATTCCAATTGGCCCTGATGGCTCAAAATTAGATGCTCGATTTGAGTTAAGAGGATCGTTGGGAAATCAGTGATTTGGGCAGCTTCTTCCCGTACCAAAACAGCCCCCATTACCACATGCCCAATGAGACGCCCACGAGTTGTGTAGGCCGGGTTCTCTGGATTAGTAAGTTCTTCTAGCTTACCAATATCGTGCAGCACTGCACCAGCGATCAATAAATCCTTGTCCAAATTAGGATAATTCCTAGAAAAAAAGAGAACACTTTCCAGAACAGATATCACGTGCTCTAGAAATCCCCCCCAATAATTGTGGTGGATTTCGACTCCAGCTGGATAACTCTTTATCTTCTCTTTGTTCTTTTCCAAAATATTTCCCAAAAGCTCTCGAACATAAGAACGTGAAACATTTTCCGTCACTACAGACTGGAGCCTGGACCACATCTTCTCAACATCATGTTCTGTTCGGGGAATGATTTGATTCTCATCAAAACCGCTCACTTTATCTTCTGGAATAGTTTTGCGTATCTTCTCTACGACAAGCTGTTTAGCCCCCTTATAATCTTGGACTAGCCCTTGATATTTGACATGGTCACCTTCGTTAATTCGACCATCGCAAGCCTCAACATTGTTCCAGATTTTTGTTTCAAGTTGACCGCTCCTATCCCTGAGCACCAATCGCAAGTAGGGCTCACCGTTTCGTTTTAAACGCAGCTGCTTGGTTCTAATTTGGGCGTAAGAGGTGACAGTCTGATTTACCTCGAGAGCTTTGATCAATTTCATCGTACTTGAAGGGCAAGATAGCATCAAAGACTGACAGCCCTTCCGTATCATTCTGGGTGCCCAAAATCTATATTTCCAAATGAAATATCCAAATTACAATCCATTCTTTTTCAATCAAATACGCTTATAACCAGCCACATACTTCTCTATTGATATACAATACATAAGATGCCTGTAGTGGCACTTTCACAAGTTCATTGCAAAGAACTAAAGTCTATTTTTTCCCAAGAAATCAAATCTTGGCAGAATGAACTTTTTTGGGATTACCAACCAACTGTAGCTTTAATAAAAAAATATATTACTTCTAAAAGCTTGTCAGGCTACGCCATCAAAACCACGTCTGGGAAAATACTCGGCTACTCCTACTACATCATTAATAAGCCAGTGGGATATATCGGCAACATCTATATCTTGTCCGAATCAGCAAACCCGACTACTTATACGGAACTACTAAATCGGATTATCGGCACACTAGAATCCAATTCTTCCATTCTCAGAATTGAGGGACATCTTTTCACCTTTAATTGCAATCTAACCCCTTTTTTTAAATCCCAAGGGTTCAACACTATTAAACGCCATTTCCTGTCAAAAACTATCAATTCTAAAGATGACAATGAACAAACATTGGCATTGCCAGCAAAAATTCGTCTTGTCAAATGGCAGAATTTTTTTTACACCAAAGCAGCAGAAACAATTTACGATAGTTATCAAAACTCCCCTGATTATGATCTCTGCTATGACTACCAGTCACCTCAAGGCTGCACCCGCTTCCTACTCAATCTTCTTAACAATCCAAGCTGTGGCATATTTAGTCCCGAAACCAGCTTAATAGCTCTAAATTCAAATGGAATTGTATGTGGGATACTAATGACTTCAACAACCGATCTAAATACGGGGATGGTCACACAAATCTCTGTTAAAAGAAGTCATCAAGGAACCGGGATTGGATCTGCACTTTTAGAAACTTACTTCAAAAAAGCCAAAAAACGAGGAGTCAAACGTGTAACTCTATCGGTTTCAGAAATAAACCATAGAAGTAACCGGCTCTATCTCCGCCTGGGATTTCAAAAAATTAAAGACTTCTACGCTTTTACTCGTCCCTGACTGGATTTCTCAAAGTGCCAATCTTTTCAATTGT
>CAZASS010000004.1:9174-9787 GCA_964487835.1 uncultured Acidobacteriota bacterium | reverse complement strand
ATTGTAACTTCGACGACATCTCCTGACTGCAAAAACACTGGAGGATCACGGTATACACCTACTCCAGAAGGGGTTCCCGTAAAGATCAAATCACCAGTTTCCAAAGTAATAGCCTGTGAGATATAGGATACTAGAGAATAGCAATCAAACATCATATTCCGAGTATTGTCTGACTGCTGAACTCTTTCATTGACACGTAATGAAATATCCAGCTGATGAGGATCGTCCAACTCATCCTCTGTGACTAGAAATGGCCCACACGGAGCAAAAGTGTCGCATGATTTCCCTCGCACCCATTGTTTATCTGAAAACTGCAAATCTCGGGCACTGACATCATTCCCAATAGTATAGCCAGCAATCGCATCACGAGCTTCTTCATAAGAAAAATTTCTACCAGTTTCTAGCATAACTACACAAAGCTCAGCTTCAGGATCAACCTTCTGGCTAATTGCCGGAAGTCGAATTTCATCTTCGGGACTAATCAAGGAAGTAGAAAATTTGCAAAATATTAACGGGTTTTCGGGAACTTGCACCTTCCCTTCCTGAGCGTGATCGTGATAGTTCAAGCCAATCGCAATAATTTTTCCGGGATTTATAATCGGTGCCAATAATC
>CAZASS010000004.1:7438-9164 GCA_964487835.1 uncultured Acidobacteriota bacterium | reverse complement strand
GACAGACTCATGTGAATAACATGCCAAATTGGCTGCCTCCTCATTTTCACGCAACAAACCACTAATTACTTTAGCCATCTGAAGGGCTTCTCGGCCATTTGCAAGCCAAGCTTTTAAATTATCTGATTCTAATAAGTTGTTAGGATCTGGAATTTGCAGTACTCTGCCAGCCTCAATCAGATTAGCAATCTGACCTGGTTGAAATTCAAATCCAAATCGACTCTCACCGTCATAAACAAAGGTGCAAAATTTCATTGATCTCCTGCTGACTTGATGGGTTTGTTAACTGATTTACTCTCGTCCAAAATCCTGACTCTCTGCCCAGGGAGGATAATTTGGTTGGCCCGTAGACTGTTCCAACGAAGCACATCTCTCAAACGCACCCTGTACATCTGAGCAATCTTCGCCAACGTATCTCCTCTTTTTACAATGTGAGTTCCAGGCAACCCTGCTTGCCTATCCGACCAATTCCTCGACGAAAACCGTAAGCCTCCAAGGGGGATAAGTAAGTCTTGGCCAATACGCAACTTATGAATGTTACGGATATGATTCATTTTAGCAATTTCCCGAACCGATGAAGAATACATACTTGCAATCACCGAAAGAGTGTCCCCTTTTCTCACCTTATGATGTTCAGCACGAACTTGCTTTTCAGGAGGAAGATTAGCCAAACGTTCCTCTAGTAATTTTCCTTTACCTAAGGGAACTTTCAGCTGGTATTCCGGATAGTCTTTTGGAGTAATTCCCCTACTCAATTCAGGATTAAATTCTCTGAGTTTCTTCTCTGAAATACCTATTTCCTCTGCTGCTACCGATGTATAGTGCTGCGTCTTTAAGAGAACCAAATCATATTCCATTGGTTTCTCCGGTTGCACTTGAAATTTGTAGTACTCTGGATGTTTATAAATAATCAAGGAAGCCAAAATTGCAGGAACATAATTTCTAGTTTCTCTCGGCAACAATCTTCTTTTTACCATAGTCCAATAATCTATTGGACCATGTCTTTTCAAAATTCGTCTTATCCTATTTTCCCCACTATTGTAACCTGCTAATGCTAAATTCCAGTCGTCAAATTCTTCATATAAATCCTTAAGATAGCGAGCCGCCGCATGGGTAGACTTGATAATATCGGAACGTTCATCAATCCACCAATCCTGCCTCAAGCCATATCTCTTCCCTGTGTAGCTAATGAATTGCCAAATACCTTTAGCTTTGGCCCGTGAGTAAGCCCGTGGTTTGAAAAGACTCTCTACGTGAGCCATGTAAATCAAATCTTTGGGAACTCCCTCCTTTTCAAAAATCTCACGAAACAAGGGCAAATACTTTCCCGAACGTCTCAAACCTGTCTCCATAACCTTACGTCCACGAGTTTGATAGTAATTGATAAATCTCACTACCGAATCCTTGTAAACTACGGGTATATCAAACCGGGTTTCGCGAAGATCCTCTCCTACTAGTTGCTTTAAGTGCGGATCTGCTGTGATGGTATATTGGTTATCGAGATCGAGATCGAGATCCACAACTTCATCTAGTGGAGTTGGCTCTGGATCGAAAGGCTGAATCTCTAATTCATCTTCTTTGGCAAGAATGACCTCAACCGGATCTTTTTGAGGTTGAATATCTGAATTTTGAACTCCGATATCAACAGGAGCGGAAACAGGCTCGGCTGAGTCTTCTTTGGCAAGAATGACCTCAACCGGATCTTTTTGAGGTTGAATATCTGAAT
>CAZASS010000004.1:301-7338 GCA_964487835.1 uncultured Acidobacteriota bacterium | reverse complement strand
TCTGAACTCCGATATCAACAGGAGCAGAAACAGGCTCGACTGCTGTTATTTTCCGATTTGTAGCACACGCCGATAAAAAAAATACAACAAAAACTGTTAAAAAAATCGGTTTCAAAGGGAAGTGCTGCACAATTACTCCGTTTCGAACAAAGTATACTATGCGTAACCGCTATTTCCTTGCAAGATTATCGTGCAAAAGGGCAGCTGCTTTGGGAATCATATTCAGTGCCCTTTGAACTTGAACATCAATCTCCAGAGCTACCTTAAAACCCTCTTCATCATCAAAAAGACTAGAAAAAAGCTCCTGCTTGAGACGATAAAAAATCACACGACGGTTTTTTTGGAAGACCTTATTGGAAAGTTCAACCTCCTTCTCTATAACAAATTCTTTGAACCTCTCCAAAGTTTGCTCCGTTATATCAATCTCTGCAATCAAATTTTTCCGTTCTTCAGATGTAAACTGCAGTCGATCTTCACGGCTATATTGGTATCGAATATCCGATTGAATTTCCCCGGCTGTTAGTTTATTCACAAACTCAATAAAAAGGTTCATCCGTTCCAACAGGCGTAAAAACTTGCTGCGTTGTTCAACTCCGACTTCCTGGTCGGGAGTGATACCGCCGCCTCCAAAAACAACTCTTCCAGCACTAGTCTTGTACTGCTCCTGGTCTTTACCACCCTTCGCTGTCCGATTAAAGTAATAGTCGTACACACTCTCTGAGTAATTGCGCTGAATCAAACGATCACTGGGGGTGTAATATTTCCCTGTTGTTAGAGCCAACCCTCTATTTCCAGATAGCGGATAAATGGTTTGCACTAATGCCTTTCCGAAACTAGTCGCTCCTACAATCAAAGCCCTATCATGATCCTGTAAGGCTCCTGCCACAATCTCACTCGCACTGGCGCTATTTTCGTTAATTAACACAACCATCGGATACCGTTGCTTACTTCCTTTTTCAGCCAAAAATTCTCTCCCGCCACCGTTACGGCCACGAGTTTTTACAATAAGCTGCTCCTTTGCCAAAAAACGATCGGATACAGCTAACGCTTGGCTTAGAGCACCCCCTGGATTATCTCTGAGATCTAGAACTAAACCACTGAAATCACTTTCATCTAACTTGCTCAAGGTAGCACGTAACTCTTCGCCAGTACTTTCCGAAAATTTGTTAATTTTGATGTATCCAATCCGTGGTCGAATTAGGAAAGCGTACTTAATGGTATGTAGAGGGATCTCATCGCGTGTTACCGAAATCTCCAAAAATTCTAATTCCCCAGGGCGTTCAATCGTTATGTTAACTTGCGTACCCTTAGGACCTTTCAGATTTGGAATAACTTCACTATTAAGATCCCAATTGTCAATCGGTTCTCCCTCAATTTTAGCAATTACATCACCAGCCTTGATGCCTGACTTATAGGCTGGTGTTCCAGGAGTAGGAGGTTCTACAACCACCACTCTCCCACTACCGGGAGATTCTGTGCGAATGGTGATTCCCAAACCATAATACCTTCCTCGCTGCTCCTCTTGGAGCCGGCTATAATCACCTGTAGTGAAAAAGGAACTATGCGGATCTAATGTTCGAAGTAAGCCACTAATAGCACTCTCAATCAACTCTTTAGTTGGAACTACTTGAACATAGTTCCCCTCTACGGTAGCCAAAGCAGCCGTAAAAGTTCGCACCCAATTTTCTGCATCCTCTTCCGATGGAGAGTCGGCTCGAACTCGATCACCGAACCACCCACCCAACACTGCTGTTATAAAAACAGGAATCAGGAGAAATGCACCTAGTCTGTTTCGCATCCCAACACCCCTATACACAGTTACCAGTATAACACTGTCTAGCATAGACAAACCGAACTATAGATGCCTTAAAATGAACCTTTCTTCCGACTTCAACCTTGTTGACTTGTGCTAAACTAGTGAAATAAACTGCAAGATTGGAGATTGGCTCCCCTTATGTGGAATCTAGGTTTTCCTGAACTGGTTGTTATTTTTATAGTCGCACTGGTGGTTTTTGGCCCTCGAAAACTACCTGATCTTGGTCGTTCCCTGGGAAAGGGATTGGCAGAATTTAAAAAAGCTTCGACTGAATTAAGGCAAACATGGGAAGAAGAAGTCCGTTCGGAAGAAGACGAATTAAGAAAAATCCAAAAAGATCTAGAATAACTATCCTCCTATGTCCTGTTGCACATTCTCTACACTAGCTGATTATGAACGACAATCCTCCTAACTCCTCTGAGAGTAATCCAGAAAACTCTGATACAACTAGAGGAAACGAAAAAGACCAAGAAACCTCCCAAGAATTATCTTCCCCTCTCATTCCTCCGATTGCTCTAGATGATGATGAAAACGGTCAGGAAAAAACATTAGACACCGACGAACAGAATAATCTGGGTGCAAGAATGACGTTCTTGGAACATTTGGATGAGTTGCGAAAACGTGTCCTGCATAGTGTTGTAGGAATTGCAATCGCCTTCTGTGCCTGTTGGACTCTTCGAGAAGAGCTCTTTCACATCTTGGCTTTACCAATTGCAGATGTTGTAGGAGGGATTGATAAACTAATTTTCATAAGACCCACGGAACCCTTTTCAATCTGGCTTAAGGTTTCTTTTGTAGCAGCAATTTTTCTAACATCTCCCTTCATACTGCTCCAAGTTTGGATGTTCATTGCCCCAGGACTGTACCGAAAAGAGAAAATTTATGCTATTCCCTTCCTTCTCTCTTCTACAGCCCTTTTTATCTCAGGGGGTTTATTCGCTTACTATGTCATTCTCCCAATTGCTCTGGATTTCCTAATTAACGAATTCGGCGCCATCTTTACTCCTATGGTCAGCGCTATTGAATACTTTAACTTTGAAGTACTTATTCTTGTTGGAATGGGAGCTATTTTTCAGCTCCCCGTAATAATCGCCTTTCTTTCTCTATTCGGCATGGTTACTCCTGGATTTCTTTGGAGAAATTTCCGCTATGCATTTCTCCTGATCATCATAATAGCTGCTGTTGTATCTCCTACTGCCGATGTGCTCAGTCTCTTCCTTTGGAGTGGCCCTATGGTCGCTCTTTATCTAGTCAGTATCTTGGTATCCTGGATATTCAAGCGCCACCGCGACCAGACAACGGAATGAACACCTCTTCAAATACGGGAAAAAGACGGGCCTTGAGTCTATACTGAGCCCGGTGAAGTATCCTGAACAGTTAACCCCGGCTGAATACGGTATCATTCAAATTTTATGGGATAGCTCTTCCCCTCTATCGGTAAGCCAAGTCCTTAAAATTCTCTGTCTCCAAAAACCCACTGCCTATACGACAGCTATGACTTTGTTGGACAAAATGACCAAAAAAGGGAGTCTCGAACGAGTGAAGAAGGGTAAGGCCTATTACTACCATCCTCGTGTTCGACGCTCCGGAGTACTATCTTTTATGATTCAAAAATTTACTGATCAGTATTTTGACGGAGAAAAAGAAAAACTCACTGCTTTCGTACAGAAACGGAACGAACACTTACCTAAACATGTGAGGGAGTCTAATAATAGTACCTCTAAAAACAAAAGCTCCAAAAGAATTAGAGAATCTTCCAAACAAGTTCCTGCATCTCATGATGGCATGAGGGAAATGGATGTTTGCCTTCTCTAATAGCAGTCCCCTCCCCTGCATAAGCAAATCAAAGCCCTTCTACATCAAATTGCTCTCTGTACTTGGACTCAATATAAACATAACTTTCTTCCCGTAATTCCTTCAAGAAGTCCTGTATTCCTGGCTCCGCTTTAACTTGATATAGTTCACTCGAAATTTGTGACCTAACCTCTTCCAATGGCATCTCCTTTGCCGGATTTTTTTTCAATACTTTGAGGATCTGCAGTCCATAGTCTGCTTCAATAACCTCACTAATTTCACCTTCCTCTAGTTGGAAGGCAACATTCCCAATTGAAGCTGCCATAGATTTTCTGGTGAATTTACCAATGGCACCCCCTCTCGAGGCAGTAGGACCATCAGAATGCTGTCTGGCCATATCCTCAAAAGAAGCTCCCTTGCCCAAACCAGATAGAACTTCTTCGCTCTTCTTCTTTACAACAGCCAAATTTTTCCCCTCCGTCAGAAACAAAATCTCTCCAAGTTCAATCTCCGCAGGCTCTGTAAATTTTTCAATATGTTCTCGATAATAGGCTTCGATTTCGGGAGTAAGCAGAGTGACTCTCGAATAAACAGATTGCTGAATAAGTCTCTCGACGATCATGCGTTGTTTGAGATTTTCTCTATAGTGACCTAAAGATGTCCCCTGGTCTCGAAGGAGTTGATCTAGAACTTCTAGATTGGGGATACCTGCCTCTTTTCTATTTGCTTCTAACGCCGCTGCCACATCTAAATCGATTCCCCCTACCAGTTCAAGCTCATTGGCTTTTTGGATCATCAACTTCTTCTCAATAATACCCTTTAACAATTCTCTTTTTTGCTTGCCAAATTCTTGATCCAATGCCTCAGGGCTTTCAGCAGTTCGTGCAATCTCACTTCTGAGAGCATCCATTGATTGCTGAAGATCACTCAAAGTTATAATCTCTTGGTTAACCTTGGCCACGATTTCATCCAAAACAACCACTTCTTGGCTCCGAAGGTCTACACTCACAACAAGTAACAGTAGTAGCACCTGCACGATTCTACTGGACGTCTTCATTTAATTCTCCCCAATTGACAGCTAAACTTTTATCGTGCAGTTCAATGGATGCTCTGTCAACAATTTGTCTTACGTAGGAATCCCTAGCTGCTCTTTCTTTGGCCATTACCAACCTTTCAAAAATAATATCTTGGACCTCATAAAATTTTTGTGGATGTCGAGGAATCCACTCTTCCATCATAAAAATATGGTAACCCTCTGCAGAATGAAAAACCGAACTCACCTCACCTGGCTTAAGAGTAAAAACAAATTCCTCAAAATCCTTTGGTAGCTGACCTCGTGTAAAAGTTCCCAAATCACCACCTTTATTAGCGGTAAGGCCCTGAGAATGTAGTCTGGCCAATTCTTTGAAATTTCTCACATCCCCAAACATCATCTTTTGACGAATCTCTTCTGCACTGCTTGAATCTCCGACTCGAATTTCCAGAAGGTGCATCTGATCCTCTGCATGAAATTCCTTACTGTGTTCACTGTAGTAATTTTGCATCTCCCGCACGCTGACATTAACATGAAGATCAATCCTTTTTCTCAATAATTTCTGCACTATTAAAAAATTCTGAACCCGCTCATAGAAGACCGATGTCGCCTTCTGCTCTTCTGCTAACCACTCATTGAGCTGCTGCTGAATTTCATAATCCTCCAATGTGATTTTCTCCTCCCGAGCCTCCTGCAACAACAATTTTTCAACAAGAAACTCCTTAAATATGGCATTTCTTTCTGGACTATTTTTCTGCCCCACAACTGGTTCCTGTCTTACGATCAAAAAATCTTCAAATTCTTTTTCAAAAATTTCTTGGTTGTTGATCACTGCTATAACTTTAGGTTGAAGTACTTTAGATTCGTCTGGGAACTTCTCACACCCTAAAGTCACCACAAACAAACATAAACAACAACACTTAAGTACTTTAGCATTCATTTCAACACCGCAATTTTGTCAAGTAGTTCATGCACGCTTTCAAAAATTTTCGATTCATTAATAAAAGATATTTCAGCCAATAAAACTCCCTCTGGAGTCAAGGAAAGATGACTATGGGGTTGATGAACTAATTCAACAATATCGCTACGAGAAACCGGTGTGTCATCCCTAAACTTCAAACATATCTGTGTTCCCTTCCGCTCCAAAGAAATAATCTTTAATTCCCGAGTACGCAAACGCAGCTGCGCGTACTCTAATAGATTAAAAACAGAACTTGGATATTGCCCGAAACGATCTGTAATCTCTTCCTTAAGACTGTTCAATTCAAATGAATCGGACACCGAAGAAACACGTTTATACAACCACAGGCGCAGATGAGGATCCTCTATATAATACTCCGGTATCTGAATATCTAGACGCAAATCAATGCTGGTCTGTATTTTATCGGAAATAGGTTTCCCTTTAAGTTCTTCAATCGTCTGTTCCAATAGCTTTACATAAAATTCAAACCCAACTGTATTAATTTGCCCATGTTGTTCGGATCCAAGTAAATTTCCTGCACCTCGAATCTCTAAATCAAGAGCAGCTAAACGAAAACCGGACCCCAAATTACTAAACTCTCTTATAGCAGAGAGCCGTTTACGAGCATTTTGACTCAAGGTTTCCTCGGACGGAATTAAAAAGTATGCATAGGCGCGTTGGCTTGATCGACCTACACGTCCCCTTAGCTGATATAACTGGGCCAACCCAAAACGATCAGCCCTATTTACAATCAAGGTATTTGCCCGAGGAATATCGAGACCATTTTCCACTATGGTTGTCGAAACTAAAACATCTTGACGATAGTCCAGAAAATCTAACATAACTTTCTCCAGCTCTTTTTCTCTCATTTGCCCATGGGCAAATGTCACCCGTGCTTCAGGAATCACGGTCCGCACCATTTGAACTATCGAATGTATGGTTTCAATTGAATTATGGAGAAAAAGAATTTGTCCCTGACGTTTTAATTCTAGATCAACAGCACTACGAATAATGTTTCTGCTAAATTTTGTAACAACGGTTTGGATCGCCAATCGATCCTTTGGTGGAGTTTCGATAATAGATAAATCCCGAAGGCCAGTCAGTGACATATTAAGTGTTCGAGGGATTGGGGTTGCAGACAACGACAACACATCAACGTTAGCTCTAAAGCGTTTAAACTTTTCCTTCTGAGCAACCCCAAAACGTTGCTCTTCATCTAGAATAACCAAACCCAAATCTTTGAAATAAACGTCCTTAGATAAAATACGGTGAGTGCCTATTAAAATATCTACTAACCCTGCCGACATTCTCTTAATGATATCCGTTTGTTCCTGCCTAGTTTGTAAGCGACTGAGCATTTCGATCTTAATTGGAAACCCCTGAAAACGCTCTCTAAAAGTCCTCAAATGTTGAAATGCCAAAACTGTTGTTGG
>CAZASS010000004.1:0-282 GCA_964487835.1 uncultured Acidobacteriota bacterium | reverse complement strand
TTACTATCAACTACTGCTTTAAATGCAGCTCGCATAGCCACTTCAGTTTTGCCGTACCCAACATCACCACAAATCAATCGATCCATGGGACGTGCTGACTCCATGTCAGCTTTGACATCTTGAATAGCTCCTAATTGATCAGGAGTCTCTTCATACTCAAATGCTCCCTCAAACTCCCGAATAAGAAAATCATCCCCTGAAAAAATATTTCCTTTTGCCATCTCACGACGGGCGTATAACTTAAGTAAATCTTCAGCCAAATGTCTCACTGACTTTTTAATG
>CAZASS010000003.1:28749-32411 GCA_964487835.1 uncultured Acidobacteriota bacterium | reverse complement strand
TTGCCGCACGTTACGCCCAAAGGCAGTTAGGGTTCAAAAAAATTCTCATTGTGGATTGGGATTATCACCATGGAAATGGTACAGAAAACGCCTTCTGGGAGGATCCGAGTGTTCTGTTTTTTTCAACCCACGATCTACACGCCTATCCCAGAACAGGCGATCCTAACCGAAAAGGAGCAGGCCCAGGAAACGGTTTCAATATCAATGTTCCCTTGGATTGTGGGGCAACAGACGATCAAATTGTTAAAGCCTTCGAAGAACAACTCCTTTCAGCAGCTGAAAGATTTCAACCCGATTTTATCCTAATTTCAGCTGGGTTCGATTCCCGTGTGGATGATCTGCTAGGGTGCTTTTCAATTACCGATTCGGGATTCAAAAGGCTGACTCGTATCATCATGGATCTAGCTGATTCTACCTGTGAAGGCCGCATTGTTTCTCTCCTGGAAGGAGGTTATAACGTTGATGGCCTGGCTATGGCAGCAGAAGCTCATGTTAGTGAATTACTTAATCACTAAAGATGATAAGAATAAGAAAATACTTATTTAAAGACCATCCTTAGCACCCAGGGAGAAAATAAAAATGTTGATTGAGCTAATTTGCCGAAGAACATGAACTACCTGTCGCAAGGCGGTCGCCTTGCTAAAGGAAAATAAAATTGACTATCGTTATCGGGAGTACACCAAGGAACCTCTCGATATCAAAGAAATTAAAGAACTACTCAAAAAATTGGATGTGAAACCCAAAGAAATTTTCATAAAAAATGGGAAAACGAATCGTGAACTGGGATTGAGTGGAGAAGAACCAGATGCTGTTCTAATTCGCGCAATTGCCCAGCACCCAACTCTACTTAAACGTCCTATTGGAGTATCAGGCAACAAGGCTGTTTTGGCCCGACCGATAGAAAAACTACTTGAACTAGCAGACTAGCGTTTAACTCCAATACCAGAGGATTAAGTATTAGGAGCTAGGACCTATCTTTTATGCTCTCAGCTTCTAGTTTCTTCTGCTCTACCAGCTCGTCAAACTCCTTTTGGGCTTGAGGAGGAAGAGATATTAATAGAGGATCTACTGCCCCATATCTACCAACATGGAACGGCCACGTTAGATATATTCCATAATCTGGATGGTATCCAGACACATAATGAATATCTTCCTTTTCTTGAACAACACTCCGAAGTAAATCGGCGAGCAAAGGCCCAGTAGCCAGATTGCGTTTTTGTCCGGCCAACTTGCCAATATTTTCCAAAAAATTTCTTACCTTGTAGGACACCGCGGTGTAATTTTCTTCTGTTTTGTAAACTGGAATGGTTCTTGGTCCATGCTCACCCACAATTGCAGCTTCCGTTGCATCTATCCCCTGGGATTCCAGTGTGTAAACCAAGCGATTTAAATCAAGATTTCCCCCAAAACCAACAATCTGACTAGGAGATAAAAGGGTCTTTTTTTGTATAAATGTAGTAATCTGATCAACTGGACTAGGAAGGGTAATAAAAATTGCTGATTTCTTTAACTGAATGTTCTCAAGTGTCTGTGTGACGATGGCAAAATTTTTTCTCGCAGCATCTTGAGGAGTTTCCTTCGGCCCTATTTTGACACCCGCTGTCAACAAAACAATATCCGCTTCATTGAGACAGAGATTTGAAGTGGTGCCACAAATTTTACGGGCGCCTTGCGGTTCAACCCCGGCCACATCCATAATGGCTGCCTCAACATGATCATCGGTTACATCAACAGCCCAAATCTTATCCACTCCAGATAGATTGACTATATACTGCAAAAGATTCGCTCCAACATTCCCACACCCAACAATAGCAACAATCATTTCATGTGCCCTCCCCACTAAAAACCTATACGACAATCGTTAATTTTAATAGCGTGTCTTGTAAAATTCAGCCGCTAGTATCACCTAGAATGGTGTCTTTGTGCTTGTCTCAGAGTCCTGTCTTTGAAAAACAGTTGGCTTGAAATCAAACTAACGTGTTTGCATAACCCTAAATTCTCCTTTTCCTTAACCCAATCTATTTTAAAAACTGGTAATCTATCCAACAAATAATACTTTTCATTTGCCATCTATCTGACCTCATCGCACAATTGGTTACAAAAATGACTAACACCACTACAAACAAATCCAAGCACATATCAGCGCAAGGAGGCATGCTTGCCTTCTCCTGAATGTCTTTTGATTCGAGAGGCACTGGTAGGCACGCTCGATGAAAACAATACCATCCACCAGTCAACTGATGTGCTAATTGAAGACGGGAAAATTGTTGAAATTGGACAAATAAGCCCAATCAATTCAGACCGTTATAATCGTGTCATTGAAGCTAAAGGCAAACTATTAGTACCTGGATTTGTAAACGCCCATTACCACTCACCCGCTAATTTCATAGAAGGAACCTGCGATAATCTTAGCCATCCCGCATTCATGTGGATGAATCAGGCTTACACGGCAAATAAGACTCCACGTGAGACTTATGTAAGCGCAATGCTCGGTTCCATTCAGATGCTCTTGAGTGGCACTACGGCTAGTCTTGATCACTTCCCAGGCCAGATCTGCGGTCCAGAAGACATCGAAGCAGTCATGTTAGCACACCAAGATTCTGGTATGCGCACAGTACTTGGACTCCGCTTTTTTGACTCGGGTTTCGACGATATTATTCCACAAAAAGGATCTATCCCGGATCATATCCAAAAAGAGATGAAAAGCCTCAATCCTCTAAAACCTATATCCCTGGATGCTCTTCTACGTCTAATGGAAGATTCCATCCAAAAATGGAATGGAGTTGATAATCGTCTCGGTATCTTTCCAGCACCATCCAACCCAGAACGGTGTTCGGATGAAGCCCTCATGATGTGTAGAGATCTAGCCGAACAACATAATACTGGTATTCATATGCATCTCCTTGAAACATCTGTTCAAGTAGAAATTGCTAAGGAAAAATATGGCTGCACTATGGTTGAACACCTTGACAAACTAGGGTTACTTAGTCATCGCTTATCATGCGCTCACACTATCTGGATCAACGATGCCGATATCAAACGACTAGCTGAAAACAGCAGCGTGGTGGTACACAATCCTGAGAGCAACATGAAAATAGGTGCGGGCACCGCACCTATTCCCGCAATGGTTGCCCACGGCATGACTATTGCTCTTGGCACAGACGGTGTGGGAACTAACGATAACTTAATAATGCACGAGGCACTCAAACTAGCGGCAATGCTTCATCGACCCAATCAGGGTGATCGCAAAAACTGGTTCACAGTTGACGACGTCCTGCGTATGGGTACTCATGGCGGTGCAACGGCTCTTCTCCAAAACGAACATATTGGTTCAATTGAACTTGGCAAACGAGCTGATCTAGTACTGTATCAACTAGATGCCCCATGGTGGATCCCTGTCAATGACCCAATGAGCCAACTTGTATTTGCAGAAAATGGCAGCTCGGTAGACACTGTCATGGTGGATGGTCGCATTCTTGTTGAAAAAGGTAAAATTACTGCTTTCGATGCTGATTCCATAATCGACGAGGCCAAGCCTATGATGTCAAAAATACTAAAACGCAATGCTAGACTGCACCATTTGGCTGAACAAATGTCTAGCCAGTTCCCTTGAACTATCAACCACACACAACAAAATGTTGGCGCTTAGAGCTAGTCACACT
>CAZASS010000003.1:27348-28739 GCA_964487835.1 uncultured Acidobacteriota bacterium | reverse complement strand
TACTACCAACCGTTCTCTAATCGTTTTAATTGGGGCTACTCTGACTATGACTCTCGCCCTCGGTCTTCGCCAGTCCTTCGGGCTTTACCAAATCCCAATCACCCAAAATTTCGGCTGGAGCCGGGAAACTTTCTCCCTGGCAATTGCCCTCCAGATGCTGCTAGCTGGAGTTGGTCAACCGCTGGCTGGTTCATTGGCTGATCGTTATGGTTCAGGAAGGATAGTAAGCTTGGCAGCTGTTGGTTTCAGTGTCAGCTTACTTTTGATGGCCTTAGCTACTACTCCTGCGACTTTCATCTTAACAGCAGGGCTATTAGCCGGATTAAGTATGGGAGGAATGGGTACATCCGTAGTTTTAGGGGCAGTAGGCAGGGCTACTGTTGAATCAAAAAGAAGTATGTACTTTGGCATTGTCACGGCTGGCGGTTCTCTAGGAATGTTTCTATTGCTACCACTAGGCCACTTCTTTATCTCCAACTTTGGCTGGGTAACAGCCCTAATTATCACTGGGCTACTTTGTCTAACTATTATCCCAGTGGGTCAGCTTTTGACTGAGTCGTCAAGACCAACAAGCGGAGACCGACCTAGTCCATTACGCGCTTTGCGAGCAGCTGGACGGGAAACTCGTTTTTGGTTATTAGTTGCAGGCTTCTTCGTATGCGGATTTCATGTCTCTTTCATTGCAACCCATTTACCTGCCTACCTATCTGATGAAGGTATTGCATCCTCCATTGGCGCTTCAGCTTTAAGCTTGATTGGACTTTTCAATATCTTTGGCTCTTTTACATTCGGCTACTTAGGAAAACACTTCAGCAAAAAATATACCTTGTGTTGGCTCTATCTCTCACGATCAATCATTATTTCTCTGTTTATTACGCTGCCAATCTCCAATCTATCAGTACTTATTTTCGGGGCAACCATGGGATTCATTTGGCTGGGCACAATTCCCCTAACCAGTGGCCTAGTAGGTCAAATGTTCGGAATGCGCTATCTGGGAGCTCTTTACGGAATTGTCTTTTTGGGACATCAATTAGGCAGTTTTCTAGGGGTTTGGCTAGGAGGTTTTGTGTTTGACATTACTGGATCCTATAACATCATCTGGTGGGCAGCTATTGGACTAGGTATTGCTTCTTCCTTAATTCATCTTCCCATCAATGAACTCCAGAAGACAGATTTAGATTTACCTAGAGTTGACTCCATCACTGTGAAATAAGTTTTCTATGAAAAAAAATAATGGGAATATTCCTGTCTGCAATCCTCCTAATTACCAAACGCGAAAATCTAATCTAATCATTCCTCCAGGATCGGTTGACTGTCATACCCACGTTTTTGATTCACAATATCCCATGTCTCCCCAACGCGGTTATACACCACCCAACTGCAGTATGCCC
>CAZASS010000003.1:26637-27338 GCA_964487835.1 uncultured Acidobacteriota bacterium | reverse complement strand
GCATATGCACGATCGATTGGGCATAGAGCGAGTGGTGCTCACACAACCTTCGATCTACGGAACCGATAACTCAGCTATTTTGGAGGCCATATCTTCGATCCCGCAGCAGGCAAAAGCTGTGGTGGCAATCGATCTATCAATTAGTGATCAACAACTGGCCACCTTGGAAAACAAAGGTGTCCGCGGCGTACGCCTCAACCTTGATAACTCAGGCGGAATGCCTATTGCCCTTGAAGAAATACCCAAACTAGCTGAGCGCATTTCTCCTTTAGGATGGCATTTAGAGTTCTTGTTTGCTGGATCGGACCTAGTGGAGTTAATCAATTTACTACGCAATTTGCCAGTTCCCATATCAATCGGTCATTTTGGTTATATGCCAGCAACCGAAGGTACCGTTTATCCTCCCTTTCAACTGCTTTTAGAGCTAGTCAGGGAAGGAAATACATGGATTAAACTTTCAGCACCTAACCGATTGGGAGTAGGAGATCTTCCTCCTTGGAACGAAGTAGTACCTATGGCACGGGCTTTGATAGAAGCTGCTCCGGATCGAATGCTATGGGCCACCGATTGGCCCCATCCTAACAAATATGACAATCAGCCCAATGATGCCGACCTGCTGGAACAACTGGAAAAGTGGGCTCCTGACCCTGCACTACGCCATCGCATTTTGGTGGACAATCCAGTCACTCTCTACCGTTTTT
>CAZASS010000003.1:23857-26627 GCA_964487835.1 uncultured Acidobacteriota bacterium | reverse complement strand
GCTAATAAAATTAATTTTTTTTATATCTAATAATGTTTCCAAAGATTTTGATTGTCGCTGTTATAGGAATGCTCAGTTGCATCCGCATGACTGGACAACTCAATAGTGGGCACCTAATCAAGGCAGCCTCTGAAGGTCAAATTGAAAAAGTTAGAACCTTGCTGGAAAGAGGAACTCCAATTAACAAAAAAAACCGGAGAGGAATAACAGCTTTAATAGCGGCATCCGCCCAAGGCCACGTCCGGACTGTAACACTTCTCCTAGATCAGGGAGCTAACTTGGAGATTAAAGACAAAGAAGGCACCGCTGCTCTAGGCCATGCAGCTATGGTTGGTCACAATCAAGTCGTAATTATCTTGATTGAGAACGGAGCTAACATCAACAACCAGGATCAAAAACTAGGAATGACTCCTTTAATGTGGGCAGCTCTGAATGGTCAAAATCACACCGTCAAAACTTTAATTTCTAATGGTGCCCAAGTGAATTTGCAAAGTAATAATGGAGCCTTTGCCTTAATGTTTTCAGCTTTGGCGGGCCATACGAACACAACTGTATCATTACTAATAAATGAGGCTGCAGTAAATAAAAAGGACTACTCAGGCCGTACCGCTTTGATGGGAGCAGCAATGAGAGGTCACATCGAGACGGTTCAAGGCTTACTCAAATTTGCGGCAGATATAAATATCAAATCCAACAATGGCAAAACGGCACTGAATTGGGCTTTGGAAATGGGTCAAATGAAGGTTGTTAAGTTACTCCAGAAGAACGGTGCAAAAGAATGACAACTAATTGAATAAATCTCCCCAACACAAAAAAATCTGCAATCCTCAAATGCAGACTATACAATTTTCAGCTGTTGACCACTGCCACTCTTTGTTTTATAAGGTATGCCTCGACTGAATTGGAGAACAACGGGAAATAGTTTGCTATTTCCCGTTCCCAAAAGGAGAATCGACAACATATGACCAGCCAGCATGCCCTCATGGGAGACTATCGGGTACTCGATTTGTCTACCAACATGGGAGCCTTATGCGGAAAATTTCTGGTTGAACTGGGGATGGAAGTAATTAAAGTAGAACCCCCTAAAGGGGATCCCTCGCGCAAAGAACCCCCCTTTGCCTCTCAAGGCAAAGAGCCTGAAAATAGCCTTAGATTTTTATATCTTAATGCGGGAAAACGTAGCATCACTCTAGATTTAAGTTGCCCACAAGGCCGGGATATTTTCCTCGATCTAGTAGAATACTGTGATGTAGTTCTAGAAAACTATCCCCCAGGCTATTTGGAAAGTATTGGCCTAGATTATCCCGTACTCTGTCGACGACAATCAAAACTAGTTCTTGCCTCTATCTCCCCCTTTGGACAAAGAGGGCCTTACAGTGACTACTTAGGACCCGACCTAATCACCACCGCTATGGGAGGACTTCTCTACATCAGTGGCAACCCAGATCTTCCTCCCTGTATGCCCCCTGAAACCCAGTCTCATTACTACGGCAGTCTATGCGCAGCCTATGGAGTCATGCTGGGACTTTGGCAAAGAGAAACCAAAGGGGCAGGCACCCATGTAGATACTTCCATTCAAGCCGGATTGGCACTTCACGAACATGTAGCTTTTACCTATTCACTCGAAGGAACAATTAGAAAACGAGCGGGCAGTCAACATCATCATGTAGCACCAGCTAATTTGTTTCCCTGCCAAGATGGTTATATTTCAATTTTTGCTACCCAACAACATTGGCCGGCCCTATTAGAAGTTTGGGAAGACCATCCAGCCGAACTAGATGACCCTCGCTGGATGGACAACAGCGAACGCCGTAATCAAGCAGACTGGATCAACAAAGCATTATCTCGTTTTACTTCCCAGCATAATAAAGAAGATTTAACTCTGATATTGCAAAAGCGGGGTATCCCCGCCCTACCAGTAAATTCCCCATCCGAATTTATGGAAGATCCTCATGTTCAGCATCGCCAGTTTTTTACACAAGCGACTCACCCTCAAATAGGCTCCTTCCAGCAAATGGGAGCTCCTTTTAAAATCAATGGAGAACGCCCAAAATCGAGACCTGCTCCTCTGCTTGGAGAGCACAACCTGGAAATTTACTGTGACCAACAAAAACTTCATCCCAAAGACCTTAAAACGCTAACTTCACAAGGAGTAATCTAGCTTGCACACTACCAACAAAATTTTGGAAGGAGTTCGCATACTGTCCTTTACCAATGGTTACGCCGGACCCTATGCAGGAAGACTCCTAGCCCAGTATGGAGCAGAAGTAATCAAAGTTGAGTCACGGAATAAGGGATTGGATACATTCCGTTCATACAGAACTAGTGAAAGCTTGGACGCAGCTCCACGCTTTATTGAGTGCAACCTTTGTGTGCGTTCAATAACCATTAACCTAAAACATCCCACCGGAACAAAACTCATCAAGGAGCTGGCCAAAAAATCTCAGGCCGTCTTAGTTAATTTTCGCCCTCAAGTTATGGATCGTCTAGGTCTTGGAGACCAAGAACTTAGAAAGGTCAATCCAGGTTTAATCGTTCTGAAAATGCCGGGACTAGGAAACACCGGTCCCAAAAAACTATTTGGCAGCTGGGGATTTAATCTTAATGCCTTCTCCGGCATGACCTATCTATGGAACCATCCTCGTCAATCTCATCCAGTAGGAAGTCAGGGTGTTTACCCTGATCACTTAGGTTTTATCATGGCACCAACACTACTAATGGCTGCCCTGCTTCATCAGAGAGCAACAGGAGAAGGAGTTTCAATTGATCT
>CAZASS010000003.1:0-23847 GCA_964487835.1 uncultured Acidobacteriota bacterium | reverse complement strand
CAATCAGAATCGACCGCATACATGCTAGGAGCAAGTTTTCTAGCTAGTTCCCTAAACCAGCAACCCGAACCCTTAGGCAATCGTGATTTATCTGCAGCTCCCCATGGATGTTATCGCTGCCAGAAAGAAGAGCAGTGGTGTGTTATCTCAGTCCAAACTGAGCAACAATGGCAACTTTTTTGTCAATTAATTGACCAAGAAGTTTTAATAGACGACCAAAGGTTTCACAATCGAAATGCGCGACTAAAAAATGCTTCTGCGTTAAATAAGATTATTGAAGAATGGACTTGCACTAGAAGCAGCAAGGATATTGTCCATCAACTACAGAGTCGGGGAGTTCCTGCTGGAGTTGTCCAAACGGGTCCTGACTTGTTGAATGACCCACAACTGCTCCACCGAGACTATTTTGAAAGCTTTTCCGACACTCCTGTGGGACCCTTTGAAATTCCTCGAAGCCCACTCAAATTTCAGACTATGGTTGATGAACCTCTCACACTACCCTCCTCACTGGGAGCCGACACTGAGACGGTTCTTAAAGATCTACTAGGGCATGATGCAAAAAGTATTGCGAAGTGGAAGAAAGAAGGTGTGCTACGCTGAAGTGAAACAAAGTCAGATAATTCGATTATGTCTCTAAATATAGAATCAGGTATCAAAATTGACGACCTAACATAACAACTTCCAATAAATAGGGAGGCTACCTATGGCTGAAAAAAATTATGAAACAATCCTTGCTCAAACTGAAAACTCCGTTACAACCATCACATTAAATCGTCCAGAAAAACGAAACGCCATGAGTCCACAAATGCATCGAGATATGAGTGCACTACTGGCCGAGCTTCGTTATGACGACGAAACTCGCGTAATAGTGATAACTGGTGCTGGAGAAAGTTTTTGTGCCGGCCAGGATCTTAACGAGTATTTTACAGAACTGGATAAATCCCCAGCTAGTGAACGGGATGAAATTAAACGCCTATCAGGATGGCGAGGTGACGGAATCCGTAATATGCCTAAACCAGTTGTAGCCATGGTCAATGGTTGGTGCTTTGGTGGAGCTTTTACTATTATCACTTCCTGTGACATCGTAATCTCAGATCAAAAAGCAATCTTTGGACTTTCAGAAATCAACTGGGGATTCTTTCCGGGAGGAGAAGTCACCAAAGTACTTACTGAACACCTACAACCTAAACACGCCCTCTATTATTCTTTGACCGGAAAATCCTTTGATGGAAAAGAGGCGGAACGGATTGGTTTGGTAACCAAAGCAGTTCCCAAATCAGAGTTAGAGAAAGAAACCCAAGAAGTAGTTGATTCACTTCTTGAAAAGGATCCCTTAGGCCTTCAAGCCGTCAAAGAACTTTGGCATAACAGCCTAACAGCACCCTCTCCAGTCGCTCATAAACTTTCTATGACGATGGCTGCAAATCTCAAGAACAAACAAGGAGGAACTCCAGGGATTGATCAGTTCGCTGACAAAAAATATCGTCCGGGACTAGACAGTTACAAATGGAAAAAGTAACTACCCTTTAAAATTGCCAACTCGTCACTAGATAGCTGATTTATCTTTTGAATGTTGGATAAGCAATACTCACTCCGAGCTTAGATAGGATCAATGTCCAACCAGGAAAAAAGCACTCCGTCTTGCCAAGACACATAAATCACCTGGTCAAAGACACCTATTAAAAAAGCTACTGTGCCCAAGGTTAAGAGGATTGACAGCCACCATTTTTCCCCAGCAGCTTTCAAGTAGAACAACATGAAAAGAGGAAGGGCAAGTTTCTGACCCAATAACCAAATACTAAGAACCAGTCCTACCAACCAAGCAAAAGCAGTAATGGTTCTTCTCAAAGCCTGACCACTCAACAGTGTTTCTTCCAAATAAAGATCGCCTTGGACGCCAGACCCTTTTACAGAATTGCTGCCTCTACCCCACCAAACGACTAGACTGACACCTATGGCAAGACCAAAACCTGCCACTCCGATAATAGTTGGGAAAAGAGCCGCATTAAAAGGCCATTGTCTTGCCGCAACAATTGAATAAATGAAAAGTAACGCCAACACCAAGGCAAATGATGCTTCTACTAGGTTCTCTCGACTGCGCACTCTACTCACCTTTCCTTACTCTTCCACAGTAGAATTTCTGTCGAAAGACTGTTGGCGGCGAACAGCAACCACAATCGTAGCCACAACAGCTATTAACAATCCAACAACAATTGGTCGGCCTAACCAAGACCAACCGAACACACTTACACTTAAATCCAGATAACGCTCTACAAAAGGCCCCAATATGAGCCCTAAAGCCACAGGAGGACGAGGCCATCCCCACCGCTTCATCAAATAACCCAAGACTCCGAAAAAAACTAATACTATTAAATCCCCAATATCCTGAGTGGCCATCCAAGCACCCATAAAAATCATAACCACAATAATAGGTATCAGAATGCTTCCTCTTAGAGTGGTTACTTTGGCTACCTGAGAGGTCAAGGCCATTAGTAGAATCGAAGCAATAACATTGCTCAGGGACAATGCCCAAATGATAGAGAAAAGTACATCTAGACGTGATTCAAGAATATCTGGGCCAGGATAAACCCCATGAATGAGCAACCCTCCCAACAGGATAGCCATAGAGGCACTCCCCGGAATTCCAAAAGCCACAGTTGGAATCAGAGCTCCACCTTTCATGGCATTATTGGCACTTTCAGGAGCAATTAATCCTCGAATATCCCCCTTGCCAAATTTTTCCTTGTTCTTGCTAGACTGCACAACGTGAGCATATGCAAACCAATCCACAATCCTACCTCCCAAACCAGGAATCACCCCGATATAAACCCCCATAAGACTGCAGCGCAAGGCCACCCACCAATGGCGCAGTGCATCACGAACGCCGTCTAGAATCCCCTTGCCCATGTTGGGCACTTCCGAAAGGGATCCTTTGCGTACAGCCAGTTCAACCAGTTCAGGAATAGCAAATAGTCCCAGAACAGCTGGAACCAAGTGCAAGCCTTCCAACAAATAAGGCCAGTCAAACCAAAAACGGGGAATACCGGCTTGGGGAGCATAGCCGATCATAGAAAAAAACATCGCTAGTAAAGCAACGAGGACCCCTCTTAGAACGGAGTTGCCACTTAGAGAGGCTACCATTGTCAGGCCCAGTATGCCGAGCATACAAAACTCAGGAGATCCAAAGGCCAACACCAGTGGACTCAGCACCGGAATGGAAATCACCAAAAACAATGCTCCCACCAGACCTCCAAAAGCAGAAACAGTATATGCCGCCCCGAAAGCACGGGCGGCTTCACCTTTCTTGGCCAGGGGGTAACCATCCATAATAGTAGCCTGAGAACCAGCAGTTCCAGGCACCCCTAAAAGAACAGCAGGGATAGTATCAGCCGTTGTAGTTACGGCGAACATACCCATTAGTAGGGCCATTGCCTCATAGGGCATTAGTCCAAATGTAAAAGGAAGTAGAATTGCCATCCCCGTCAGACCGGAAAGACCAGGTATAATAGCGAAAACAATTCCCAGAAAAATTCCCAGAAAAAGATATCCGATAGCTGGCCACGCCAAAATTCCTAAAAGTCCTAGTTGAGCCGCCTCCAACATAATGACCTACAGATACCTCCTGCCCTTATCATTTTCAGGATCACTACCCTCTTTACTTTACATGTAATGCTTGTCGAGAAGACAACCCAAAATGATTAACGTTTCTGAGCAGTATACTTGAACCGAAGCTCTCTAACCTCTGGGGTAACACCTTCCAGAGGAGCCAATGCATCGCGAAGGTCCTGCTGTTTGGTTAGAAAATTAGCTTGAACTCCCACTATTTTTTGGTATTCAGCTAAAAATTGCGGGTCGTTTCCCAAACTTCTGAAGGCAGCACGAAGAGCTTCCACTGCCTGTTGAGGAACACCAGGAGGAAATAGAATCATTCGATAAGCTCTTGAAATTTGGAAAAGTTGCCAAAGTGGTCCTGACGGCTGTTTGCCGGTTAGCTTCTTAACAAAATCTTCACTCTTGTAAGCTGGCTCCATTTCTGGGATATTCACCCAACTGTCGTACCAAATTGGATAAGCCTGCCCTCCATCCACTACAACAGGCTTGACCCTAGTCATGTAAAACGGGCTACTACCATCTACATAGTCAACTTCCCTGCGCATAAAAGCCGCTAAGAGATCGGCAGCTCCCGGATAGCCCGTAGCATATTTGTAGTTAGCACCCACCAGATCTAGCAAAGTTCTAAACTTAAGATCCTTAGTACTATCCTCTCTGAACCCTCCTGCAATCCAACCCTTAGCTTTTAAAATATCCTCGGGCTGTTTAATTTCAATACCAGGGGACAATACTTTTCTTACCACACCTACCGAAACGACAGGAGTAAACATTACAGGAATAATTTCAGCCATATTGGCACGAAGACCGACCGACTGAGGGTCACCGACATACCATTCCATGTACATAGGAGATGCTGTTTGACATCCAGCCACTGTTCCATCACGACGAGCCCTCTCATAAAGCCAGTTCATGGCCAACACACCACCCGCGCCAGGCCTGTTTCTCACTACCAGAGTTGGCTTTCCGGCCAAATGTCTTCTTAGATGACGAATGTAAAGACGACACTCAATATCAGTTGGACCCCCAGCTGAATAATCAACCATGAAAGTCAACCTTTTACCTTGGTAAAAAGGGTCTGCAATTAGATGGGCATTACTTCCGACATTAAGACACCCAACAATCAAAAGAACTATCCACCAGATTCCTCCTGGCATCCGAACATTCAATTTCGCTGTCTTGCTAACCATTGGCACAGGATATCCTATTTTTGACCCAAAAAGCACACCAGAAAGAGAGAGGTATTAACTTCAATCCAATTTGCTGCTCAGTAGAGCTAGCTTGACGACGCCCCAACACCGACATAAAATGACGGGTTTGGTATTAAGTTCTTTCACGAGGTATTAACTGATGGAATATCACCGTCCTAAATCATTTGCAGAGGCGTTGCCACTTCTGTCTAAGTTCGGAGATTCGGCGACAGTCATAGCCGGAGGAACCGACCTGATTGTCGATATGAAGTTTAGGGGATTCCGTCCCTCCTGCTTAATTAACATCAATTCCGTAAAAGATCTGAGTTATGTCGAAGAAAACGGTGAAGGATTGAAAATTGGAGCCTTGACCAGTATTCAGGCCTTGAAAAAGAACGAGTTGTTGCAAAAGGAGTATACCGGGATTGCTGATGCAGCACGGCAATTTGCTTCACTACAAATTCGCAATCTGGCAACAGTTGGGGGCAATTTGGTGCGCTCCTCCCCCTGCGGTGAAATGGCACCGCCTCTAATTACTCTGGATGCGACCGTAATCATTGCAAGTGAGAAAAAAGAAAGAGAAGTTGAGCTCGTTGACTTCTTTTTAGGGCCTGGTCAAAACGTTCTTGAGGCAAATGAATTGCTAAGAGAAATAAGGCTTCAGCCCCTACCTGCTCGCACTGGATCGAGCTACTGGAGGCTTAGCTATCGTGATGTACTAGATCTGGCTATCGTCGGTGTAGGTTCGCGTGTAACCCTAGATGCCGATAATCGAGTAACTAAGGCTCGTGTGGCACTAGGAGCAGTAGCTCCAAAGCCAATTAGAGCAGAAAAAACTGAAGCTTTACTCAAAGGTCAGTTGCTGGATGAAAATTTGATTGTGGAAGCTGGTAAAATGGCAAGTCAAGAAGCTACTCCAATTAGTGACCAAAGAAGCTCAGCTGACTACCGGACCAATATGACAGCCGTTTTAACCAGACGCAGTCTGAGGAGTGCTGCGGCCGCTGCAGCCAAATCGTAGAAAGGGAAAGGTAAGTAATGTCAAAGCCGGAAATTAAGATGACGGTCAACGGTCAAAAACGGGAGCTCTACATAGAGCCCTGGAAGACTTTACTAGATGTTTTGCGCGAAGACCTAAATCTGACTGGTGTAAAGCTTGGTTGTGAAGGTGGAGAGTGCGGAGGTTGCACAGTACTCCTCAACGGAGCCCCAGTCGTTTCTTGTATGTCCTTGGCAGCTGATGCCGATGGCAAGGAAGTCATAACTATCGAAGGAATATCGGAAAATGACGCATTACATCCGCTACAAGAAGAATTTCTTCGTCTTAGCTCTTTTCAATGTGGTTATTGCGCCCCGGGACTGGTTATGTCTGCCAAAGCTCTTCTTGACGAAACCCCCAATCCAACAGAAGCTGAAATTCGCGAAGCAATTGCTGGCAACCTGTGCCGGTGCACCGCTTATGTAAATATTGTGAAGGCCATAAAGTTAGTTGCATCACAAGGGAGATCTTAAAATGGAAGAAAATTTCATTCTGGGAAAAAGTCCATTAAACATTGATGGACCAGAAAAACTTTCCGGCAGAGCCAAATATGCCATTGACATGGTTTTACCAGGAATGGTTCATGGAAAAGTCTTAAGAAGTCCCCATGCTCATGCCGAAATAGTTAATATTGACTCCAGTCAAGCAGAGGCTTTGCCTGGGGTTTGTGCTGTCGTGACCGGAGATGATCTCCCAGTACTAGAAGATCTTCCTGGTGACCGTCCTACTTTAGCTCAAGGCAGAGTGCGTTACGTAGGCGATGCAGTTGCAGCAGTAGCTGCTGAAACTCTGGACATTGCAGAACAGGCTCTCTCCCTAATAGAAGTAACCTACAAAGAGTTACCTGCAGTGTTTGATCCTGAAGAATCAATAAAGGAAGACACTGTCAGCATTCATGCCAGTAGCAAAGGACCTGATGGTGAGGAAATGCCTCCCAACGTTTGTCATTACTACAAGGTTAGAAATGGAAATATGGAAAAGGGCTTTGAAGAAGCTGACTTCATCGTTGAAAACCGATTCACAACCGGTATGGCCCAAACTTGTCCCATGGAGCCCCATGCAGCCCTAGCCCAGGTCGATATATACGGTAATGTTGTAGCATGGTCGAACACCCAGACAGCCTACTCCGTAAAAACCAAGTTGGCCAGATTATTGGAAGTACCTAGCCACAAAGTAAGAGTCGTTGTCCCTCCTCATATTGGGGGAGGCTTTGGCAGTAAAACTCGAATTAAAAGTGAGGGCATCGCTGCCGTTCTATCAAAAGCCTGTCTTAAACCGGTTAAAGTTGTCTGTACACGTGAGGAAGTTTTTTCAGACACCACCGTCAAACATCCTTTTGTAATCTACATTAAAGACGGCGTTAAAAAGGATGGAACACTGGTTGCTCGAGAGATTAAAGAAATTTTGGACGCCGGGGCCTACACTGAAGGTACGGTTGGAGCTTATGTCACTCGGAACTCAGCATATGGTGCCGTTGGAGTGTATTCCATTCCTAACTTTAAACTAGATAACTACCGAATTTATACCAATAAACCAGTAGGCGGGGCTTTCCGTGGATTTGGAGTAGCCCAAACTACTTGGGCTGTAGAATCTCAAATGGATATTCTAGCTGAAATGTTAAAGATGGAACCTATTGAGTTTCGCCTGAAGAACATGCTCAAAGACGGTGACTTAAACCCTGAAGGATATAAAATGCATGCCGTTGGGTCACGCCAATCCCTACTCAAGGCTGCCGAAGATATTGAATGGGATACGGCGGCCCCTAAAAATGGCACGAATGGAAACGGCAATGGTAGCGTTGTTCGTGGAAAAGGAATCGCTGTTGGATGTAAACATTTCTCTATACAAAGTTCCAGCGCCGCCCTAAGAATCGCTGAAGATGAATCCCTCGAAATTAGAAGTAGCGTCACTGACATTGGACAGGGATCCCGAACTATTATGGCGCAAATTGCAGCTGAAGAATTCAACATTCCCTTAGAAAAAGTCCGATTAGTCACAGTCGACACCGATGTTACCCCTTACGACACTGGTCAATCAGGTAGTAGCACCACCTTTAAAGCAGGTCACGCCGTCCGTTTGGCCTGCAAGGATGCCAAGCGAAAATTGTTTGAACGTGCCTCTGAAGCATTGGAAGCAAGAGCCGATGATCTAGAAACCAAGGGAGGTAAAATTTACGTTAAGGGTTCTCCTGAAAAAGAAATCCGGATTGGTGAATTGTTCAAACGAATTCCCATAAATGGCCCTGGCTTTGACCACGGTCCATTTCTAGAAGAAGGAGCCGATATAATAGGAGATGCCACTTTCTATCCTGCCAACGAAACCAACCCCCAAGGAGAGGCCCTGCCAATGGTTGGCTTCAGTTACTGCAGCCAAGCTTGCGAAGTAGAAATTGACACTGCAACTGGACGCATCAAAATTCTTAAGTTTGTCAGCATACTAGATCCAGGAAAACCTCTAAACACTGAGCTGGTAAAGGGACAAATTGAAGGTGGAGTTGGCACTGGTATTGGTACCGCTTTGATGGAAGAAATGCAATTCTCCTCAGACGGACGACTTACTAATGGAAATCTGACCGACTACAGAATTCCCACCTCTCTTGATTTCCCAGAAGGTGATAACATCATTTTGGATATAGTAGAAACTGACTACCAAAACGGCCCCTATGGCGCCAAAGGTATAGGTGAAGTGGTTTTATGTGCTACAGCAGCTACTATTGCCAGTGCTATCTATAATGCTACCGGAGTAAGAATTAAGGACATGCCCTTGACTCCAGAACGGGTAGCACAAGCATTAGCAGAACACGCGTCCAACGGACACTAGACCAAATTTGTTCAAATAAAAGTATTGTATTTAACACATGATGGGGCAGGCACGCTCTGTTAGTACGCCAGCAATCCTTCTTCTCAGTCAGACTACTATTTCTGTTGCCAGTCTGTACTAGATATCATCGTGTTGACCACACAATATCTACTGAAAATTAACCTTAGTCTGGCAATATAGGAAAGAAAGGCAAACAAAAACAAACCTAATGAATCTTGAAATCTACCTCCTATCCTTACTGACCGCAGTTATGTGGGGAATTATGCAAGCATTCTACAAGCGGGGCTTGGCAGCAGGGGGACATCCTCTTCAATCTTCTCTAACTGTAGTTGGCGTTAATCTGATCATATTTTGGGTTCTTCTTCTTGCAATGCCCAATCAGGAAGGAATTTTTAAGAATCTCTCCATGCATGCCATTTTCATATTCTCTTTAGGAGGCATATTGGGAACTGCACTGGGGAGATGGATCAATGCAGTTGGAATCGATAAGGTAGGAGCCACAATTAATTCAGCAGCCTCCAGTGCACGCCCGTTGTTTACTGCTATTATCGCTATGGTTTGGCTAGGAGAAATAGGTGACCCCCTACTCTATTGGGGCATCCTAATTCTGGTATCAGGAATAGTGCTCCTGACTTTCTCAAAAGGTGGGAATATTACAGGTTGGCATCCCTGGACTCTCTGGATCCCCCTAGCCGGAGCTGCAGTTCTTGCCATCGGCAATGTAATTCGGCGTTTCGGGCTAATGACAACTTCGATAACAGTACTAGAGGCACTTACGATCAATCAAACAGCGGCCTTTATAGTGTTGTTAATCTCCACTTTAACCGGCAAAAGACACAACGTGCTTCAGGCCCCTAGAATTACTTATCTTTTCTTCATAACTGCAGGAATATTTGGGGCCATTGCTCTAATATCCCTTTTTGCCGCACTGGAAAATGGTCCTGTAACAGTAGTCGATCCTCTAGTTGGCACCCAACCCCTATTCACAACAGCTTTAGCTTATTTTTTACTAGGTGATTTAGAACGCATCACATGGAAATTGATCGGAGGAGTTTTATTGGTTGTAATAGGGGCCAGTATGATTATGCTTTCCGATATTACCTTAGCTTTATCAACACCTTAAATCCAAACCTTGCAATTATTAGTCGGCATTAAAAGAGAATAAATCTGTTTTTGTTCTAAAATAGACCTACATCTCACATTGGAGACACCGAGAAAGGAATCAAAAATGAACCAAAAACAGAAAAATCCTCAATCAAGTTCATCAGGAGAAGTAATCAAAACAGCCAAACACATTGCCAAACAAAAAGTGGCAGCAGGATCTCTTACCCAAGTTCAGGTATTACTAGATGAAAAGGACGGTGCTCCTAATTTTGCCTTGCGCCAATTTACCATGGAAAAAGGTGGAGGCATGCCTCTCCACACTAATACGGTTGAACACGAACAGTATGTCTTGCGGGGAAAAGGACGTATAGTCATCGGAAAAACAGTACATGAAGTAGAAGCGGGAGATGTAATCTACATCCCAGCTGGCACACCCCACTCCTACGAAGTCCTACAGGCTCCCTTTGAATTTCTTTGCGTGGTACCAAATACTATCGACCAACTCAAAATTTTGGACAATCAATGCTAACCTCAAGCAAACAAAGTTAACAGTCAATAAATCCTTCAACTATCTATTTTATTTTTTTATTAGTAACTGTTTAGCTGATCAGACAATTGAAATTTTTGTCGAGAAACTTGTTCAACTATTGAATTTAGAGTGCAGTCACCCTATAACATCTATATGCAGATCAAAAATAAGATCGCAATTGTTACTGGCGGAGCCTCGGGTCTAGGAGCGGCTACCGTGCGTCACCTCCATTTTTCTGGAGCCCACGTGTATATTGCAGACCTGAAAGAAAAAGAAGGCAACGACCTAGCCAATGAACTGGGCTCTCAGGTTACATTCATTAAAACTGATGTTAGTAGTAACACTTCAATGAACCAAGCAATTAACACAGTTCTAGAACAAAAAAAATCCCTTCATCTATTGGTCAACTGTGCCGGCATTGCCTTAGCAGAAAAAGTGTTAGGCAAAGAAAAAACTCATGACCTTGATCGCTTCATCCATATACTGCAGGTCAACTTAGTAGGAACCTTTAACGCCCTGCGCCTATCAGCGGCGGCCATGATTAACAATCAACCAACCGAAGAAGGTGAACGAGGGGTAATTATTAATACGGCTTCGGTTGCGGCTTTCGAAGGTCAAATTGGTCAGGCTGCCTATGCCGCTTCCAAAGGAGGAATTGCAGCCCTAACCCTTCCCTCGGCTAGAGAACTGGCTCACTGGGGCATCCGTGTTTTAGCTATTGCTCCTGGCATTTTCGACACTCCACTTCTAGCTGGACTTCCTGAAAAGGCCCGTGCCTCACTGGGCCAACAAGTCCCATTTCCATCTCGTCTAGGACACCCTCAAGAGTATGCTTTACTCGTCGAACATATTATTTCCAACATCATGCTGAATGGAGAAACCATTCGTTTGGACGGCGGACTTCGGATGGCTCCTCGTTAAAAAATAGAACTTTTAAATTGTGTCCCCGACTAATTTTAATTCTTAATCAGCACCATCTGGCGAGTTTTTCTGAATTGTGGCATGATGTCACAATTGGAGAATTTCTTTGGAATTTTTGGAACTAAAAAATAGCGCTATTTCAACTGAGAGTGCTTTATCCCAAACGGTGAAGGAAATCCTCCACACCCCAAACCCCTTTTTGGTGACAGGAACTCCAGCCATGACTGGAACTCAGGAAAACCTTCAAAAAGCAGGTGAAAAAGCTGTCCAGCAGGATTTAATTGCCGCCTCAACCTTAGCCGAGAGCTCCAGAACTTTCCATATGCAGCTAGCCCAACAAATGACTTCTCAATCTTCTTGGGGGGAAACAAAAACTCTTCTCTCCAATCTTTTTGAAGAACTATTTGATCTTTTGAAGGGTTTCTATCTGGTAGGTGAACTTACTCCCCAAGGGCAAATAATGCTTTTGTCGTGTGCTGAAAGAGCGAGCGCCACCATTGTAGCTCAAGCTCTTAAAGAAAAGGGAACCTCATCAGAAGCTCTATGTCGCAGAGAGATTTTCCTATTAAACGAACAAGCTAATACCCCAAATATTACCTCTTCAAGCTTGACAGACTATCAGAAAGAAATTGCTAACCTGCTGGAAAATCAGATCATTCCAGTGATTCCAGCCCTAGCCCTCAAGTTAGTTACTCAAGGTGATTAAAAAAGTAATCTCTGGAGGCCAAACTGGTGTGGACCGAGCCGCCTTGGATGTCGCCTTAGCTCTAAAGATTCCCTGTGGTGGATGGTGTCCAAATGGACGACTGGCTGAAGACGGGCCTCTTGACCCAAAATATCCCTTAAAGGAAACCCCTGACTCTACGTATTCCCAAAGGACAGAATGGAATGTTAGAGACTCTGATGGCACGTTGATTCTATACAGAAACGATCTTTCTGGCGGCACATCTTTGACACTAGAATTGGCCACTCAATATCGCAAACCCTACTTAATACTTGATCTCAGCCACCACCCCTTACCGACAACTTTCTTGAAATGGTCACAAAAAAAACAAGTTAAAATTCTCAATGTGGCTGGACCGAGAGAAAGTGGCGCTCTCAATATCCACAACCAGGCTTCGATCTTTCTTCGCACTGCTTTCTTACTCATCTAAACCTATCTCCTTCCATCTTAGACAAATACTGGTATTAGTCGGGCCCTTAGGAGACAATATTCTTGTCTTATATATAGTTGTTAAATACGTCTACAGAGGCAAGTTGTAAAAAAATTGCAAAAAACCGTTGGAATTCTTGGCGGGATGGGACCGGAGGCAACTGCACTCTTCTACCACAGGGTTGTGCAACTATCCCCCGCAAAAAATGATCAAGACAATCTCAAAACAATTTTATTATGTAATCCGAAAATCACAGATCGAAACTGCCATCTTGTAAATGAAAGTCAATCTCCTCTCCCAACTCTTATAGATGGCGTAAGGCAGTTGGAATGCATGGGCGCTGATTTCATTAGTATTCCCTGCAACACAGTCCACTGGTTCTGGGAACAACTTTGTGAAGAAGTGAATATCCCAATTTTGAATATTATTGGTGAGACTGTCGAAGCTATTAAAAACGACCAAAAAAAATTCTCTAACTCTCAAATTGGTCTATTGGCCACAGATGGAACCCTCCGAATGGAGATTTACAATCAAGCCCTTTTGTCCGCTGGCTTTGGACTCATTATTCCTGAACCGGCCGCCCAAAAAGCTGTTCACGACAGTATTTACTCAATCAAAAGCGGAGAAAGTATAAGAAAGGCAACAGAAAACATTCAGAAAGGAATTTTATCCCTACAACAGCAGGGAGCCTCCGCTTTAATCTACGGATGCACAGAATTTAATCTCATTAAGAATGAGCTTCGCACTGAAATCACTCCTTTTGACTCCCTAGATATTCTAGCCAAAGCAACAGTGGATTTCGCCTTGAGTGAGTAACCTCAGTACCTTTTTGGTGTGCATCAATCTGCTGGGAAAATTCGATCAAAATTTCCAGAAAAAATCTTTTCCTTGTCGGAGTTTGTAACGCCTATTTTCTCCATAATTTCCATTTGGCACTCCCATACTCCGCGTTGCCAACCACGGGGAAAGAATGAAGAATCAGTGCCAAAAATTAATTTATCAGCACCTAGCACATCAAACGCCTGACGAAAAACATCCTCTAGCGTTAAACCAGGATGATACTTAATCCAACTATTGGAACTAGAAGTGTCAAGATGCACATTGGGACACAGATCGGCCACCATTAGAGCTTCGCTCAGAAAACCTGCACCAAAATGGGGAATAATTATTGGCAAATCAGGATAGGTCATCGCCACCGAATGTAAGTGTAAAGGGCTGGAACAATCGATCGCAAATCGGCTGGCCAATCCAAGCTTGTTTCGAACCCCAATGGATAGAACCCCGCAATGCACAAAAACTGCCCCATTCAATGAGGAAACTGCTTCAAAAATTCTCATAATTTTATCGTCACAGACTTTATAGCGATGCATTGCCGGGAAAAGACAAATACAGCGCAAACCCAATTCAACAATTGCCCTCTTTATCTTTTCAACAGTGCCATCCAAAGTCGGATCCACCATGAAAAATCCGACAAAACGCTTAGGATGTTGGGATACTGCTACTGCTACTGACTCTTGATCATCAGGAACACTAGCAATTAGAGCTGCCCGTTTCACCCGGTTTTTATCTAGCTCCTGAACCCAACGATTCGATAGTTCGGAGGAAGATCCAGGAGCATCCCAAGCTAAATCTTGCAAAATTTCTTCGGGAGTATTCCCTAAGTGCTCAGCGCGTTGAGCAGCAAGTGATTTAAAGAAACGATCCGAGAAAAAATGGCAGTGACAATCATTGATAAACATTCACAAATAACTCCTATTCCCTACCAATCCAATATCAATATATTTAAATAAACAAATTGCACACATTAACTCTCTTAAAAATCCTGTAAGCCTCCGAGCATTTTCATGTGACACCTCACCATCACATACCCAATAAAAAGAAGAAACACCCAAGCACCTATTTTCTTCCAAAGCGGATATGCCACCTGGATTCCACAACGAGGACAATATGGATGGTTGCTTATGGGGGTAAAACAACGGGGACAGCTCTCTGATTCAGCCTTAGACACTCCCATAGAATATCTCAGAATAGATTTCTACTCCACTACCCGAACACCCTTGTCTGAAAAACGATAGTCCATGACCTCACCACCGTTATCCACAATGGCCTGCTTAACTTTTTCCTGGCAACCTTCCCTGGCTAGAGTAATAAAACATCCACCGCCTCCTGCTCCACAAATTTTACTGGCCTGAGCTCCTGCCTGATATGCCGCTGCAAAAATATTCTCAATAGCAACACTAGTCACACCTGTGGCAAGTTCCTTACGATTACTCCACTCTTGCACTAGACAATCAGAAAAACCTTCAAGGTTTTCCTCCTTAAGACATTGATACATGGAAAATGCAGTCTGTTTGATTTTAGCCAGTTTTTCCACAACCGACTGCTCGTTATCAATGTATTGTTTGACGACATTCCAATTGTTCAAACCCGAAAATCTAGATGCCCCTGAATATCCCAGAACAATCTGGCTTTGAAGCCCCTGGCGAAACGCTTTGGAAAAAACTAATTCCTCTCGACGGATTCCTGGAAGTTCAAACCAAAGTTCATTGAATCCCCCATAAGCAGCCGGGAAATAATCCTGTTTGCCGGTAGGCACACGCAACGACTGAGCTTCTATATCAGATCCGGAATCGATAATCTGTTTTTTGCTGCTAGGAATATTCTCCAATTGTACTAGCCCCGTACTCAGAGAAATTAGAAGAGCCGAGGACCCTCCCAGTCCTGAACCTGCAGGAACTTTGCTACTGATAAAAATGTTAAGCCCGTGGCGAGGGCGATAGAATTCCAAGACACGGGCAACAAGATCTAGAGGAGTATTCTCAGCCTTGCTCACAAATTCATTTAGTTCTTCTGCCTCAAGGGAAAGTCCTAGATCAGCCGCCTCTACTGTAATCCTGCGGTCTTCCCGCACCTCAATATCTACCTGAGCAAACAGATCAATTGCGACATTAAGAACAACTCCCCCTCCTGCAAAAAGGTATAAGGGGTAAATATCCAGAGTGCCCCCTGCCAGATCTATCCTTGTAGGAGCAAAAACCTTCACTTTCATACCGTGACACAATACAACAGTAAAACCCGATCAGCTATAGCTTCAAAATACAAGCCATCCGTTTTTACTCTTCAGAAAGAGCAGACGCCATCTGTTTCAATTGCTCTTCGGAAATTTGAACAATTTTCATTTTTTGTGCTTTTTGCAGTTTAGATCCAGGAGATTCTCCCACCACCAAAAAGTTTGTTTTTGAAGACACGTTCGCCAAAACTCTTCCACCGTTCTCTTCAATAAAATGCACTGCAGCCCTCCGACTAAAATTAGGCAAAGTGCCACTGATAACAAAAGATTTTCCGGAAAAATTTCCTTGACTAGCAACAGGTTTGAGATCTGACCGAAATCGCAGTTCGGCTTCCTTTAACCGATCTATCAGCCCTCGATTTTCTGGAGTACTAAAATACTGATCAATGGTCCTCGCAATTTCAGTCCCAATCCCTTCAATTTCACAAACTTCCTCCATGGTGGCAGCCATTAAAGAATCTATATCTTGAAAATAAGCAACTAACAACTGAGCAATTCTTTCTCCTACATGAGGAATACCCAATGCAAATAACACCCTAGGAAAAGAACGTATCCTGCTTTTCTCAATCCCACTAAGTAAGTTGTCGATTGATTTTGCTTGGAAATTTTCTAGCTGTGCTATTTGGCTGGCTTTGAGAAAATACAAATCAGCCGGATCTTGAACAAGATCTCGCTCTAAGAGATTTTCTAAAGTCTGAGGGCCCAAACCTCGAATATCCATAGCTCCACGACTAACAAAATGTTTGAGCCCTTCTAGTTGCTGAGCGGAACAGTTTGGGTTGTTACAAAAAACCGTTGCTTCCCCTGTTTTCCGTATAATTAGCTGCCCACAAGCTGGGCAATTTGGGGGATATACAAACTCCTTTTCTAGCCCTGTTCTTTTCTCGCGAACAGGGCCCACTATTTGGGGAATTACATCGCCCGCACGCTTTACAATAACCACATCTCCTTCGCGAATATCCTTGCGCCTTATATCGTCTTCGTTGTGGAGAGTGGCTGTACGAATAGTAACCCCTCCTAGCTGTACAGGCTCTAGCACAGCATAGGGATTCAGCCCTCCCGTGCGACCAACATTAATATTTATTTTCAAAAGACGAGTAGTAGCAAGCTGACCAGGAAACTTATAAGAAATAGCCCAGCGAGGATCCCGACTTACTGTCCCTAGCTGCTCTTGATAGTCAAGACGATTAACCTTCACAACCACGCCATCAATCTCGTAATCCAAAGATTCCCGTTTCTCTCTCCATTTCTTACAAAAATTAATAACCCCTTCTAATGATTTGTAGTGACGATAGTGACTATTCACAGGGAATCCCCACTTAGTCAAATTTTGAAGAACTTCCTTCTGAGTAGTTAGTTCCATGCCGTCCATATAACCTATGGAGTAGGCAAAAAAGGATAAAGGCCGTGAGGCAGTCACTTGAGAATCTAGTTGACGCAAAGCTCCCGCTGCTGCGTTACGTGGATTTGCAAAGGAGGTACTTCCTTCTTGAGAACGTTCTTCATTAATTTGTTCAAAATCTGAAATAGACAAATACGCCTCTCCTCTAACTTCAACCACAGAAGGTAGACTGTGTGTGGTGCGCAACTGCAAAGGAATCGAACTAATGGTCTTTAAATTACTTGTAATATCCTCTCCAACCAAGCCATTCCCGCGCGTCGCTCCCCGTGTCAACACACCATCTTCATAATTCAAGGCAACTGCCACGCCATCAATCTTCAGTTCGGTAACGAAATCAACGTTGTCGGTATTTAAAAGATTGCTAATACGTTTTTGAAAAGATTTCAGTTCAACACTATCAAATGCATTGGCAAGACTTAACATGGGCGCACGGTGATGAACTTTTGTAAACTTTTCTGAAGGTTCGGCACCCACTTGCTGTGTGGGTGAGTCAGGAGATGCCAATTCAGGATAATCCTCTTCCATCTCCAGAAGTTCCCGCAAAAGACGATCATATTCTTCGTCACTAATTTGCGGCTTGTCTAGAACATAATATCGATAATTATGATCCTCGACATCTTTCCTTAATTTGGCAATTCGCTCCGCAGTACGATCAATATCTCTTTGCACCAACCTGAATATAGCACAGGCCCCCTACTATCGATTTTTATCTTGTCTTGTCATTCTGATATCATAGGCACGCTCATGGACACACCGGCAATCGGTAAAATTATGTTTACAGTCACGTTTCCCATACATGACCGTGGGCGTCATCACATTCCCCCTCTGAAATTACATAACTTAGCGAAAAGCCAACTTTCCGACACAGAAGTAATCGATACTATTGAACATCTTTTCATCTGTAAGCGGTGCTTTGAAGCATACCGTTTTGTTCGTACCTCCTATCAAACACCTGCCTAAAAGTGCACAATAACTAAGTGTTTACAGATTGGAACATATTTCGCTGCCTAGCGGCCCGTAGGTTTTGGCTTAATCTATGGAAGGAAATGAAACAAGACGATTGCCTTGGCATGGCAGCCCAATTAAGCTTCTATTTTCTTCTTGCCTTCTTCCCGTTCCTTATCTTCTTAAGTTCTCTAACTGGATTCATTTTGAAAGATCCTGAACTTATTCACAAAATTCTAATGGAATTACAAAATTTTCTCCCTTCAGATACTCATAATGCAGTTCGGGAAATTGCTCTAGACCTAATTACCATTGAAAGTAGTGAATTTTTATCACTTTGGATTATTCTGTCTCTATGGTGGGCTTCTTTTGGCTTCAGCGCGATGGTAGGAGTGCTAAACAAAGCCTATGATATTAAAGAAAACCGATCCTATTACCGAGTTCGCCTACTGGCAATTGGAGTCACCATCATGGCTTCTCTCTTTGTCATTATCTCTGGCATCCTTCTCTTTTTTGGCGATGGAATCATTCAACTCTTGTTACATCAAATAACAGTAGAACCCTATCCATCTTTTCAAAACCATTTAAAAGTGATTTATTCTCTCGGCCACTGGATAATTATCTTTCTTCTCCTCAACTTAGCCATGGAAATCGTCTATATAATCCTGCCCGCCCGACGACTAGCCTGGACTTTTTTCTCGCCGGGAAGTGTAATTGCAACCTTAGGGTGTATTCTCGGATCGAGGAGCTTTGCTCTCTACGTAAATCAAGTGGCTCAACATTACGAATATTACCAAAATCTGTATGGAAGCCTGGCTACTCTTCTTTTGCTGATGATATGGTTTTATATCTCTAGTTTCTTTCTGCTCCTAGGTGGAGAAATCAACTCAGAAACTTATCGTTGGCAAACTCAACAAAATTTAAAAGGGTAAGCATTAGCGCTGCCAAAATCCTTGATTCTGCTATCACATCACCTTTTCAAATGATTGTATCGAATCAACATATTTCAAACCGGAGCCTGTATTAAAAAAGACAACTTTTTCATCTGCATTAATCCATCCTTGCATGCGCAATTTTTTGATAGCTGCCCAACAAGCCGCCCCTTCAGGCGCTAGGAAAACACCTTCCGAAGCCCCTACCTCACAAATACTTTGATAAATTTCTTCTTCTGAAACACCCAAGGCAAGCCCACTGCTCTCTCTTAAGGCATCCAAAATAAGAAAATCTCCAATTGCCTTGTGAACCCTATTTCCTGAAGCAAAAGTTGAGGGGGCCTCCCACTCTTCAGCCGAATTTTTTTTCTGCTCGAACGCACTAACAATAGGAGCACAATCTTCAGACTGCACAGCCACCATACGTGGCCTCATTGCTCCAATCCAACCTAGTTTTTCCATCTCAGCAAAGGCCTTCCACATTCCGATCAAACCAGTTCCACCACCTGTTGGATAAACAACTACATCCGGCAATTCCCAACAAAACTGTTCTGCCAACTCGTACCCCATGGTTTTCTTACCCTCTATTCGATAAGGCTCCTTCAGAGTAGAAACATCAAACCATCCTTCACTTTCTTTCCGTTCAGCCACAATTTTGGCAGCATCAGCGATTGTCCCAGATACTAACTCACAACTTGCTCCAGTCATTCTGACCTCCAAAACATTGGCTTTTGGAGCGTCATCTGGCATAAATACAAAAACTGCTAGACCCGCTTTAGCCCCGTAAGCAGCTAAGGCACCCCCGGCATTTCCTGCGGTTGGTATGGCCAACTTTTGAACTCCCAAACAACGGGCCATCGAGACAGCTGCAGAAAGACCACGAGCTTTAAAACTTCCAGTTGGATTCAAAGATTCATCTTTTACATATAAATTCTTAATCTCTTTGCTCTGGCCTAGGCAATTCAAAGGTAGCAGAGGGGTGTATCCTTCACCCAAGGTTACGATGTCATCCTGGTGGTTAACCGGCAAAACCTCAAAATAGCGCCACATATCTGGTTTTCTTGTGTAGAGTTTTCCCTTCAGATCTTTCTGCTTAATTAGTTCCAAATCGTAACGAACTAACAAAGGGGAATGACATTCCGAGCACAAGGAATACAACTCTTGAGAATCAAAAGTCTGCTGACAACGCGAACATTCTAAAAAATCAACAAAGGGCAATTCAATTCTCCACCTTGAATGCAAGAACTAGGCCTGGTCTCCATTCCGGGATTGTGTCCAGTCAAAGCAGCTTATATTATACTGGAAGTTCTGATGCTAACACTACACGACACAATCTCACTCTTAAGCAAACCATGAAAAGAAAAAACCATGGCTATTGCACCACCTTGTGGCTTGCTGTTCACGTGTGTTTGTTCACTGCCTGTGCCAAAGTTGGAGCTCCTGTTCCCCCTCCTCCAGTCAGTTCTCCAGACACTACTTCCGATTTAACGGCACAGCAAGAGGATACATCCCCCCCATTAGCACCAAAAAATCTGACCACTGTAATTATTGAAGGAGTGGTACAACTGGCTTGGGATAACAACAACGAGAAAGATCTAAAGGGCTACTTTGTATATAGAGGGACGGAACCAAGCCACCTTGAAAAGTCATCGCCTTTGATTACGATCAATACTCATATGGTATGGGACTCCTTCAACACTCCGAATAAAGCAACCACTGCTGGGCAAACCTTCTATTATCGAGTCACCGCCGTAGATCACACTGGGAATGAAAGTCCACAATCAGAAACGGTAAACATTACAGTAAGATAATCCACCGCATAAGGAGAACTATCATGAAATTCTTTCTTGACACTGCCAACATTGAGGAAATTCGGCAGGGCGTGTCACTGGGACTGGTAGACGGTATTACCACCAATCCTTCATTAATCGCCAAAGAGGGGAGAAACTTAGAAGAAGTCGCTAAGGAAATTTGTGAACTCGTAGATGGCCCAGTAAGCTTAGAAGTAGTCTCTACAAACTCTGCAGAAATTATTGAAGAAGCACGCCATCTTGCCAAAATCCACAAAAACGTGGTGGTCAAAATTCCGATGATCCGGGAAGGCCTAAAAGCCTTGCACGTTGTTTCCCAGGAGGGTATCCGTGTAAACGTGACACTTATCTTCAGCGCCAATCAAGCACTTTTAGCAGCAAAAAATGGGGCAGCTATTGTCAGTCCATTTGTTGGCCGTCTTGATGACATTGGCAACTCGGGAATGGAATTAATCTATGACATTGTCCAAATCTACAGCCACTATGAATTTAACACTGAGGTTCTGGTTGCCTCTATTCGTACTCCCATTCACGTTTTAGAAGCAGCTAAAATGGGAGCTCATATCGCTACTTTACCTGGAAAAGTGTTGGAGCAACTAATCAAACATCCTCTTACTGATATTGGTTTAGAACAGTTTCTTGCTGACTGGGAAAAGCAAAAAAATTCATAAAAAGAAAACATGGGAGACAGGTTTCCCTCACCCGGTTTTCTAAAGAGGAAAGGTAAAAGTCAATAACTAAGTTACTAGAATAGTACCCTCAATCCAACACTATGCTAGTTGGTCTCACCAGCCAAAATTTCCCCAACAAGATAGAAAGAACCACTAACAACAAGCGTGGTACAGCTTTCCAAAGCCTGACTATAAGCATCATGACAATTAGGCATCGGTATGCCTGAAGGAAGAAAATTTTGAAGTTCCTGAATGCTGGCTGCACGAGGGGAATCAATATGCGTCAGGTAAATATGGTCAAAACATGGCTCTAGAATCTTCAAAACAGCAGCCATGTCCTTGTCCCGCATCATCCCAAAAACAAGTGTGCGGGGTCTGCAAGTATGTTCGGTTAAAAAGTCGGCTAAAGCCTGAGCAGAATTTCGATTGTGGGCACCATCCAAAAATACAGCAGGTTGTTCCCGTATGCGCTGGATTCTTCCCGTTAACTGAACAGCCTCAACTCCTTCCCTAATACAAGAACTGATATCTTGACAATTAGAATGGTGTAGAAGATGGAAGGCTTCTATAGCCAAAGCAGCATTTTGAACCTGGTGACTCCCATTCATCTGAAGCTGACATTGCAGATTGCCAAAACGAAAGGCGTAGCATCCCTTGGTACATTCCAAATACTCGATTGAGGAACTGTCTAATTCACGCAAATCTACTTCTTTACTAACTGCTTCTTCTAAAAAAACTCGCCGCACTGACTCCGACTGAGGAGCCATTAACGCGACAGAGCCTTTCTTTAAAATTCCGGCTTTCTCTCTAGCGATCTCCTCCAATGTGTTGCCCAAAAATCTCTGGTGATCCAAACCTATTGAAGTGAGAATACACACAGCAGGATCAACTACATTTGTACTATCTAATCTTCCTCCCATACCCACTTCCAAAATGGCTAACTCTACCTCTTCCTGGGCAAACCATAAAAAAGCTCCAGCAGTTAAAATTTCGAAATAGGTAGGATGGTGGTCAAGATGCAAACGGGCATTTACATCCTTGACACGTGTGAGACAAAGAGCCAAAATTTCAGGATTAACTGTCTCCCCATTAACCACAAAACGCTCTTCCAATTTAACCAAATGCGGCGAGGTATACAGACCTGTCTTAATACCACATTCTGTTGTAATGGCATGGAGAAAGTGGGCTACGGATCCCTTTCCGTTGGTGCCAGCTATTACCACTGAGGGAAATTTTAAATGAGGCCGGCCAAGAGCTTTAAGCAAAGCTCGGATGTTCTGCAGGCCCAACTTCATCGTTAGGACTTCATCTCCCAGTTTTTCAAGGTAAGTCAAACACTCAGAATAATTCATAGAAACTGGGTGAAGAATAGAAGATGCTCAAATCTGCAACGATTACAAAGCCATCACCCGCCATTTGCCATAAAGACCAGCCAGTCTGCAATGAATTCTTTCAACTCGCCACGAGAAACTACAGCATCCAGCATTCCATGCTCAAGTAAAAATTCACTCCGCTGAAAACCCTCAGGCAATTTTTGCCTTATAGTCTGTTCAATGACACGAGGCCCCGCAAAACCTATAAGGGCATCCGGTTCGGCAATATTAAGATCTCCTAACATGGCAAAACTAGCTGTCACACCTCCAGTAGTTGGATCCGTTAACACCGAAATATATGGGATGCGCTCTTCGTTTAACTGAGCCAAAGCAGTACTGATTTTAGCTAACTGCATCAATGAAAGAACCCCCTCCATCATTCGAGCTCCGCCACTGGCTGACACAATGATTAAAGGCTTGCGATGAGCTAATGACTGCTCAATTGCCCGGGTGATTTTTTCTCCCACTACAGACCCCATACTGCCACCAATAAACCTGTATTCCATAGCAGCACAAACCACCTCATGGCCCTGGAGGCTTCCTTCAACCGTTACCACAGCCTCTTCGACTCCAGTAGATTGTGTAGCAGCTTCTAACCGATCCTTGTAGCTCTTTCTATCAATAAATCCTAGAGGGTCAGAAGATTTAAGATGCGAATTAAATTCCTGATAATGCCCATTATCAAAAAGAAAACTTAACCGCTGAAAAGCATTAACTTGGTGATGATGAGAACATTTAGGACAAACCAATAAATTGCTCTCTAATTCCTTTTTCCAAATGAAGTTGGCACAGCTCGGGCACTTATCAAAAAGTCCCTCGGTTCGAACCCGTCTATCTTCTTCACTAGTATTTTGAAGTACAGACTTCTTCCTTTTAAACCAAGACATGGCCTCATAATAGTGGAAACTGCTATCCTGTAACAATAGTGATGACGTTTGGGGACAGGAAAAGCAGACTTAGAAAGGGCATATTACTAGTGCTCTTGGGAGCCTTGTTGCCGACCGAAGGGCAATTTGCTCCCCACTTTGCAATACTGAGCCCATCAGAAGTACAACAAGAAACTTCAGGGACTCTTGAAGGCAAAATTATAACAATCAACAACCAACCCCTTTCGGATGTTGAGATCGTCCTCACAAAATTATCGGATGAAACAAAATATCTCAATCGTTCTAACTTCGGTGGAACGTTCCGATTCCCCAATCTTCCAACTAGTCATTATCAATTACAACTTCGGTTGGAAGGATTCACATCACTGATTAGATCATTCGAAATAAACA
>CAZASS010000002.1:30893-44817 GCA_964487835.1 uncultured Acidobacteriota bacterium | reverse complement strand
TCCTGCACCGACGTAAGGCACAAAAGATATATTTCCAGTTTTTTCCAATAACCATCGATTCAGTTCCTCGCGATCTAACTCCGCAACTTGATTAACAGGAACCTTGAACAAAGGATGCCACTCTTCGGCATGCCCATGTTGCTGACCATCCTGCTGATCATGCTGGTGTGCAGCACGCCCCTAAAAGGCAAAATCATTGGCTAATCTCACGCGAGCAAGATTAGCCTGAACTACATCTCTAGAGCCAAATAACGAAAGGGTTGTTTGCCCCCCTACAGCTCGATAGGCAGGAGGCAATAATTCTGGACTGGTAGAACTTAGAACCACATACCAGGGCACAACAAGAGCGGCACCACCTGCTTCTGTCTTTAACCCCTCAGGAAGACGAGTACGTAAGAATACAAGACTTTCGGCCCGGGTTATTCTAGGTAATTGGCGCAGCGTTTCTAAAAATTTAGGAGCTTTGGGAATCTCACGTGACTGATGCAAAGCAACATCCCAAGAAATACGAGATAACTGATCCTCAACATATACTTTCAAAGCATAGCGAGAAGTAACATAGGTTGCCCCAATAACTGCCACACACAAAAACGTGAAGAATCCGAATAAAAGAAAGGTTCTCTTTCCCAGTACTCGACCTGCAAAAAAAGTTTTCTGCATCCTCTTTCCCTCGACTCTTAGATAAGCCGTCCTTCAGAAAATATCACCGAACCTAGCAGACAATACGACGGAGCCTGCGGGATTTCTCCCAAAAGAAATGGAAGTAAACCCGAATGAGATTAGAAATCCAAACTCTACGTCCAACGCTGTGAAGGCGTACCATACCCCTCAGACATCAGTCAAGAGTTTTGTCCTCACAGAACTCTCCAACCTGACCGTCTTTTATCAGATCCTATTTGTTATCAGATGTTGATTCTTCCTACTTGTGCAGTTAGGATGAGTCAGCATCTCGACATAAAGCCCGACCCGGCCAACCACAATAATCGGAGTTTTCAATGTGGATCATACCTTCCAAACAAAATCAGGAGAACAGAAATGAAATTGTATCATCGAGTCGCGTGTGGACTTTTACTGACTATCTTCTCTCTTTCTTACGTTACCGGTGACGAAATGACAGTTTATGGACGTCGTGGAATGGTAGTAACAGCCCATCAACTGTCCAGCCAGGTGGGCATGAAGGTATTGATGAACGGAGGAAACGCTGTAGATGCAGCTGTTTCAATGGCTGCAGTCCTAGGAGTTGTCGAATTTGAAATGTCAGGTCCAGGAGGAGTCGGCAACATGCTGATCTATTGGAACCAAGGACCTAATCCCAGTGTCATCAACCTAGATTTTAGAGATGTTATCGCCTCTAAAGCCCGTATGGAAATGTATGATCAGAAAAACAAAGAACGGGGAATTTTAGCATCTTGTGTACCAGGAAATGTAGCAGGCTGGCATGCTGCCCTCAGTCGCTACGGAACTATTTCATGGGAAGAAGCCCTGCAACCCGCCATTGAGTATGCAGAAAATGGATTCCCCATCTCAGGTCGTGAAGTCTCCTATATTGAGAGAAATCTCGAAACCATCCAACAATATCCAAATAGTGCCGCAGTTTACCTGCCAGGAGGTCAGCCACCCAAACCTGGAGAAATTTTTGTTCAAAAGGACTTGGCTCAAACACTTCGTAGAATTGCACACCACGGCCCGGATATTTTTTACAAAGGAGAACTCGCAGATGAGTTCGTCTCTTTTTCAAATGAACACGGTGGAGTATTTACTAAAGCGGATTTCGAAAACTATCAAGTTCATTGGAGACAACCGGTTCAGACCAGCTACCGAGACTACCAAATAGTTAGCGCCTCTGCTCCTAATTTTGGCCCAGCTATTATAGAAACCTTTAATATATTGGAAGGTTTTGATCTTCCCTCAATGAAACCCAACTCTGCCGATTTCATTCACTCTATTGCTGAATCCCTCAAAGTGGCTGCTGATGATGGAATGCGCTACATTGGAGATCCTCGTTTCGTGGAAATGCCGTTGGAGAGACTGACATCGATAGATTATGCGAAAAGTGTCCGTTCCCGGATTCATCCTCAACGCGCCTCCTACCACGTAGGAGGCCCTCTTACAGATGACAGTAACAACACGACAGCAATTTCGGTAGTTGATAGCAATGGAAATATGGTATCTGCTATTCAAACTTTAATCTCAGCTATGGGATCCAGAGTCATATTTGGAAACACAGGCGTTCTCTTCAATAACAACATGCGAAAAGTTAGGAGTGCAGGCCCCAATAAGCTGGAACCAGGAAAAACCTTCGGCACACCTTCAGCCCCAAGCATGATTCTGCATAAAAACAAACCCTTCATGGCAATCGGAGGTGTTGGAGCAGCCAACATTTGGCAAGCCATTGCTGTAGTAATGGCTAGGGTAATAGATGGGGGAATGGATCTACATGAAGCCATTGCCTCTCCTCGATTCACCATTCGTTATGGATATATGGCGGTTAAAAAAGGTCTAGCAAGGGATGATCAGTTCCAATATCGAGAACTAACTGTCGAACCAGGACTTCCTGAAAAAATTCGCACAGAACTCAAAACTCGAGGACACGAGTTAGTGGAAGGTTATACCGGAAATGTGCACGCCATCCTCATTGACCCTAAAACCGGTTTCATGAAATGTGTAGGCGACCCACGCATTCTCGCTCGAGCACTAGCTTGGTATACTGCTGGGAGAAACAGGCCCATGTTATATAACACCTGTCTCTCCCGAAATACTCTTTTCCTATCTACTTGAAATCTACAATAAATCCGTAGTGAGCAGAATTCTCTCCCAACAAGCGAGGATCATCTAAAGAGACAGGAAAAGTTCCCAAACTCTCCAATAGGCGAGCGGGCACTACTGCTTTGAGAGTGTTTGAATTAATAGTTGTCGTAGCTAAGCGGGTACCACTAAATAAGACGTTTGTATATTGATCAAACCTGGCCCCTGTAACCGTAAGTTCTAGGTCTGAACTTCCCTGAGATACTGACTTTGGCCCTATACTCCTTAGGATAGGAGGAAGACCAGGTCCAATGTCCTCTGGGTAAGGTCGATCAAAAATATTATTGTAACCAGCATGAAAACCGGTGTCGACAATCTCTCCCCCGATCATTACTGTCTCAATATTCTTTAGATCCTCCAGATTCTCCAAAGGATTCCCATCAATAATCTGCAGATCTCCCCATTTCCCTGGTTCGACGGTTCCGATATCTTTAAGACGATACAGTTCCGCAGGATTCTTAGTGGCCGCCTGAATCACCGTCATAGGATCAACTCCAGCTTCATGAAACGCTAATAAGTCACGCCGGGCCCCCACTCCAGGCAAATGAAAAGCAACAGTATCAGTCCCTAAAATGATCTTACCTCCAGCCTCAGAAAATTCGCGAACAAACCTCAGGTAATGGTTCTTGAAACTTGCTCTCTCCGAAGTAGTCATCGACTGAATTTTACCGTGATTCCTAGCTACATTAACTCTGGCCACCAGAGGAATATACTGCAACCCAGGAAGTTGGAATAGTCGCGCATCTTCTTGGGCATAAAGCTCTTCATTTTTCACCCAAAAATGGGAGGAGGGCATCACATTTAAAGCAACATTTTCGGAAACTAATAATTGGATCAGATCAGGAAAAGCAGCTGGATCCATTAAGGAGTAAATATCATCTACCTCACGATTGTACAGGGCATCCAATTTTTCAGGATCGGTAATTGTCCCCACAATGAAACTGTACATATGCATTATGGCGTCCTGACCGGCATTGGCAGCATCCCTAGGATCGGTAGCATGGCCTACGATAGCCATACCTTCGGCATGAGCTGCCTGAGCAATCTCCTGGAGATCTTCCTTCTTCCAAGTTTCATCCACCTTGATAACCGTAAGACCATTCTTCTTCTTTTCCCGTATATGCTTCTTAACTTCGTCTACATCCACAAAAAGAAAATGATGTTTGTGGGAAGCCACATAACGAAATAGCTTCTCTCTACGAATTGATAGAGGAGCACCAAAACGAGCTCCAGAAGCGAAAATTCTGGGTGTTCGAATAAGACCACGTTTTTGGGCATCGATAAGAGCTAGCATCCATTCATCGGCATTCCCTAAATCGACAATAGTTGTAACCCCATTGGCTAGATAAAGCTCCCCGTGCCAAACTCGATAATGCACATGACCGTCTACGAATCCAGGGAGTATTGTTTTCCCACTGGCATCAATGACTTGGCTATTAGCAGGAACCGTGACCTCCCCTATCCTACCAACCTGACTAAATTTACCATCCTGAATACCTACATTGGCATTTTGTAAAGGAGGTCCCCCATTACCATCAATCAGTGTTCCACCAGAGACAACAATAGTTCCTTGTTTCTCTCCTAATAATGTTACGGGAACACTCAAAAACAATAAAAAAATCAAAGAGGCCCCGAAACCGCAAAACAACGCCTTATTACATTTAATTGCAACTATCATTGATTTTCTCCAATCTTAGCCCGGACCATGAATTACCAGGTCTGGTACCTAGCACAAAATTGCACAACAAAACACCTGTCTTGCCATGATAAAAAGAGAGTTCTAAAACTCTCACTAAACCGATTAAGGTCCAACCAAAACCATGTCATACTTCTGTACAAATAATTTATTGGTTGACCTCTTCTCTTCCCTAAGAAAATATCATTAATTCGCTATCAATAGCTAAGCCCAAAAGAATATTGCAACCTCGTATTTACCCTTTTCTCACCTCCTAATCTTGCAAGGTGCAAGTCCATTTCAGACCGACCATATACCTAAAACAAAGGAACACATCTAATTGTCAAAATAGGATTGAAGACCTGACTGTCCTTTGGTTAGAGGCAAAGTCAACATAAGCAAGACTCTTGCCTTCCATGGACTTAAATCATCCGCAAAGACACAACCTATTTCTTTGAGTGTAGCTCCTCCACCCTTGAATCCATAAATTGGAAGTACTCGTCCAAAATATGACCTACTACTGATAACAACAGGAACCTTTCTCTGCAAAGCATATTGAATGGCTTCATACATCGACTCATTGACGTTTCCCGAGCCTAGTGCAGCCACTACAATTCCCTCAGCACCCAAATCAACAGCATTCTTTAGAAGTGCACCATCTGCTCCAGCATACATATCAATCAAATCAACTCGGGGAAGTTGGACAGGCAGAGGAATGGTCTGCCGCCGAAGAGACTTGTTAAAAAAAACAACACCATCATTATCTACATATCCTAAATAGCCATAGTTTCCTGATTCAAAAGTTTGTACGTTGCTGGAATGAGTCTTAGTAACCGGACGTGCCGCATTAATGTAATGATTAAAGTTCACCGTTACTCCCCGACCAACCGATTTTTCATTAAGTATTTGATGGACAGCGTTGAGAAGATTTCGAGGACCATCTGTATCCTTTTCCGAAGCATTCCTTTGGGCCCCTACCAAAACAACTGGCTTTTCACTACTCAAGGTCAGATCTAAAAAATAAGCTGTCTCTTCGAGAGTATCGGTTCCATGAGTGATAATCACTCCAGACACTTCAGGATCAGATAAAATACTGGATACACGTCTAGATAAAAGTATCCACCGTTTTCCATCCATGTAGTCGCTGGGAATATTACTAAAATTGACCACACGAATCCGGGCTAGTTTTTCCAGCTCGGGAACAGCTTGGATTAAATCCTCACCCCGCAGCGCCGGTACTGGGCCTCCAGACTCTGGATCAACCTTCATGGAAATAGTACCCCCAGTAGACACGACTACAATTGTCGGGAGAGGAATTGCGTATACTGAACAGAAAAACAGGAATATCAGAAGGCCCCAGACAGCAAGACTACCTTTTCTCTTGGCACTCATCTTTTCCTCCATGTCTTTTAATCACAACAGTTGAAATCATATTGTGCACAACTAGTAAATCACTGAACCCAGAAAATAACACGGGATAATTGAATCATAATATCAACCTCTCAAAGTCATTTTACTCAGCGTCCCCGAAAGCAAAATAAGGCTAAATAATGGGAAATTGGCCAATCTAAAATCTGCCGCTGACGATCTATTTTGACGAAAGTAGTCGTCAGGCGCAAATTATAAAATATCTCAATTAATGGTAGAATTAAAATCAACTATCTAATAAATTCAGGGCAAAAGGATTCGGCCGTAAACCGCTGAAAAAAAGAACTAATTGAAAGGAGGGTAATTCGCTAAGTCAATCTAATTGGACTTGGATTCTCATCTTCTTATTCATCCTTTCCATGCTAAGTTACCCAACTTATAAAAACGTCATTGGCGGCTGGCCGATCAACTTTGTCCTGACTGTAGCGATTTGCCTAATCTATGCCATTCTGTATGCCTTTTATATCCAAGATAAGTTGAATCGGGAGAACTAATCTCTGATGTCAGCTCATCTTTTAGCTACTGTCATCTTCTTTGCCTATCTGGCCCTAACCCTCATACTCGGCTGGAGGGGTCGGCGCAATATGCGAGGCTCTACCATTCAGGAATACTACACAGCTGGTAAAAGAATTGGTCCTTGGATGGGAATGGTTACCTATGGAGCCAGTAACTGGAGCACCTTTACCTTTCTAGGGTCAGTTGGCATTTACTACAGCCACGGCATTGGATATGCAGCCCTTCCAGTAGGGGAAATGTTTTTCATGGGCATCCTGTTCCCCACATTAGGCTACAAAATTTGGAAATTTTCGCGCGCTCCTGAAGTAATTACACTGACTGATATCGTCGCAAGAAGGTATGAAGAAGACCACTTAGTTCGCGCACTCTATGCTCTAGCCAATATTATCTTCATGTTTTTTCTAATGGGTGTACAAATCGTAGGAGTTTCTTACGTTATAGAAAAAGTAACTGGAGGGATTATTCCTTACCTAGCAGCCGCCCTAATTGTGGCAACCGTTTTGATCATCTATCAAACCTTAGGGGGTATGCGTAGTGTAGTCTATACCGACGTCTTACAACTAACCCTCCTGACCCTGACACTAGTCACCGTTTTTGTAGCTATTTTTGTTAATTTTGACATGGCATCTGTTTTCCAACGAGTGTCAGCTGGTCCAAAAGCTGGTATTCTGTCAGCGCCAGGACCAAGAGGCATTTGGAGTCCCACCTACTGGACCACAGCCTTTATAGCCTTTGGGTTTGGCTGGTTTTTATGGCCTCACCTCTGGTCTCGTATCATCGCTTGCAAAGAAAAACGTAGCCTCTGGACAATTCCACTAGGAACCATTATAGGAATTACCCTATTTCTGGTGGTTATCACCCCTATGGTGGCTTTTGTGGCTGCCGATCTATGGCCCACTCAAGAATCCCTTGCCGGTTATAAACCAGATGAAATAATCATCCGCTTTATGTTCGAATACCTACCAATTCCAATAGCAGCACTCATGCTAGCAGGGGCCTCTGCAGCAGCCATGTCGACGGCTGACTCCCTATCTTTGGTCCTATCTTCCATTGCATTTCATGATCTTTATGAAAAAATTTGGGGAACTCGAATGAACGAGCAACAAAAAACTATCTGCGCCCGCATTGTGACTGCTCTTTTTCCTGCCATAGCCACCCTAATTGCTTTGCGTCCCCCGGGACTCATCGTAGGCCTAGTTATCGATACTTCCTTTGCCGCCTTCACGGCTTTGGCCCCCGCCACACTCCTTGGTTTCTATTGGAAACGAGCCACTACTCAAGGAGCTCGCTGGTCAATTAGTATTGGATTAGCAACTGCCCTTATCATTATCGGATGGTGGAAAAATCCTTTTGAACTTGATATCTACAGCGGGTTTTGGACGCTTGTCATCTCTACTGGAATCATGGTTTCAGTCTCCCTATTGACCAAACCAACATCCAAGGATGTTCTAGAATACTTTGAACTTGATACAGATTAATACAATACAAATGATCGATATATCAGTTGGATACTAATCGCCAACTAAATTAAGTAACCACATAATCGCAAACAACTATTCTTTCAACGATAGGCAGCACAGATTCCTGCACCAGTTTCTGGTGACAGGGATGCACAAGATAAGCATCTAATGCCTCAACAGAATTAAACCGCACTACCAACCCATGTGTAAATCCATCTCCTCGATCCGAAAAATTAGCTCCGCAACTCAATGATACAACTTCAGATATATCATTTTTAAGCGATTTCAGACCCTGAATCATAGCTTCAACTTTTTCTGAGGAAGTACTCTCAATAACTTCAAAAAGGACAATATGTTCAATCATGCTAGACCTCCTGGAAATTTTAAGAAGTTACTGAATTGACTGCTGTCTCTTGATTGGAATCCTCTTTCTTCTGGAGAGCATTAAATACTTTCTCGGGAGTAATCGGTAAATCCTGGATTCTCACTCCCACCGCATCCATTACAGCGTTGGCAATAGCCGGTGAAACTGGAATTAATGCCGTTTCTCCACAACCTTTTGCACCATATGGGCCAACAGGATTAGGCCTCTCAACCAATATCGTTTCAATTTTTCCGGGCAGATCTAAAAAACGCGGCAGATTATAGTCCAAAAAATTAGGATTAATAGGCAAACCTTCCTGATACACCAACTCCTCCAGTAGTGCCTGTCCTACTCCTGTAATTGTTGCTCCTCTCAATTGCTGTTCACATGCTAGAGGATTTAGGGCTTTACCAACATCAGCCGCTATCACATAGCGAAGCAGACTTACCATTCCTGTTCTCTTGTCCACTTCCACTTCGGCAATCCCCGTTCCGGCAACCCAGAATGCAGAGTGTTGGTGCTCTCCCTTTTCGTTTACTGTGTCGGTCTTGATCATGCCCCGCCCCATAAGATTTCCACCCTTTATTCCGAAATGCTCCATTAATAGATCATGGTAACTAATAGCCTGAGAGGAATCCCCTTCATATTTGACCGTTTGACTTTTAAAAATCAGTTTCTCAGGATGGACTTGAAAAAGTGGAGCAGCAATTTCCGCTAACTGCTTCTTCACCTCCTGTGCCGCCAAGATCAATGCGCGTCCCATATGGAAAGTCGACCGACTAGAAGAGGTAGTAATGTCATACAAACTCGAATCAGTATCAGAACGCACTAAAGAAACTTGATCAATAGGAATGGCCAATTCTTCGCTGACAATCTGGGACATAACAGTATCTGAACCCTGCCCTATATCTACAGAACCAACATACACACTCGCACTACCATCTTCATTAAGACGAATCATAGCTGAAGAAATTGACGGAGTTAATGTTGCCTTAATTACACAAGCTACCCCTCTCCCTCGAGCCTTTCCCTCAGCACTATCCGACGACAACTTCTTTTTCCATTCAGAAGCGGCAACGGCTTTTTCTAGACACTCTCTCATTCCAAAAAAGTGCATCCGTTCACCTGTAACAAATTCTCCTCCTTCATCCAATAGGTTTTGAGATCTGAGTTCGACAGGATCCCTTCCCAATTTACGCGCAATCATGTCCATTTGTGACTCATGACCCCAGTTAGCTTGAGTCAACCCAAATCCTCGAAAGGCTCCAGCTGGAATCCGGTTGGTATAAACTGCATAAGCATCAATCAGAACATTAGGAATCTCGTAAGGTCCAGCAACTCCATAAGCAGATTTTTTTAGAACACGCGGACCAATTTCGGCATACGCACCGGTATCCAGGTAAACCCGACAGTGACGTGATACCAGAGTTCCATCTTTCTTTACTCCGGTTTTTATAAAAATTTTGGCAGCATGTTTGGTCAATGTTTGGAAGACTTCCTCTCGATTCAAAGTGATTCCGACAGGGCGTCCTGCTTTACACGCGAGAGCCGCCACAAGGGGTTCCAGTTTTGGATATAGCTTGGATCCATATCCACCCCCAATATTTAAAGAAATAACCCGAACCTGAGAAATTGGAAGGCGAAATAGACGGGCCATTTGGCCTCGAATTACAAAGGGATTTTGAGTAGTAGACCATATTGTCAATTTACCGCTTCGTTCAAAGCGGGCAATACTAGTAAAGGACTCCAACGTAGCATGTTGAGTAGGAGGAGCCGTAAACAAGTCTTCAAAAATATAGTCTGATTCTTCAAATCCTTTTTCCACATCTCCTTTTTGAATATGCACATGATTGCAAATGTTAGTTCCTTCCAAAACCTTCACATCATCCAGATCTGCAAATCCTTCTTTGGGCCAACGAACATTCCTATGTATGAGAGGAGCATCTTCTTCTGCAGCATCCTCTGGGTCCAGAACAGAAGGAATTTCTTTATAATCGACTTCAATTAATTCTAAGGCTTCCTCGGCAATCTCAGGATGGGTAGCAGCTACAGCTGCTACTGGATCTCCTACAAAACGCACTCTGTCAACAGCCACAATCGTTTGATCCTTGACCACTGGCCCGTAGTAGGTCTGGTAACAAGGATTATCAACTACATCCTTTCCGGTAAGAACAGTCACCACTCCAGGAAGTGTTTCGGCTCGACTAGCATCAACATTAAGAACTTCAGCATGAGGAACACTGCTACGCAAAATTTTGCCATGTAGCATTCCTTCAACGGTCACATCCTCCAGATATTTAAGATTTCCAACTACTTTATCTCTGCCTTCCAACCGAAGTATGGACTTTCCAATCACACTATTATTTTCCATCTGAGTATAAGCTTTCTTGCCAGCATCATTGGCTGGACGGAGATAAAATCAGTCGTCTCAGTTCTCCTCTAATTAACTAATGTTGTCCGGAGAACCGAATACATAATAACATGCTGTTTAAGAACCCTTAGGCCGAAACAAGGAGGAACCAATGACAGACTGGAAAACTGCAGATTTGTGTGATGACTTTCCTTCGCTAACACAAATAGCTGCACCTCTGCTCCAAGATTACGGAGGACTTACTTCATTCTGTGGCAAAATTGTTACAGTCCAAGCTTTTGACGACAACACGCTAGTAAAAGAAATGCTGGCCAAAAGTGGAAAGGGACAAGTTCTAGTAGTGGATGGCGGTGCATCAACAAGATGTGCTCTGGTAGGAGACCTACTAGCTCAAAAGGGTTGCGATAATAGCTGGTCAGGGATTGTGGTTAATGGCTGCATTCGCGATTCAGAGGCCATCTCTAAAATTGCGATCGGGGTAAAAGCTATTAACACAGTTCCCAACAAGAGTTCCTCAAAAGGCATGAAAAATATCAATATTCCCGTTTCCTTTGCAGGAGTTATGTTTCACCCAAATCATTACCTTTACTCAGATGAAGATGGAATCGTACTGGCGGATCAGGATCTATTACACCCAAAATTAGGAGAAAAATAAAAATGAGATTGATAACTTGCGGAGGAACTCCTTTTTCTCGAGGGCTCAATTATGGAACCCTTCTGAAGAATACAATCCATTTTAACCTTGAAAATTTTTGGTTAGCATTTCGTGAGAGGAATATAGACAAAGTCACTGTACTTCAAAAAACGAAACAAGTATCCCAAAACTATTCCGACAAACTAATTGAGGAAATCAAGGGAATAGCCCACGGCGCTGAATTAGATTTTAACGAACTTTTAGCTTTCAATCTTTGCCACGGAGTCATATTCACTGATGAATGTACCGTGATGTTTGCATTGGGAAACACTACCGCATCTGGAAAATCCCTCTTTATGAAAAATAGTGACAAAATAGGAGCTGAATCTTTAGTGGGCTCAGACTTTCACCAACACAAAGAAATCAATATTGTCCTAGCTATTCGAGATGAAAACGGCCCTGATATCGTCGGAGTAGCAGCCGCCGGATCTACCGGTCTTAAAATGGGAGTAAGCAGCTTAGGAATAGCGGTGGGAGCTAATATTTCCCGAACCAAAGAATTGGCCCAACGCAAAGTAGATACTACTCAAATGAGAGCTCTAGATCGAACACAATTAGGTCGTGAAGGATTACAAAAGTCTACTGCTCTAGAAGCAGCCAATTACGTGTCAGCTAAGATTGCAAATAATCCCATGGCGACCCCTGGCAATCTAGAGTTTGTTGACTCCACTTCAGGAGTAATTGTAGAAGGATCCTATGACCGCTTGGCCATTCAGATACTAAAATCGGGCATTGCTTCTCGAGCTAACTCTTTTGTCGTAATGAAAGACTTAAACAATCCTAACGATGTTTCTAGCTATTGCAGATACTCTCGCACCCAACAGCTATTAAGGGAAAATACGGGTAATTTGACCCCTGACCTTATGAAACAATTTTCACAGGATCATGGAAACGGACCTGGACCCAACTCAATCTGTCGACATGGGACTCACTATACCGAAGAAACTTCCCTTTCCAGCATGGTTGTAGAAATTGATGAAAATAACCCTGCAAACACCCGATTTTGGATCTCCTTAGGGAAACCCTGCCATGCATGGCAAAATTCAGAAGCCTGTTTCGAGGCCAGTTTTAATGAGTTAAAGCAAATCCCAGAACAATTTCTTAATGGGGACATCTGGAAACGCTTCTATACAGAAGAACCATCCAACTAACAGCTATTTTAAGGAACAGCTTGGTACTTACCCACACTTTAATATTCCTGAAAAATTCGCTGAATCTCCCTTCCATCTGCGATTTGAGCAAGTGCCACCATCAATAAAATACGTGCTTTTTGGGGAGTTAAATTATCACCACGAATCCAGTTAGAACGTGAACGATAGCGAGGATGTATATCTGCCACACGTCCTACCCCACCCCGACTTGTTACTACTACGAAAACCCCTGTCTCAGAGGCTTTGACTAATTCAGTTTCCATAGCCGGATGAACCTCCCCTGTAGGAAAACCCGCTACGACAATCCCCTTCGGTGAAGCACTTCCTAAAATACCTTTTACAATCTCCCCATCAATACCGGCTGCGGCATATACAATATCCACTCTGGGCAGCCACTCAACGGAAGAAATTTTAAATTCGCTACGGTACGTATGTTTAGAATCAACAGAACGGTAGAACACCACCTGATCTCGATCTACATACCCCAAACTCCCTATATCACGTGATTTATAAGTCTCCAGACGATAGGTGATAGTTTTGGTTACATCACGAGCAGCATTAATCTCACCATTAGCTACCACTAAGACCCCTCGCCTCCGTGCTGATGGATGTGCTGCCACACGAACCGCATCTAGAAGGTTGTGAGGTCCATCAGCACTCAAAGTCCCGTGTAAACGTTGAGCCGCAGTAAAGACTACTGGACGAGAATCCTTCACCGTAAGATTTAAAAAATAGGCAGTTTCTGCCACTGTGTTAGATCCATGTGTTATGACAATACCCTCTAAGTCAGCATTCTGAGCGTAAATCTCGTTTACCCGATTGGCTAATTTTAGCCACAACTGTGGACCTACTTCTGAGCTGGGTATTCTCACTACTTCCTCAGCCTCAAGTTGTGCGTGTTCGGCAAGCTGAGGGATTTCTCTCACAAGTTGCTCTCCCGAAATGTACCGATCTGGCAGATGTGCAATCGTTCCTCCAGTTGAAAGTACGAGAACACGAGGCAAATCTTGGGACCAGGTAAAAGTCAAACTACACAATAAAACAAGCAGAATAACTATTCGGAACACACATCTACCGTCTGGAATTAACACAGCCATTGCTTTGGACACCCAACCTCCTAATTTTTTCGGAAACTCCGAGTTTATTTCAACCTTAAAACTAAGGCAATAAACTATCGCTAAATTCCTTGACTCTCTTGGCATAACTCTTTCAGAATGGCTCTACCGTAGATTACATTCCAGGCTGGCTAGGAGCATTACCATGAAAACAGCATTCGTCATCAGAAAAAATATTAGAAAATTCCATCAACTCCTGAAAAAAAATTCCACTGCTAAGGACAGTCACTTGGTAGAGTTTGAACGACCTATGACTTTGATCATAAGTTTAACTGCCTACTGTCTTTTTATCAGCCAATTGTTAATAGCAGCTGAAAAACCAAGAATTGCTTTTTTCTCAGGTCC
>CAZASS010000002.1:30416-30883 GCA_964487835.1 uncultured Acidobacteriota bacterium | reverse complement strand
CCCTTAATTACTAGCAACAAAGCCCGAATAAAACATGATCTACCTCTCCTCAAGGACAGCTCAGGAAAACCACTCTCTTACGATATGCTATTTCCCCAACGCCTGGCGACACCTGTCACAATATACGTTAAACAGTTCTCTGCTCATCCACTGGAAAGCGATGTGTCAGAACTATATGCAGCTCCAGATGGTTACATCGACAGTCAAGGCGACTTTCACACACAACAAAAATCTCCGTCTGATACCCCGGTCTACAAAGTCATTCTTAAACCCGAAGACGGACTCTACCCCCTCCCCTATATGGCCATCCAGGCTGATGGTAAAGCTTGGAATAATACTGCTACAGAACCTGGGGCACCTTTCTCTCAGGCTCGCCAAACATTCTATCCTGATGCCTCGAGAACCCTTGAAGAAATTGAACGGAATGGAGGAGGTATTTATGGTCTAGCAGACTATGATTTCTTACG
>CAZASS010000002.1:25992-30406 GCA_964487835.1 uncultured Acidobacteriota bacterium | reverse complement strand
CCCCCAGGAGGTTATACCAAGGGATTCCCCGCCTCTCAAAGAACCGACCAAGGAAATGGGGACATCCCTCCTGAACGTCACGGAGAACATTTTTTTACTTATGGACCATACAATGCTGATGCTCCTCGGAGCCACCTAGCCCGGGTAACCAATATGGTCCAAAAAGCCTTTGACAGTGGACTCTACAAAGGAGCTATCTGGCTAGAAGGTAGTCCCAATATTGAAGATACTGTCTACTGGTTGAACCTGCTCATTAACACTAACCATCCTATTGTTGGCAGTGCCGCTCAACGCAAAAGAGGACTAGTAAGTGCAGATGGCGATGGCAATATTGTTGATGCCGTCCACTACATCACATCCGAAGTTTGGGCCGACGATAAAGGCCGTAACCGTATGGGAGCTGTTTTAATTCAGGCTCAACAAATTTTTTCCTCTCGGGAAGTGCAGAAGGAAGATGCTCGTCCCGGGGGATATGTGTATACCGGAGGCCATGGAGGAATAGTAGGCAGCACAGGTATGGACGGTCCTAGGGTAACTTTTTTCCCTAATCGTAAACATACCTACTTATCTGAACTTCGCTCCACTATTTTACCATCGGCCACGACTGGAGTTCGCAAAGAAGGTAGCAAGGTGTGGACCGTAACGGTACCAATCAAAAATTCTAAAGGTGAAATTCTTCCCTCTGCAATTCCTCTGGTAACAATTATGAAAGGTTCACGCTGGCATGCTGACCCTCTAATAAAAACTTCTGGTGAAGAAGACATGATAGCCCGTAGAGAAAAACATCTAACTGCTTATCCTCTCTCTGGAATTGTGGCTGAAGGTTTAGCCCCATATGGGAAGCTAGTCGCCAGTATGGAAACAGAACTTAGAAAGGCAGTACTGTCAGGAATTCCAGTCGTTAAGGCGGCCCGAGGAAATGCTGGTGGTTTCATGAAAACCGATCCTGACAATCTTTTTATCGAAGGACAAAATATGACAGCTACCAAAGCCCGTATGCTTTTAATGGCTAGTATTATGAAATTAGGAATGCTACCACCGGCAACCAATCCCAATAACCCGACAAAGGAAGAAATCCAAGCTATTCAAGAAAAAATTGAACACTATCAAAAAATTTTACACACACATTAATGGGTAAAACTCCCCCAACGTTTAGATCGCACTAGGAGGTTCTTATGAAGCCCAAAAAGACCGCTAAAAACTCTTTCTCGATGAAAGAATCCGTAAAAGATTTCTTACAAGGAAATCTCAATCGAAGGTCATTTCTCACTAGACTGACTGCATTAGGCTTCACTGCTACTGCAGCACAAAAATTTTCTAAAGCCTTATCTTTACCTAAAATTCCAGCCTCCACAAGTGGACCGGCACGTAGTGTCCAGGGCAACGGAGGAACCATTTTGATTGAACAGCTCAAGCAATGTGGAGTGGAATTTATTTTTGGAAATCCCTCTGCCCACAACGGACCTATCTACGACGCACTAATAGACCGTAAGGATATGAACCTAATCCTAGGACTCAACGAAAATACACTGACTGCCATCGCAGATGGCTATGGAAAAGCTAGTGGCAAAGTACCTTTTGTAACAGTTTCTCGTCCTGGATTTCCTAACACAATGACTCATATGTACAATGGCTTCAAGGACCAAACTCCCCTTATTGTTTGTGCTGATCAGATTGACGAAGCATCCCGAGGTCGGCATGGCAACCAGGAAACAGATGACCTTATAGAAGCCGCCGAACCCTTTACCCAGTGGACTTGGGAAAGTAGAAGGCCTGAAAATCTTGCAGAAGATCTTCGCAGAGCCTTTAAATTTTCCTCGACTTTCCCTCAAGGCCCAGTCTTTCTTTCTGTCCCACGCGATTTTCTAGAGACTAAAACTGAAGCAGACATAATTGATATGAAATATTTCACTCATTCCAATGAAGTGCGCGCTGACCAAGGCTTGGTAGAAGAAGTCGCTGATCTTCTTATCCAATCTGAAAGTCCACTGCTTTATGTAGGAGATGAAATCAATACGCTGGGAGCTGAAAAGGAAGCAGTTGAATTGGCAGACCTTCTATCTATACCAGTAGTACAACCCCCAGAAAATTGTCGCTGGAGCAACTCATTTCCTACTGATCACACACTATATCTAGGTGATTTTAAAAAGGTTATGAGACATCCTAAATCAGTAGATATGCTACTAAATCTAGGAGGACGCTTAAGACCACACGAAGGACCTACTCCTCTGATCTCGCCCAAGACTAAGATTGTTCAGGTGCGTCTTAATACTGAAAGTATGGGCCGTGTGTACCCCTCTCTTCTCTCCCACCCCTCTAATGTCAAACTATTTACTCAAGATCTAATCGAAGCTGTTAAGTCTCGAGCCAGTAAAAGTGACATTCAAAAATGGCGAGAAACCCGAAGAGCGGAAGCTGAGGTATTTAAAAATAGATCTCAAAAATCCTTCGATCGGGTAGTACAACAACGCTGGGAACAAAATCCAATTTCAGTTGAACGTTTGGGGATGGAACTCAAAGACCAACTGGACCCAGACGCTTACTTGGTCCAAGAAATGGATTCTGGTGAAGTTATTATAGATAGAATACTTTCCTTCGGACAAAATAAAATGCAACAAATCTCAACAGCAGGAGTCGCTCTAGGCTGGAGTCTAGGAGCTTCAGTTGGAGCTAAAATTGCCCTCCCCAACCGTCAAGTGGTTGCTATGTTGGGCGATGGCGCTTTTATGTTCGGAGGCTCTCAGGCTATGTGGAATATGAAGCGCTATCAAGTTCCTGTACTCACTATCGTTTTGAATAACCATTCCTACGACGGTGAACGCAGCCGTATTTGGGGCAAGGGAACTCTTCAGGGAAAACAGGGTAAAGATATGACCTGCTATTTGGGAGATCCTGACATTGACTTCACACACCTAGCCAAAGCCTATGGGGTTCCCGGAGCCAAAGTAAATAATCCCAATGAACTAAAATCAGCCCTCAAAAGAGGCATAGAAGCCACCCGTAGCGGGGAACCTTATCTACTAGATATTGGAATCGCTCGTCGGGGAACCGGTGCCGAATCTACTTGGTATCCAAGTTATTCGGTAGCCGATCAGAGCAGGAGTTAAAATCATGTCAAATTACGATCACAGACAACATAACCAAACAATGTTCATTTCCAAATCTCTTCTTTCTCCAAAAGTTATTGCTCTTAATCTTGCAATAGCCTTCTGTTTTTTCCAAATCACTATGGGATCTCCTCAGTCTAATAACCCGTCCGAAACCGAAACCTTGAAGGCCAAAGTAGCCCAGGCCACCCGAATGTTAGTTAGAGAAGGACTGCTTGCCTCTTCAGGCCATGTTAGTGCCCGAATTCCAGGAACCAATAAAGTTTTAGTTGGCCCTAGGGATGTCAGTCGAGCCATTCTTCAAGCTGAACATATTGTGACTGTAGATTTAGATTCAAATAAAGTGGATGGAGATCGAAATCCTCCAAGAGAAACAGAGATTCACACTGGTATTTATCGAGCCAGACCTGATGTCATGTCAGTTATTCATACCCATCCCATTCATTCAGTTATTTTCTCTATCACTGGAAAACCAATTGTCCCAGTAGTTGTTCGAGGGGCTATCTTTGGGAAGGGGGTCCCAGTACATAATTATGTGGGGCACATTAATTCTCGAGAATTAGGGAATGAATTGGCCAGTGTATTAGGGAACAAACAGGCCGTATTAATGAAAATGCATGGGGCAGTCATTGTTGGACCCAGTATTGAACGAGCCTTTGCTTATTCTTTGCACTTAGAAGAGAATGCTGAAAAACAATTGCTCGCCGAAGCTAGTGGCAGCACAGTTACAGGAATGACCCCTGCAGAAGTAGAACGTTGTATAGAACTATCATTTGGTGATCGCAGCATTGAAAAAAGATGGCAATACTATGCAAAAAAGGAAGCATCATCAAAAAAAATCCCGTAATCTCAAATCACAATAGATAGTATGAATCCAATATCAAGATTTAACACGTAGTTATGATCGTGGAGGAAAAATAATGAGACAACATTTCGTAAAAACCTTCGTACTAGCAATAGTGGCCCTTTTAGCTGTTGGGTCCCTTTTTCCCCAGACCTTTTCAGACATTCGAACAGAATTGTTCCGACTCAAAGCTGAGGATGGTGGAAGATCCAAGGGAGCTTACTATCGACCAGAGGGGAAACAGCCTAAAACAGCAGTATTGATCATGCATCCACGAGGAGACAACACTACCTTTTTTATTCTTAAGCCTTTGGCTAGAAATGGACTGGGAGCAATGGGAATGATGTCGAGAACTGCTGGTCACTCTGGAATTCACGAAGAGTTGATACTAGATGTGGCTGCAGGAGTTCGATTTCTTAAAAACCAAGGCGTAGAAAATGTTATTTTAGCAGGTCACAGTGGG
>CAZASS010000002.1:3900-25982 GCA_964487835.1 uncultured Acidobacteriota bacterium | reverse complement strand
AATCTATTCCCGTGCAATAAAACTCTGGTGTTCTTTTTTCAGGCCCAAGCTGAGACCTTGCCTCCTGACCGAATTAAACATACACCCGCCGGAGATCCACCCAACCTGAACGAGTTTGATCTTCCCAAGGTGCAAGGACTCATCACTTTAAACGCAGCCGAAGGCGAAGGCATACATATTGCACACCACCTAGACCCTTCATTGACTGACGAAAATGATCCATTTTCCTACGATCCTACTCTAGACCCTTATAACCCCGACAACGGATGGCGTGTACCTCCTCAGATATCAGAATACACTCCCAGCTTTGTAAAACGGTTTCGTGCAGCCCAACAGGAACGAGCTGAACGACTAGTAGAAATTGCCCGCTCAATGATCCGTAAGCAAAACTCCTACCGTGATCTAATGAAATCAGCCGAATTCGAAAAGATGGATTTGAAAGATCGCTTAATGATAGAACGAAAAGCTCAATTTCAAGAGCCAATGTTGATCTGGAGAACCCGATCCGATGTGCGCTATTTTGGTCTAGCAGAAGATCCCAGCGATAGGATACTAGGTCATTACGCTGCCGGTTTTGGCCGAAGAAGTGATTTGCAAAATTGGTCACATGAACGCCGTCTTCGCTCCGTAACTCCACGTGCTTTTTTAAGTACAGAATCGATTGTTTCGAATGCCAGTATGTGGGATAACTTGAAAATCATTAGCATTCCCTTGTTAATTGTTAACTCCACGGCAGACCCTGGGGTGCATGTAAGCGAAGGTGAGGAAGCTTTTAGAGTTGCTGCTAGCCAAGACAAAAAGATTGTTTGGATAGAAGGCGGCGATCACGGATATCTCCCCGAAGGTCCCAAAGCTGGAGAGGGTAACCAACGGGAAGAAGTAATTGAAGCCATTACTGACTGGGTTCAAAAACGCTGGCCTTGGTAATCAAAAAGTTAGACCTCTGCAATAAATACTAACTATTTTCATAAGAGAATTAGTGAGGAAAGCGCTCGACAAGCCAATCGGCTAACGCTTGGACTGTTTTTTCTCTTTGGTCTCCCTTGCCCGCTTTAGGCCCGGCCGGACGATACCCGTGATCGGCTCCTTCTATGATCACAAACTCCTTATCCGAACTAGCCGCTGCATCGTAATGAGCTCTTGACTCAGCCATACGAGCACTGGGATCTGCACTACCCAAAATAACCAGCAAAGGAACTGTAACCTGAGGAAGAAGTTTTGGGGTGAAAACAACCGAAGCTGGAGAATTACCACTTAAAAAGGCCTCTGGAGTGGTATTTCGAGGATGAAAATGGGCATAGTAGTTGTAAAGATCAGGCCGATAACCGGTAATCAACGCACCACCAGCCCCCAATGCACGATCATTGGGATCAATTGTGGGGTCCACATAGTAAAGATTGGCATGGTTACGATAAATCGTCATATAACGCTGCACAATAGCTCCACGCTGGATTCTTAACTGCTCCTGAACAGACCGGTCCTTAAAATCAGGAGCCTCTAATAGACTACGATACATCTTTTTTTCGGCCACCATTTCATAAGCTTTAGCCACTAGACGTTCCATTCGGGCATCCTGAGCCTTCTTGAACCGCTTTAAAAATTCTTCTGAATAATGACTGCTTTCTGGAGGAATTCGATATCCATTATCTGGATCAAAATGCTCCAAACTTGAATCTACCGAAAGAGGATCATTTTCATCTACTACCGAAGGATCTAGCTTACGTGTAACAGCGTAGCCACGACCCACATGAGCAGCTGACAAAATAAGACCATCGGCCGGTGGAAGACTGTACTGGTTCAGATCAGGTGGATCACCAGCAGGAGTACTCGTAACACGGTTAGGAGGTGAAGTCTGGGCCTGATTTTGATAAAAGGAAACTGTTCCTCCACCACCGCTGTGCCCATGCAGAATTACATGGCTAAAACCCCGTTCTTGCTTAAGATATCGAATGGCTTCAGCCAGATCCAGCATTACTTCTTCCATAATTAAGTGATGATCTTCTTTAACGTAACGGGTGGCGAAACCAAAGGCTGCAAATCCTTTTTTAGCCAATGCAGCAGCTCGCCAATCGTTGCGTGAATCATGTTCTGGATGAATAAAAATAACAGCTGTTTTGGGAGACTGATCAGCTCGAATATAAAGTACGCCTGCCGGAGAACCTCCAAAGCGGCGTTCAGGACCAATACGCTTAAGCTGAACAGAGTCCTCTTTGATCTCTACTTCGGCTAGTAGAACCGAAAATACTGTCGAAGGAAACAGGACTACGACCAATCCCAGACAACTCAATAGATACCACTTATTAAATCTCTTTTTCATAAGCCATTCCCCCTGAAATTTCTCAACCAGTTTTTGTGGCCAGTAAAATTAATTTGACCAGAGATGGAAATCTTATCAGTGAACATTCTCAAATTTCCACTCCATCGAAAAATTTGGAATAACAAATAGAAACTATCATCTGGATTTTCATTCGATTAATTAGCAAATCAAAATACCGGCGTTAAATAACGACTGAGTCCCCCAAATGCTATAATCTGTCGATCGAAAAGACTCGCAAATGATTGAACAAGGAAAGCTTCTTAAAATTTGGCTAAAACCCCGTCACCGTGGTCCCATGGATGAGTGCGATAATGCACAATTAAAAGCAGGACAAGGCCTAGTGGGTAGCGCCGATTTGGGAGGCAAACGTCAGGTAACATTACTAGAAATCGAACAATGGAATGAAACGATACAGGAACTGGGAATCTCTTTAGACCCTGCCCAAAGGAGAGCTAATCTGCTAGTCACTGGCATTCAGTTGCACCACTCGACTAATCGTATTATACGAGTGGGCCCTTGCAGACTGAAAATAGGAGGCGAAACTACTCCATGTCAACACATAGAAGTATCTGCTCCCGGTCTGCGCCAAAGCATGCAACATGACTGGCGAGGGGGCGTTTATGCAGAGGTGTTAGACGATGGAAATATCTCAACAGGAGACTCAGTAACATGGGAAAGTCAGGATTAATTTTGTTGATATGCCAAATCAAATGCGCTCTAAATTTAACCAGTTTAAAAATTCTAGCTCTGAATTTAACCATTACTGCAAGTATCACACTAATAACGGCCGGGATGGGATGGTCTCAAACTCCGAATCGACCTGAAATAAGCGCTGTTAAAATTTCCTCAGGTGAAACTATACGTGTGGATGGCATTTTGGACGAGGCTGTCTGGCAAAGAGCCTCTGTAGCCAACAACTTTACACAACGTGAACCCAACGAAGGAGAACCTGCCAGTGAAAAGACCGAAGTACGTGTGCTTTATGACGATGAGTTTATCTATTTCGGTGCTATCTGTTTTGACTCCAGTCCCGAATTAGTCGGAGGATCAGAACTGGGACGTGATGATTCCTTTGCTAATGATGACAAATTCAGCATTCTGATCGACACCTTTCACGACCATCGTAACGGTTTTGTATTTTCCACTAATCCTCTGGGGACTCAATTCGATGCTCTGATTACAGATGAAAACGTGAACTTTAATGTCGAATGGGACGAGAAATGGGATTCCAAAGTTACTATCAACGAAAAGGGCTGGGAAATTGAAATTGCAATCCCATTCAAAAGTTTACGTAGTTCCAAAAGTGAGGTGCAAACGTGGGGACTTGAATTAGCCCGGCTTATTCGACGAAAGAATGAAATGACCTACTGGTCCGGATGGGATCGAGATTACCAATTTTTTCATGTATCTCAAGCCGGCCATCTGACCGACCTGAAACATGTTAAGACAGGTCTGAAACTGAGAGTAAAACCTTTTGCAGTAGGTGGCTTCAGCCAGACCCCAAAAAATTCCGGATCCAAATTCAAGAATGAATCCCAAGTAGGAATTGAGGATTTAAAAATCTCTCTAACCTCTTCGTTAACAGCTGACTTCACCGCAAATCCGGACTTTGCCCAAGCCGAAGTCGATGCAGCAGAATTAAATCTCACTCGGTTTTCCCTCTTTTTCCCTGAAAAACGTGAATTCTTTCTTGAAGGAGCTGGTATCTTCGATTTTGGCACTGAACGTCCCCGTTATGGCTCATCTGCACCTGATCTCTTGGTTTTCTTCAGTCGCCGAATTGGTCTAGAAAATAAAGTTTCCACTCAGCAAGAAAATACACCTATTCCCATTTTTGCAGGAGCCAAGGTAACTGGTGACATTGCCGGATTTCAGTTCGGGGCCATCAATATGCACACTGATAAGAAAAATGTGAATCCTCAGACCAACTATGGAGTTGTTCGAGTCAAGAAAAAGTTGTTGGGCCGCTCTTACATTGGAGGCATCCTGACCAATAAAATTGCCAGTGGCGGAGAGCATTACAATCGCGTGGGCGGTATTGACGGCAATTTTGTACTCTTCGAAAAATTATTACTTCGAGGATTTCTCACCCAGTCCGACACCTTCGGAATAAAAGAAAAGAACCTGGCTCACCAGGGTGTACTTCGATGGGACACCGATCAGGTGAGGGTTGAGTTGGAACGCACCCGCATTGATGAATATTTCAAGCCTGAGATTGGTTGTGTTCTTCGGAAAAACATGATCAAGAAACAGTTGCGGATGACCTGGAGACCCCGACCCGAAATTGACTCTATTCGCCAACTCACTATCTCCAGCGGACACGAGTGGTTCAACAGCCAGACAACAGGATCCCTAGAAAGCAGGGAAAATGATTTTTATTTTGGTATTGATTATGAAAGCGGTGACTTAGTGGCATTTAGCGGAAACAGCAACTATGAACTACTAGCCGAGACGTTTCAAGTCCACCCCACAGCCGCACTTCCCATAGGCAGCTATAATTTCAAAGACTATATGTTACGTTTGAGGACCTATGACGGACGAAGGGCTAGCGCTGAATTAGAGATAGAAGGCGGAACATACTACAACGGAAACAAACTTACAGTCGATTTCGAAGGAGAAATTGACATTAATAGACATTTTTCAGTAATACTCGAACACGAGTACAACAAAGTTGATCTAGCCAATGCCTCCTTCGTAGCCCGAGTCGTAAACACCGGACTAAACTACAATTTGACTAATAAATTGCTAACTAGCACAGCAATACAATACGACAATGTCTACGATCGATTCCTACTGAATGTCCGATTGAATTATATCTATCGACCAGGCGATGACATCTTCATCGTTTACAATGATACCCGTGACTTTGATCCCACCTACAGAGGATTCTTTGGGGGACTAGTGAATCGTACTCTAATGGTTAAATTCAATCACTCGTTTGATTTCTAATTTTAAAGCAAAAATAGTTAATTCAACACCCGATGTATCCAGACGAACACCCTCTAATATTGCTTGATCGACAAACTCTGACTCAGCAATTAGTCATTACTGTGGTTATTACACTAGCAATGGCTGGAATGGGATGGTCTCAAACTCCGAATCGACCTGAAATAAGCGCTGTTAAAATTTCCTCAGATGAAACTATACATATGGATGGTACTTTGGATGAGACTGTCTGGCAAAGAGCCTCCGTAGCCAAGAACTTTGTACAACGCGACCCCAACGAAGGAGAACCTGCCAGTGAAAAGACTGAAGTACGTGTGCTTTATGACGATAAGTTTATCTATTTCGGTGTTACCTGTTTTGACTCTAATCCCGAATTAATCAGAGCAACAGAACTGGCACGCGACGATAGATTTGACAATGATGACGAATTCGTCATCGCACTCGATACCTTCCACGATCATCGTAATGCCTATGCATTTAGTATCAACGCTTTGGGCACCCGGATGGATGCTTTAGTTACAGATGAAGCGTCCATTAATGTTGAATGGAATGAAAAATGGGAAGCCAAAGCTAACATCAATGAACAAGGCTGGGAAGCTGAAATTGCAATTCCGTTTAAAAGCTTACGCAGTCCCAAAAGCGAGGTGCAAACATGGGGACTGAACTTCGGGCGATTCATTCGACGAAAAAATGAAAAGTCATTCTGGTCGGGTTGGGATCGAGACTACACCCTTTTACATCTCTCCCAAGCTGGCCATTTAACCGATCTGAAACAGGTGCAGACTGGTCTAAAACTAAGAGTAAAACCTTTTGTAGTAGGTGGCTTCAGTCAAGCCCCTGAAAATTCCGGATCCACTGAATCCAAATTTAAGAATGAATCTCAAGTTGGCATTGAAGATTTGAAAATCTCTCTAACCTCTTCGTTAACAGCTGACTTCACTATCAATCCAGATTTTGCTCAAACCGAAGTCGATGCAGCACAATTAAATCTCACCCGATTTTCACTTTTTTTTCCTGAAAAACGCGAATTCTTTCTTGAAGGAGCTGGTATCTTCGATTTTGGCACTGAACCACCCCGATTTGAAGACTCTGCACCTGATCTCTTGCTTTTCTTCAGTCGCCGAATTGGTCTAGAAGAAAATACAGTTTCCACTCAGCAAGAAAATATACCTATCCCCATTTTTGCAGGAGCCAAGGTAACTGGTGACATTGCTGGATTTCAGTTCGGAGCCATCAATATGCACACTGACAAAAAAGATTCGATTCCTCAAACCAATTATGGAGTTGTTCGAGTCAAGAAGAAGTTGTTAGAGCGCTCTTATATTGGAGGCATCCTGACCAATAAAATCGCCAGTGGTGGAGAACATTACAATCGCGTGGGCGGCATTGACGGCAATTTTGTGCTCTTTGACAAATTACTACTTAGAGGACTTGTCGCCAAATCTGATACTTTTGGGAAAAAGGGGAACAACTTATCTCACCAAGGCATGCTCCGCTGGGAGACTGACCACTTCAGAACTGTTTTGGAACGCTCCCGCATTGATGAAAATTTTAACCCTGAAATGGGATTTGTTCTTCGAAAAAATACAGCCAAAAAAAGGTGGAGAAGTACCTGGAGACCCCGACCTGGAATTGACTCTATTCGCCAAGTCACTATGTCCGCTGGAGCCGAATGGTACAACAATCAAACAACAGGATCTCTGGAAAGCCGAAAAACTGGTGTTTGGTTGGGAATTGATACTGAAGGTGGTGACTTAGTAGCACTAAGAGCAGATGACAAATACGAACTACTAACAAAAGAATTTAAAGTCCACCCTACAGTCTCACTTCCCATAGGCGGCTATAATTTTCTAGACTACTCCGTCCGTGTGAGAACCTATTCTGGACGCAGAGCCAGTGGCGAGTTTGAGGTAGCAGGAGGAACCTACTTCAACGGAAAAAAACTCACAATTTCGACCGATGGAGAAATTGACATTAATAGGCACTTTTCAATAATGCTCGAACACGAGTACAACAAAGTTCATCTAGCCAATGGCTCATTCGTAGCCCGAGTAATAAACACCGGACTCAACTACAATTTGACTAATAAACTGCTAACTAGCACAGCTATCCAGTACGATAATGTTTATGATCGATTCCTGTTGAACGTTCGATTGAACTATATCTATCGACCAGGTGATGACATCTTCATCGTTTACAATGATACTCGTGACTTTGATCCCACCTACAGAGGATTCCTTGGGGGACTAGTGAATCGTACTCTATTGGTTAAATTCAACCACTCATTTGATTTTTAACAACCCGACTTAGCCTCTTAAAACGTAGATATCAAAAACACTTTACCTACTAATCGTCAATTACTATTTTTCAGTAACTAGCCAAGTAGAAGACCAGCATAAAAACTCCCCCTAACAACAAACACAACCGTCCAATACGATTTAAGTCACGAAAAAACCAACCTTCAAATCCAGCAGCTATCAAAAAAGTTCCCCCAATCGTAAAAAATAAAGCTTTAAGAACATCAATAGAATTCCCCAACAACAACAGCGCTGGGTTCAAGGCAAAGATAAAGGGAATTACATAGGCAACAAAACCTAGCCGAACAGCTAAAAGGGTAGTTTTGAGAACATTGGCTCCTGCCACTCCTGCAGCAGCGTAAGCCGTCACTGCCACCGGAGGAGTCATCATTGAGGCGGCTCCAAAAAAAATGAGATAAAGATGGGCCTGTAGAATCGAAAGACCTAGTTCTGCCAATAGAGGAGCTATCACCCCTACCTGAATGGTATAAGCAGCAATGATAGGCATACCCAGTCCTAATATGATGCTAAGGAGAGCAGCTAACAAAAGGCCGAGGTGTAAACTAGTAGAATACTCGTAGATAAACTCAACAAGCTCCGTATCCAGTCCAGACATTTCAATTCCTGCCACAATCATGCCAGCACAAACAAGTGTCGGAACTACACCAGCAGCTGACAGTGCCGCTCTGGAAACAAAATTTTTGAAAAAATCTAGCCTCCAGCCCACCCCTCCTCGAAGCTGTGAAAGTACTAGACCCAGTAATATGCTCAAAGATGCAGCTAAAACAGGACTTTTCCCGATAATAAGAACATAAAGTAAAACAACAACCGGCAAAACGAGAAAAAACTGTTGTATGCCCAACAACTTGGGCTGATTTGTGGAAACGGTGTTTAATAAATTCACATCTATGTTCTCTAGAAGTCGGCGACGATGGGCATGTAGATAGACAGTGAAAGAAATTACAAAATAATAAAGCAACGCGGGAACCAGAGCATGATAAGCAATAGTAATATAGGGAATTCCAGTGAACTCTGACATGACAAAAGCTACTGCACCCATAACTGGTGGAAGAAACAAACCCCCAGTAGAAGCACATGTTTCAATGGCTGCTGCAAACTCAGAACGAAAACCAAATTTCTTAAGTAACGGAATAGTAACTGACCCCGTTGCCACTGCATTTGCCGTACTGCTACCAATTAATGAACCCATAAGAGCACTGGTAATAACTGGTAGCTGGATTAAAGCTGCTTTACTACGTCGGACCAGGCGATGGGAAAGATGCATAATAAGATCATCTAAGCCGGATACTGAAAGAAGGGTAGCCAAAATTACAAATAGCACAACATACTTTGCTGAAACACTAGTTGGCATCCCAAAAATACCGTCTGTGACCAAATACATCTTCTCCACCACAAGCTGAACAGTCATGCCACCACTTCCTACCGATGCTGGACCCAAAAAACTGTAGCTCACAACTACCCCAACAATAATGGGCAGTACCAGACCAACTACTCTACGAGTAGCTTCCATAACCAATAGGCTAGCCATAATTCCCAAATATACTTCGACATCTGCCACAGGTGTTACATAGTGAATACGTGTTTCTAGAACTTCGTGATTAATCACCACATATCCTAAGCTCATCAAAGAAAGGCCGATCAAACCGAAGTCAAGCATCAGACCCTTGGTAAAACTAATACGGGAAGAAACCGGATAGTTCCACAAAACAATGATTGTAAAGATGCAGACGTGCAGAGCCCTGAACTCCAGAGGAGTGACAACAGGAACTAGGGCAGCTAAAAGATGAAATACAACAGCAAATCCCAGCAAAATGAAGTTGCAGATCTGTCCCATACCTGAACCGAAATCACGACGATTTGCCCTCTGAGACTGGAAGAAGTTCTGTAGAAACAAGTTCACCCAACTCTCCCACACTGCATTTTACCCACTACTACCATTTCCCGGATCCTCTCATGAATGAAGAATAAGATTGGCTCACATTACTTACACAACTAGAGGCACCAACAACCAGTATTACCGCAGACCAGACTCCTTGAAAAAACGCAGAGCACCAGGATGAAAGGCCAGTCCGGAAATTGGAGCTGACATTTGTTTCAGATTAATCTCACTAAGCCCCACATGGGCTTTTTCTATACGCTTTTTCTTTGCAAATACCGTCTTAACAATTCTATAAACCAGAGTTTCATCCATATCCGCACGAGTAAAAACTACATGACGAGTCAACAGTGTTTTAATTGGCCTATCCATACTAGGATAAGTACCCTTTTTCAAGTTAGCTGCTTCAAAAACTGGATTCAACTTCCTAATCTTTTCGACAAGCACTTCATCAAATTCAAGCAGTCGAATAGGAACTGATCTCGCAGCGTTCTGAATCGAGGCGTTGGGAGCAATAGCTGGATAAAGAAGAGCATCCAAATGACCGTCCACAAACTCCTGGGCTCCGTCAGCATAACTTAAATAAGCAGGTTTAACTCTATTTAAAATACCAGCTGCTTTAAGAATGATCTCGTTAGCCAGATTCGTAGAAAACCCACGATCGACAATATTGACCCTTACACCTGCCAAATCTTCGATTCGCTTAATATCGGAATCAGCTCGAACCACGTATTGTGCGTATCCCACCATGAAAGTAAATAACACCCGAAGGTTGTTAAACGCCTGCCGAAACGGAGGCTCCCCCTTTTGCGCCATGACCATATTGAAATCTTGGACAAAACCAAAATCAATCCGCTTGCTCCCAACTAATACCGCATTACTAACACCGCCACTGGTCTGCAAGCGAAGGTTAACAAAGGGCAGTTGGGTTTTTATAGTAGCTGCTACTGGATACCAAGAAGCTCCCTTAACTCCTGATCCCCAAGTATATGTTCGCTGTTGAGCATTAGCAGTATGAGTTAGGACTAAAAGGAACGTAACAAAAACCACTAACTTCTGAATGGAAAACCAGCGCTTGCAAATCTTCTTATACATCATGTCACTTTATCCGTTACCTGAATTCTACATCGCGGGATTACTGTTCACAAAACATCAATTAAATAAAGAATGAAATTAAAGTCTTTCTATTTCAAATCACTATTTACCAATCAATACTTCTGGATGAAAAAAAATTCCCTCTTTGACAATATAAACAATATCGCGTGTCCGAGTAATATCCTGCAAGGGATCACCATTAATAATTACTAAATCTGCAAATTTTCCCTCCTGCAGGGAGCCCCTTGAACTTTCTTCCCCGAGTAAGCGAGCAGCTCCCAGGGTAGCTGCTTCTAATGCTTCGATAGGTTTCAATCCCCCATCAACTAATAACTGAAGCTCCCGGTGAATTCCAAAACCAGGAATAAAATTGTCGCTACCTGACAAAATCACAACTCCGGATCGGTGAAGCTCACCAACAAATTTCAGCATTTTCTTAAAAGCCATCCTGGAAATTTTCCAGTCCTCATCCCGCCAATCAGCTACAAAATCACTTCCGTAAATCCCTTTCAAAAAAGCTTTCTTTATCCCAGCACCTAAATGCTGGATTTCAGGCTGGAGAATCTCAATTTGACTAGGATAAAGAATCCCTTCTAAAGCGGATAAAGTAGGCACTAAAGCAATCTCATGCTTTTTAAGATCTGCAATTAACTGTTGAACTCCAACTGAATTGATTTCAAGATCCTTCCACACTTGCATGAGCTGAGCAGTCATGCGAGAGTTTTTTTCCCCAGTTGGGAGTAAATCGCGGATCAAAAACACAATGTGCTCAAGGGTATTTGAACCGGCTCTAATAGCTTCCAAGGGGGACATTCGATCTACATGAACAGCAGCCATTAAACCCCGTTTTTGGCTCTCTGACACTAGAAAGGGAAATAAATGGGAAGGAAAATCAAAAATTTTAAGTCCTTGAAATTTCTTTTCTTCAACAAAATTTAAAAAAGGGGAAAGCTGTGATTTTTCAGAAATTACATGGGAAAAGGGAGGCTGTCCAGAAGCAGAAACGGCAATCCATGGCACCACACGAGGAGCAGGCAAACGTTCTGCCTCAACTTCACTTAAAAGTCTAAGTAAAGGACGGATCGGAGATCCAAGCTCCCGTATCGTAGTAACTCCTGCAGCCAGAAAAAATCGAGCTAAATAAGGAGATCTTAGGTGAGTATGCAGATCAACCAAACCAGGAATAATTGTTTTCCCGCGACCGTTAACTAACTTTCCTTGTGAGGGGACCCGATCATCTCGTAACGGACCAGCATAGGCAATACGCCTTCCCTGAATCACTACTAGAGCATTAGGAATCAGCTTTCCTGCATCGACATCTAATAAATTGGCGCCCACAATAGCCGACTGATTGACTAAATCATCAGCCAAACATGGACTCAGCATATAAAACGCTAGAAGAATCCAGACAACGAAAAAAGACAATACCCATGAAGGTTGGGCTTTATGCTTAGCGGTTTCCACTTACCGCTTCAACCACCAGTCAGCGATCTCATCTCTTGTGGCATACCAAACATCGGAAAACTGACGAGTATGCTGAATTGTGCTCTCCAATGCCTTCATCCACAGTGAACGAGCTAAATACGCGTGCAGAGTCGCATTTATCATTTTAGGACTCTCTGCTCCTTCCTCATACAAAGTGTCAAAAGACCTCATGAAACAATCCACCCAAACATCCGGATGGTGACGGTGACGTTCATATATTTCTCTACTATCCGACTCCAATTGGTAAGGGATAATAACTAGTTTCTTTCCTCCCACTTTACAAGAGTAAGGCACATCATCATTAGGAAAGTCTCCGTTCCAAACAATTCCCTGCTCCGCCAAAATGCTCAGAGTGTTTGGGCCAGGCCGGTACTCTGGACTGGCCCACCCACGAGGCTTACTGCCTGTTAAATTACCAATGATTTTAATAGTTTTTAAAATATGTTCTCGCTCCTGTTGCGCATTTAGCTCCTCAAGGTAAAAATTAGAAGCATATCCATAAGGAACTATTTCGTGCCCTCGAGCAACAGCCTCCTTAACAACTTGAGGAAATTTTTCGCCAGCGGCTCCATTAACAAAGATCGAGGCTCTCACTCCATAAGCATCAAACTTATCCAAGATTCTCCAAATACCTCTACGTCCGCCATAAACACTGTTAATCACATTGGCTGTAGTAAAATGCTTAGACGTAGAAGTTAGCAATTCAAAAACAACTGTCCACGTCACAGCAATTCGAGCTTTGTTGGGCCACGCAATTGCCTCTCGCTGTACTTGAAAATGACGACCATCCGTAGTTTCTAAGGAATCTGCCGTTGTCCAATCACGCTCTTGCATAGTATCCCTCTCAAATAAAAATCAATAATACTTCGAAATAAACTCAGGAATAATTTTGCTGCAACCACCAATCTACTATTTCCTTACGAGTACACCACCAAACATCGGAAAAACCTTTGGCATAACGAATTGATTCCTCAATTACTTGTTTTCCTATAGGACGGCCGTAGGCCCAAGAATGAATATCTGCATTCATCATCATGGGGAAATTTTCTGCCTCCTTATAACAAACATCCCACTGGTCTTTGAAGCAGTCTAACCACACTGAAGGTGACTGCCGGTGAAATTTGTGTATCCGAATATCGTTTGACTCACGAATATAGGGCACCACTACCATCTTCTTGTCGTTTTTCAGAGACAGAGTAAAGGGAAGATCATCAATTGGATAATCACCACTAAAAGTGCAACCTTCCTGAGCAATATATTCCATTGTCTGTGACGTGGTACGCCAACCTGGACCCATCCAACCATAAACCGGAGCAGAAATAACTTGGCGAATGGTATCCAGAGTCCTCCTAATCAAAGGAAGCTCTTCCTCTGGTCGTATCATATGAAGTTGCCAATTATTAGCCCATCCATGAGCAATAATCTCATGTCCTGCCTCATGTAGGGCCCGCATACCATGGGGATAGCGCTGAGTAGTTAATCCATTAGCAAAAACAGAAAGTTTTACATCATGTTTGGCTGCAACGTCCAAAATTCGCCAAATACCTGCTTTGCCTCCGTAAGTCCAGTAGTGGACATCAGCCACCGAAGCCGCATCATTATAATCTTCATGGTCAACAGACCAAGTTAGAGCAATGCGTGCACCATTTGGCCACCGGATAGGCTCTCGACGAACCTTGAAACACTCGTCCGTAAATCCCAGATCCTCAAGAGTAAAACTTTGTTTGCGGTCCGGACGCTCTTGGGCTGTCGCAACCCTATTGCCACTAACTGCAACAGCACCTACCGGACCCAATTTCAAAAAGGCTCGTCGGCTAAATGACATGGTCCTAGCTCCTCCTTTGATACCCTACAAAATGAGCTGATTAGGCCACAACTCCAGAATGGCCCTTGAGAAACAAATATTGATCCGTTTCCCTGTCATCATCAGGATTGTCTTGGATCTCTGTCTGCCTAAGAGATATCAAAGATCGTAACATTGAACAAGCCGAAAACTAGAAAGAAGAAAGTAGGAAGGCCTCAACACAGTAAGAACTCTCTCTTTACATTTACTAGCTTCTGAGAAAATCACAACCAGACAACTCAAAATGTGGCTCTCAGAACAATCTGTAATTGTCGAGAAGTTGAAACTGTCGAACTAATCATTCCCGCGGTTGACAGCGGTGCTTCGTTATCTGCCGCACCCGTAAAAACCACTCGGTTAGGAAATCCAAAGTTAGAATTATTCAACAGGTTAAATGCTTCGAGTCGAAATTGCATTCCTATCTCGCGATTCCAAACAGACAGAGTTCGCTGATTGACCATGGATAAGTCCATTTTTGCAAACCCCGGTCCAATAAGACTATTTCTCCCCAAATTTCCGTAATATCCAGCTGACTGCAACTCAAAAGCAGAGGGATCAAAATATTTATTTGGTCCACCTAAAATAGCACTACTATGAGTACGACCTGAAGCCAAGTTAGGTCGATCTAACCCCTGTCCAGAAGATGCAATTGCACCGTTCAGAGAACCCGATCGATTCTTGGTTACAAAAACATCAAACGGCCGACCCGAAGTTATGTTAACAATTCCCATTAATGACCAACCTTCTAACAAGCGACTCATCCAAACGGCTCCCATTTCCGGAGAGGGTAAGTCAATGGCATAGTCCAACAGAAACCGATGCTTCATGTGAAAGTCAGAAAGCCCTCTCTCACTATTGTTATTGAAAGGGTTAAACACATTACCAGCTCCACCTCCGGCATCAAGGGCCAATATTTGAGTAGAGCCATCATCTATGGCACGAGACCAAGCATAAGAAGCATTAAAAGAGAGGCCTTGGCTGAACCGCCTTTTGAAACTCATCTGAAGAGCATGATAGCTACTCGTACCATCGGAACGGATCGAAGTGATCGTACCAAAATTAGTATTTTGGCGAGTACTGCCCGTTGGGAAAAATAGCTTTCCATCAACAGTTTGAGGTAGAGCTAAATTAACATCTCCACGACGTATCAGATTAGCTCCGTGAGAACCAACATATCCCACAGACACCAACGTATCTGAGAAAATTTCATGCTGCACACCTAAATCATAATGATCCATTCGAGGCGTCTGAAGATGGAAACCCATCGGTTGAGGAGAAACAGACCCAACTGGATTTGATAAAGGAGGATTTGGGAAAGCAGGCATAAAAAGAGTAGTTCTGGAAATAGCAGGAGGCATTCCGGTCGCAGAAATATGTGTAGCAAAAGGAATCAAGGCCAAATCATAATGACGTCCCATTCCACCCCTCAAAACGGTTTTGGGAGAAAAACCCCAAGTGAAACCCACTCGCGGTCCCCAATTAGATCCCAAACCTTTGAATGGCTTACCAACAGTCACCGCCGAATCAGTCAATGGATTCTTAAGACCAGCAGAAGCACCTATCTTTTCCTTTGGAACTGTTGCAAATTCCCATCGGATACCCGCTCTCAAATGAAAATTCCGGTGCAATCTAATACCGTCCTCTAAGTAACCACCCCAGTAGGTATTTTTAAACTCAAAGGATTTGGCCGAATTCAAAGTAGTCCCGATATAAAGAAAAGGAATTCCATTAACAAAAGAATTAATATTGCCAAACTTAAATCGCCCACTTTCAAAGGCTAATCCACTTCGTTTCAAATTCGTTTGGTCCACTGTAAAACCTGCCTTAAAAGCATGAATACCCTTTTGATAAGTCAGATCCTGACTAAAGCTAAACTGTCTCTGATCAAGTTCAAAAAGGGCTACTGCTGTAGGACCAAAGTCAGGATAACCACCAATTAAAATCTGGGGGAAGGTAGCCACAGCCGAATTCACCTTGTAAGAATCCACTGCAAAAGAAGCCTGGTTGTTCTCTTCCAACTCACTCATGCCATACGCCATTCGGGACATCAAAAGCAGATCTGGGGAGAGCATAAAACTACCCTCCAAGGTTAAATATTGATTCCGCGATTGGCTTTTTTGCGAAAAACTAGGATAGCTACTAGGCTTAATTCGATCAGCTACTTCAATACTATAGGTGGCAAAAACACTTTTACCTTCTTCTAACAGGTGATCAAATCTCGATCGGTGAAATATGCTATTGGTGGGTTGATTAGCTGTAAAGGAATGCTGAGAAACAGAACCAGCAACATTAGCTTCAGGAAATAGGTCCAAGTACGGCTTAACCTTAGCATTAACGGTCCCTGCCCTAATTGCAGCACTAGGAACTGGGCTAATAGTCGTAACTCCCAGCCTTTCGCGAAGTACTTCTGTAGTCGTGAAGAAAAACGTCCGATCTCTTTTGATCGGCCCTCCCAATGAACCCCCAAATTGATTCCGGACAAAGTTTGGTTTTTGGGCAGGATCAAAAAAGTTCCTGGCATCCAAAGACTTATTTCTATGGTACTCAAACAAAGAACCATGAAAATTATTTTCTCCCCCCCGAGTTACTGCATTAACAATACCCCCTGCTACTCGACCATGTTCTGCTGAATATGTATTAGTTAATACCTGAAATTCACGTATTGCCTCCATCCCAAGGGATGCTCCGACAATACTTCCAGTGGATGCCACAGTCGGATCATTAACAGGAATTCCGTCCAGCAAAAAGCTGTTAGAACGAACACTAGCCCCATTAATTGAAAACCAAGTTCCATGATTAAGAAGGGGAGCAGATCCACCAGCTGGACGCTGGGGAAACGGATTGACTCCTACTTGAAGAAGAGAAAGATCAAATACATTTCTTCCATTCAAAGGAAGCTTATCAATCTGTGAATTCTCAATCCATCCACCTAATTGACTATTGTTGGATCCAATCAATGGAGTCTGGCCAAACACTGTAATTTCAGAAGAAGGTTGGCCTACAAAAAGAACAAGATCGAGTATTAAATCCTGACCGTGAGCCAGCTCAATTCCATCTCTAATTAGAGTCTGAAATCCCTCTTGTTCTAGCTTGAGAGTATATAATCCAGCATTCAGTCCCGATAAACGATAATACCCATTTGAGTCGGATAGTAAAAAACGGGTAGAACCGGTTTGAATATTCTCGGCAAGAATAGAGGCGCCAGAAATAAAGGAGGCTCTTTCATCTTGGACAGCACCTGAAATACTTCCTGTGATAGTTTGAGATTCGACTGAAGTCTGAAAACAACACATCAGAATGATTATTCCGTAAAAGAAAATGAACGCAATTCTCTGTGAACTTGTATTGGAATTTGTATATTCGAAAGTCATTACTAGTAACTATTCCTCCCCCTTTTTCTCTTTTTGAATAGAAGCCCAAATAGGCTCTCCCCACTTGTTAAACATTGCGGGGACAACAATCATTACTAAAAAAGTAGAACTAATTAATCCCCCCATCAGTACCACGGCTACTGGATAAAGAATCTCCTTCCCACTCTGATCTCCTCCCAATACCAAAGGCAGCAAACCTAAACCTGTAGTACTAGCCGTCATCATAACAGGAACAACCCTCTCTAATGCTCCCCTAATAACCAGTTGCTTCCCAAACTTTTCTCCCTCATATCTCATTAGGTGGACGTAGTGAGAAAGAAGCATCAAACTCGTACGAGAAGCAATAGAACAAACAGCAATAAAACCTATAAGAGAAGCAATAGAAAGATTTCCACCTGTCCAAAAAACAGCCACCACACTACCTACTGCCGCCAAAGGCAAATTCATCATGATCAAAATTGCAATACGACAATTATTAAATCGGTGATACAAAAGCGTAAAAATAGCAAGTACAACAAAAATTGATGTCAGAGCAATTGTGCGCGTAGCCCTCTGTTGGCTCTCAAACTGACCACCATAGAGGATAAAGTATCCGGGGGGCAAAGCAAGATTTTCACCAACACGAGAGCGAATTTCATTAACAGTACTACCAAGATCACGGCCTGCGATATTACACTGAACAACCATTCGTCGCTGACCATTTTCACGAAAAACTTGATTTGGACCCTGATCTACCTGGACTGAAGCCATCTCACTCAAAGGAATCCGTGCACCACCGGGAGTATCAATCAATAAATTGCGAATAGCTTCAAAATCACTACGGTGTGGCTGGTCAGCCCGCAAAATCAGCTCAAAACTTCGCTGACCTTCCAACACTTGTGAAACCACTCGACCGTTCAAGTAAGTTTCTAACATTTCGTTGATTTCACCAGTCCGAATGCCGTGAAGGGATGCTGCTTGACGATCAATTGTAATTTGGAGTTGGGGAATAGGAGTCTGTGTTTCTACACGGAGATCTACCACTCCTCGAACCGATGCCATAATATTTCTCACCTCTTCAGAAATTGTGTGCAAGGATTCTAGGTCGGGTCCAAAAATTTTGACTGCAACCTGAGCAGAAATTCCGGATAACAAATGATCAATTTTATGAGAAATAGGTTGACCGACTGAAACACTAACTCCCGGAATCACAGATAAGCGTTCTCGCATATCTTGGGCAATCCCGATCATACCTCGCTCCGACTGCCTAACCACCACTTCAATTTCAGTGTAGTAGACCTGCTCAGCATGATCATCAAGTTCGGCTCGACCCGTGCGCCTTCCTGTAGAACTAACTTCTGGAATTTCCAAAAGTAGTCGCTCGGCTCTTGCCCCGATATGATTGGATTCACTCAAAGCAATCCCTGGTTCTGCCAGTACATTTACTGTAAAGCTACCTTCGTTAAACGGAGGCATGAACTCCAATCCCATGAACGGAACCATGGAAAGCGCAACTAGAACTGCCAGAACAGTGATAAAAACTACTTTCCACGTATGCCGGATGGAAAACTCAAGCGCCTGAGTCTCTGCCCTTTTCAACCATCTAACGAGTAAACTTTCTTTCTGAGACTGCAAAAAATTGGACCGCGGAAGCAAGTAGGCACACAAGGCAGGAATAACTGTCACTGCTACGACTGTGGAGGCAATAATAGAAAGAATGAATGCAATACCGAGAGGCATAAAGATCTTGGCTTCCACACCAGTCAGAAAAAATAGAGGAATAAAAATCAATGCCACTAGATAGGTGGAATAAAGGATAGGTTCTCTGACCTCAACTGTGGCTTGGCGAATCACATCAAATAAAGATTGTTTTCCAGGGTTCTGGCGAGCCTCCTTAAGTCTTCTGTAAACATTTTCGACTCCCACAATGGCATCATCTACAAGTTCCCCTACAGCTAGGGCCAATCCCCCCAAAGTCATTGTGTTAATCGTAAATCCAAAGGTACGCATAACTATCAACATCAAAACAAAGGACAGTGGAATAGCCGTGATGGTCACAGCAGTTGTTCTGAAATTCAGTAAAAAGATGGGCAATACAATTAAGACTAGAATAGAAGCATCCCCCAAAGCTTCCCTTACATTTACAACAGCAGATTGGATAAAATTAGCCTGTTTAAAAACCTCTCGATCGATTTTTATATCTTCTGGTAAAGCAACCCTTAAATCATCAAGGGCTTGATCCAAACTGGCAGTAACGGTAACCGTGTTAGCTCCCGGTTGCATAAACACATTGGTGATCACTCCTAACTCTCCATTAAGTCCTGCATCCCCGCGCTTGACCTTTGCCCCGAATGCTACCCGGGCCAGATTTTTAACATAGACAGGAGTCCCTTCACTATCTTCAACAACCGTATTCAAAATATCGTCCAGAGTAGAAATTCGACCTAGATTGCGCACTAGATACTCACGATCTTTGAGTTCTAGATATCCTCCAGCAGTATTCTCATTGGAGGTAGCCAAGGCTGTCTCTAACTGCTCTAGCGTAATATTGAATTGTCTCAACTTCTCAGGTGAAACCAATACCTGATACTGTTTCACACCCCCACCCAAATTAATTACCTGAGACACCCCCTGAATAGCCTGCAATCTAGGACGTACAACCCAATCCACTAGAGTTCGTAATTCTAAAGGAGAAGTTTCTCCGGTCTGGCTCCTAAAACCAACTAGCGCGATACTACCCATAATTGAAGTAATTGGTCCCATTACAGGAGTAACTTCAGCAGGCAAACTAACGGATTGAAGGCGTTCTGCTACAACCTGACGAGCAGCATAAATATCCGTATCCCAATCAAATTCAACAAAAACAATGGACAGGCCTATTCCTGAAGTAGAACGAACCCTTATAACGCTAGTGGCTCCATTTACTGCTGATTCAATGGGAAAAGTAACTAAAGTCTCGACTTCTTCAGGAGCTAATCCATGAGCTTCAGTAAAAATAGTAACTACTGGGCGATTAAAGTCAGGTAAAACATCTATGGGTGCCTGAACTGCAGATATTGCTCCATATAGAAGCAGGAGAATAGTAGCGGCCAGAACAAGCAGGCGTTTTTCAACAGCAAATTTAACAATCTGGTTAAACATATTCGTCTTTTATTGAAGTATCAGTGGCTACTGTCCGATGTCTGGTTAAAATTTCGATGAAGAGATCCCAATTGATAAAATCCTCGAGTTACTACCTGTTCACCAGCCTTGAGACCTTTCCTGATTTGCACCTTATCGTCTTTTTTCACACCAACTTCAACCAATCTTCTTTCAAATAAACCCTGACCATCCGTAACATAAACAACACTCTGATCCCCATCTTCTACAAGTGCAGATCTTAATACAGCCGGACTCTTAACAAATCTTCCCGACTCCACCATTACATCAGCCCACATACCTAATTTCAGTTTATTCCCGGGATTTTTTATCTCAAAAATTACTTTGAGCCTACGAGTTTTCTCATCAACCCAAGGGCTAATTGCTCTTAAACGAGCACGACGTTCTTCAGCAGGATAAGCCTCAGCACGAATTAGAGCTGATCGGACACTCGAAAGTCGACTAAGATCACCTTCTGCAATCTCAGCCTCAATCCAGACTTCTGAAAGGTCAACAATACTTAGCAACCTTCTCACTTCACCATCTTTATTTAACTCCCCAGGAATAAAATTGATATCAGTAATATAACCATCGATAGCAGCAATAACAGGTGTAAACCGAGGATCTCTCCACTTCATTACTTTCAGATACTGATCAAACTGCTTCTCAAGAACACGTAATTCCTCCTGTGCGTTCTTATGTCTTTGTCTAGCCCAATCCACTTCTCTAAGGGGTATTACTTTTTCCTCACTAAGACGGACAATAGTAGATAAAGCCTCTTCAGTTGCTTGTGCTTTGTAAACAGCCTGCTCTTTAGTTGATTGAATTTCCTCAAAACGATTCATTAAGTCTTTACGCTCAAGCGAGTTAAGTTCCAGAACCACATTAACTAGTTTCTGGCCTCTCCTTACGTAGTCTCCCACCGCTAGAGGCTCATTAGCCCACTCGACTCTACCCCAAAGAGGAGCACTCACCTGACTGCTGAGCTCTGGTTTCTCCACGATCTTCCCTTTAGCTCTCAAAACAGGTCGGAATTTCTGCTCATTTACTGCACTTGTTTCAATATTAAAGCGTTCAATCAAATCAGAATTTACCTCAAAAACAGCTGGTCCTGACTGGCTTTGAAAATCTAAAGCAATACTCCCATGTTGGGGAGCTGCACGACCTAGAATTTCTGCACTCACTTGCTCTACCCATAACATATTGGCCACCGCAAAAAGTCCAACCCAGCAAAAACTAGACACAATTGTTAACATTCTGAACCGACTTACAGCAAAATCTTCACGCCTACCCACCATAAACATAATAAAGGGAACAATTAACAAACCCAGCAATCCATTAATGACGACCCGCGCCCAGGCATCATAGGGATTTGCTCTTACCTGAAAAGGAAATTCAGCCTCCAACATATTCTCCTCTTCCTTGATATAAACAATAAGAGCATAGGGACCGGCTGCCTCAAAAGTTTGATGAGCCATGTAAGTGCTACTTTCCGCTTCAAAATCACCACGACTGTCTAATTTAGTTATTTACTGATTCACTCATTCAACAACTCAAAACATACTCAGTACAATCCTCAGGAATCAGCACAACATTGACAACAAAATTAATCTGTCGATAGAACCAAATGTGTTGACAAAATTTGTACTATTTCTCAGTATCCAGGGCCCAGACTCCCCGCAAGACAGGGGAAGTGTTGGTGCCGTTGGCCGTT
>CAZASS010000002.1:0-3890 GCA_964487835.1 uncultured Acidobacteriota bacterium | reverse complement strand
TGGAAAAATCCCCATTGTCTAGAGATTTGAAACGAACCATAAGCTGCTCATCTAATACAGGAATTTCCGAACCTAATAATGGGTCAGGAATAGCTAAAATTTGAACGGCCTTAAAAGCACATTCAATCTCCTGACGTTCTGTCGGTTGCCCAGGAGTACAACCTAAAACAATCCGATAGGAGCCCAACTTGCCTTTTAATGCCATCTCCATAGTTGGAACAGATGTGTCGGAATGATCAACACCCCCATGACCCCATAGCAAGCCTAAAAATCCAAACAACACAGTACCAATCGATATAGCAGTTCTATTTCTTAGTTGGAGCATCATTGAGTCCCTGTAGTTTTGATGATGACATTTGCCAACATACCAATCTTTAATTTCCTATGTGGATTGAGAACTTCAAAAAACACCTCTAAAGTTCGTCCAGGCTCTTTAACACGAGGGCTGACTTGAACCAACCTTCCTGAAAAAGGTTCTTCAGGGAAAGCCACAGTCAACACTTTGGCTTTTCTTGCTTTCTGTACTTTGGATATTTCCACTTCAAAAATCTCTGCTCTGACCCAAACTCTAGAAAGATCGACTATCTTATAGATCGTGTCATCCTCGTATACGAGTTGTCCCTGTTGAAAAGCCGCTTCCATAATCGTGCCGGAAATTGGAGACTTCATGGGACGACGGGTAAGATCACTTCTCTTAATTTGAGTGTCATGGCGTTCAAGCTGTTTTTTGTTGCCTTCAAACTCAGCTTTAGCCGCTGCATACTGTCTTTGGGACTGCTGTAAATCTCTAAGAGACCAAAGCAACATAACAGAATTAGAAGTAGAATCTGGTGCCCCAGTCTGTTGGTCATAGATATACTGGGCCTTATCAACCGCCAAGCCAGCTTCCGCCATTTTCCACTTGCCCTCTAAAAAGGCCCGCTGCAGAGGCCAGCGTTCAGTATAAAGATGTGCATAATCATGGTAGTTAAATCGATATTCAATAATACAAAGTGGCTCTTCTGCAGAAATTTGTTCACCAACATTCTTCGGAGGTTCAGTAGCGTAATAGATTATACCGGTAGCCGGCACTCGTATTTCGGCTTGATGGCCAGGAGCAGCTACAACTTTACCAACAAACAGGAGGTCATCTTTTTCCGAAGTACTTTTTGAGACTAGATCTTGAGCTAAGCCTAAAGACATTGGATATATCCCCAAAACTCCGGACACACCAATCAAAATCAGGATAAGAACGAACAGTTTTGATCGACACCAATAGCAGGACTGTGCTATCTGCACTGGCTTTATTTTCATTTTTTAATTATCAACCGCAATAGGTGCATTCCCTTCTGCACCACTCCGATAAGACCTTCAGCAGCGCCACTTTCTCCGCTGAATTGAATATCCTCTCCAAGCACCAGTGAATCTTTGATACCTTTACCCATGAACTGAGATAAAAATTTAGAGTCCTGAATACCAGGATCATTTTTGTTCTCAATAATTATGATCCCCTTTACCCTAGAATCTAGATCGTATCCTATCACTGCATCAATTATGCCCTGAGGACCTGTACCATGAACTGTAAAAATGGCTCCTAAGGACTGGTACTTTCCACCTGCATTTTTGATAGCCACATGAAAAACTATGGCTCGTGCATGGGACTCAATGTGAGTACCTGTCAACCGCTCCAACTCCTCAGCGTCGCCGGAAGTTAATGTTTTATTACGTGCGGTAAAGGCATCCGCCTTGGGAAAGATTCTTTGCAACATTTCTTCAGTCAAATCAACATGTGCCCAGGCACAAGGGATAAACGAACTAAAAATGCCAATCAACAATAAGCTTTTCTGTAATACCTTCATTGGACAGATCTCTCCCTCTACAACAAAATATTAGTTCAAAAACAAGTGCCAAGCAACCTATATAGCCGAGTTCCAATTAAAGATTAATATTGCCAAAGCCTTGTAATCTTAAAGGTAAGAGACCAAGTACGAGATTCATTATTAATAGTAGTCTTATCATCATTGTAAACAATAAAGATGTCACTTAAAGGTCTGTACCTGAACCTAAATCGTACATTGGTACTGTAAGTATGGGTTTTATTATCATACTGGAGTAGAGTATCTAGATAAGTTCGGGTATTAAAAGCGTACCCAACACGAGTCATAAACAATTTAGTAGTCACCTCTCCTAGAGGCAACGTCAATTCATTGCGTTCGAAACCAATTTCCTGAGTAAACGCTGATTCACGTCGCAATATGAGAGAGGTCTACTGTGTGTTCTTTCTACCACCAAAAAAGTCACCAACACGATAATCAATCGATCCTGAAATCCACTTACTGGGGTTAGACTCATATATAACACCTGTCTCACGAAACCCATAATCCCCCTGAGGAATAGCAATATCCACCATTGCATCTTCCACATCGAGATGTTCGAATCGAATATTAGTAAATAATTCAACCCATCCACCATCCTGCAGAAAAGCACGTAAACCATAGTGCTGACGGCGTGCCAAAGGCCTATTGGTTTTCGGATCAACTGAATAATTGAAGCTGCCATGTGGATTAATTTCACGTAACCAAGAACTATTCTTTGGTCGAGGATGGAATCCCCAGTTTATGCGCCCCGATCGAATTCCCTTTCTCAAGGTAAAGCCTACTTCGTTATCAAAATTTTCTCCTACCTCCACATATTCCCCACGCATTTCAAAAAAATTGTCTTTCCAACCTAAGGCTGCTTTGGACGACCAATCATCTTTGTGCACTCCCTGAGTCTCAGACTTAGCCAAATAAGTCGTAAAAGTTAGATTGTCATAAAAACGAAAATTGGTATCTACACCAAAAGAACGGTTTAGATCCTCTGGGCGTGAAGAAGACTTTTGAACAAACATTGCCCCAATATCCGAATTTTTGAATATATCCATCTTAATACGCCCAACGCTATATCCAGTCGAGGGCAAATCCTGAAACGATCTGGTTTGCATGTGCATAAGCCCTAAGCGAAAACGGCCCGTCCTTCCTGATAGCCGAGCACCTCCTAACATAGGAATAGGTCTGCCCGCTTCTGACAAACCAATACGACGACTAAAAAAAAGCAACATATCCTCTGGATCTGGACCTCCCTTTGTTTCATTTTCACGAACACCAAAATGAAATATTCCCGAGTTTTCCAGAAAAAATTCTCTTTTCTCAGGGAATAAGAGAGAGAATCGGGTAAGGTTAATCCTACGTTCATCGACTTCTGTTTGGGCAAAATCGGTATTAAGCGTAAGATCCAAGGTCAACCCAGGAGTCAGGTCATACTTTATATCCACGCCAGGCTCTACTGGTTTTCGCTCTTTTTTTAGTCCAGCACTCAATTGGCTAGCTTCTGCTAATAAATAGGGTTTCACACGAAGATTACGAGTTCCTACAACATTCACTGCTTCTGTAAACTTCATAAATCCAGTGTAAGAGATAGTAGTCAGATTGTATCTTCTAGGAATTGGAGACCACTGGGTAGTCTCATTCTTACGCCGCACACGCCGGTTAAAGTTGATTCCCCATATCTCGTTTTTATCTGAAAAAGATTTGTGAAGCGTAGTGAAAGGAATACGTATCTCTGCATTCCATCCCTTGTCATGTATCAACGTGTTGACATACCACACACCATCCCAAGAAGCTTCCGCAGCCACTCCATTTTGATCCACCTGAACATCACGCTGAGCTCCCTCAGGAGTTATAGAAAACAAAACTCCCGTTCTGTTGTCATTGTAAGGACTGAGAACAAGCCCGAAAGTATCAGTTTGAAAAAAATCAAAGTCACGACGTCGGCTAGTCAGAACAATCCCATCTGGATTGCTATCAGCACAGTAGACCCCTAAATAGAGACTATCCTCATCATAGATAACTCGAACCTCTGTATCTTCTGTT
>CAZASS010000001.1:36591-46441 GCA_964487835.1 uncultured Acidobacteriota bacterium | reverse complement strand
TGTTGTCGGCGTTTTTCTATCTTAATTCCACAGCCAGACTTTCGGAACACTGATTAACAAAAATAAAATTTTCACCTGGGGAGGGTGGATGTTAGGAGTTGCATTATGAAAGCAATTGTAATCACGGAACCGGGGGGGCCAGAAGTTTTACAATTACAGGAGGTCGAAGAGCCAACAGTATTGGCAAATCAGGTCCTGGTAAGAGTTAGAGCAACCGCTTTGAATCGGGCAGACCTTTTGCAAAGGCGGGGTATATACCGACCAGCGGGAAGCCAGCGGGGAGACATAGCAGGTTTGGAGTTTGCTGGTGAGGTGGAATCAGTCGGCCAATTAGCGCAAAAGTGGAAGCCTGGTGATCGAGTAATGGGGATTTTAGCTGGCCAAGGTTATGCTGAGAAGGCATCGATTTCAGAAGGAATGTTGTTGTCGATTCCTGATCACCTGAGTTTTGAAGAAGCTGCTTCGATTCCTGAAACTTTTATGACGGCTTATGACGCTATTTTCCCTCAACTTGAATTGAAATTAGGAGAAAGTTTGCTAGTTCACGCGATTGGTAGCGGAGTTGGTATCGCGGCACTTCAGTTAGCTAAAGTAGCAGGTTGTAAGGTGTATGGCACATCTAGTTCTCAAGATAAATTATTGCAAGCAAAAGAGTTAGGGCTGGATTGTGGAATTAATTATAAGGAGCAGGATTTTGAAGGAGTTATTTTATCGGAAACAAACGATCGTGGAGTAGATGCAATTTTAGATATGGTGGGGGCTCCTTATTGGGATAAAAATATGAGTTGTTTGAAACGTGGAGGTCGACTAATTGTGGTTGGTTTTATGGGTGGAGCCAAAGCTAAAGTTAATCTAGGAACTATTCTCAGTAAACGGATCCAGATCTTTGGGACTGCTCTAAATCCCAGACCCCTAGAGGATAAGGTTATGTTGGTCTGTGATTTCGAGAAAAATATCATTCCTCTTTTCAGTGCTGGTAAGTTGAAGCCTATTGTCGATAGAGTATTTCCCCTTGAGGAAGCCGCCCAAGCACATGCTCACATGGAGGCTAACAGTAATTTTGGGAAGATCGTTTTAAAGGTTTTTTAGCTCAATTATTGAAAGAGTGAGTGCCTACTTTTTATGCTGGTTTGAATTGGATTTATTTTTAGCATGAAGCAAGTGGGAGAAGTGCGAGTGAATGTGTCCTTCGAGAATCGTCTCTTGTGATTCGATCTTGCTTTCTAAATAGGGAGAAGTGATTTGTTGCCGAGTTTGGGTATTAACAAATTGAAGCAACAGTAAAGCTTTCTGTTTTAGAATTCTTTTTTCTGCATTCATAAAGGCGGCAGATCCATCACTATCGTATATATTAAGAGCCTCATCTAACAGGTCTGCAGCTTCTTGGTACTGTTTCTTTTGAGCCAGTATTACCGCAAAGTTGAAAGCTGACATAGCCCGAAATCTTAAACTATTTAGTTCCCTGGAAATTTCTAGGTTTTTAGCAAAATAAGTTCCTGCTTTTCCCCACTCCTTTCGAGAGAGGTGAATTGACCCAAGGTTGTTCTGAGCTGCTAATTCGTGGATAGGAAGTTTCAGAGATTGACTAATCTCAGCTGATCGTTCGAAGCAGGGAATAGCTAATTCAGTTTGTTGGGTATTCAGGTAGACCCATCCAAGATTGTATAGAAAGAGTCCCAGCGCAGATAAATTATTTGTTTTTTCTGCAATTTGGACTGCTTCTTTTAATTCTGTTGTTGCTTCTTCTAATTTGCCAACCTGAAAACTACAGTAGGATAGATTGTTCAAAACATAGGCTTTCTCTATCAAATTGGACAGTTTTTCGGCATGTGCGCTTGCTTTTAATAGAGTCTTACGTGCCTCTAGGAATTCTTCAGTATTGGAAAGAATAAGTCCTCGAATCCTATGTTGATAAAATTCGAATTGATCCAAATAGCTTCTTTCTCCAGTCTTTTGGAAATGCAGTACAGATAGTTTTTCCCCTTGTTTTATTAGTGGTTCGATTTCATTTTGTAAAAGATGGTTAAGATTATCGAACATAGTATCTACGTTGCCCAGTAATTGCTGATTTTTTAGAAGATCAGCAGATCGAAGGCCCAGGTACCCGATATAAGCTTTTTTTGTTAACTGGTGAAAAGATTTTTTAACCTGTTGACTAATTTTCTCGAGTTTGTTCTGAATCGCTATAGTGTCGTTGGCGGCAGCTAGTTGTTGAAGTGAGGTGCCCCAAGTGAGGATTGATAGTAACAGGCAACAGAATATAATTGATCGATACTTATTCATAGTCTCAATGCATGTAAAAGAAACACGTTGTGATGGCGGAAAGTAGGTCTTCTTCGCTTAAAATAGTTACTTTTGCTCCGCGGCTTTGAGCATTTAGAATAACTTTTTTTGATATTACCTTTACGATGAGTCCTTCCGTTTCTAGAAAAGTTTCTCCGAGTTGGGCTTCTTTATTGACCTGAAATACTAGGTAACCAATCAACCCATCAGTTAGAGGTTCATCACCCTCTTCAATTGAAATTTTTATACTAACTTCTGAGTGATTGGTCTGTCTTTTCTTAGATTGAGCTTCTAATTTTCCGGCTGTTTTTTCAAATCCCTGAAAAGCCCGTTCTAAACGTAGAAAGGATAATAAATCCTCTGAAAAGGAAATTTTGAGTTCAATTTCTGCAATTTCAAATTGTCCCTGCGAGGATAAATAAATAGGGATTGATGCTTCTGTTCCTGGGACAGTAAAAACATCCGATAGGCGCACCGACACAGTTTCCGCTAGTTCTTGCTGCTGCGCTTGGATAGGTAAGCTGGTTAGTAGAAGAATTGCTGCTTGGGTCAGGAAGAAGAGCAGTTGTTGAGAGGGCCCCATGGATTTCTTCCCTTTAATGCTCAAGGATCCAAAACAAAAGGTATTTCAAGCTCTCTTCAACTGGTGATCGCAAACGGTATTGACCGCACAATTGTTTTCTTCTGAATTGAGTCCGTAATATTGACTTTCAAGGAATACTTTCCTTCTGGGAGACCTTCGAGAGGAAGGAATTTAACTACATCTAGGGTAGAGCCTTCGAGGCCATTAATCTGGTCTTGGTGACTTGAAATTTCCTTCCCCTTCTCAGAAATTGTATAGCTTACATTCACCGCAGGAGTCCCCGTGGATTGGTCTATAGACAAATTGTAAATTTGAAAGTACAGAGGTAGATCACTGTTTACTTTTATCGCTGATTCAGGATTGGGAAAAACTTTAACTAATCCCATGGAAAATTGCGACAAGTCCGGTTCATCCAAGGCTTCTATACGAAGCGCAGGAATAATGGAGCTAGTTGTTAATAGGGTTTCATCTTCTCGTGGGACTACCACAAGATGTACTGCAGTTCCCAGTTTCTCACTGTTTTCGTCAGTAACTGCTATCTGTAATTTATATCGGCCAGGACGCAGTTGTGACGTTCTTTGGTAAAGAGAATATCGTTGAATTTCCGCGGCCAGCTCACTTTCTGGAATCTCGTTGGCAACTGCTTCCTCAAAACTTTTGACTACAACTCCTGTCATATCTACAAATTCACCATACAAGTTTAAAACAGCTCGGTGCATGCCTCCCTTACTTGCATACTGAAGTTCACTGTTTGGGATTTTAATCGTCAGGAGTATTAAGTAGTTTTCCTCGTCAATCCGGACAAAGTCACTACGCAGACGGAAAGGGAGCTTATCAAATCGAACTTTTGACTTAACGAACTCTCTAAGTTTTGGGGTTCCCAGTTTGGTAGGCCTTTCGAGGGCAGTCATCTGCAACATCCTGTCGAAAGCTTGGTCTTTCATTCGCCCAGTACCCCAAAAATATTGGTTACGTTGCCAGTGTGGGTTAGTAGGCATTCTGACTCGATTAGATTTCCTGCTCATTCCCAGCATTTCCAGATGTGTTTCTCCGGCGGCACCAAAGTGCAAAAGCGCATCTTTATCGTTTGGATTGGTAGTTATCACGTAATGGCCAGCTAGGGTGCGATCTACGAACTCAATTTCAATGTCGTCGCCTACTCCTTCGAGGTATCGATATCGCCACTTTTCAAATGGATAAGTGGAGGTATAGCCGCCCTGTTCCCAAAAGGGTCGAGCGTACATTCCACCTGTGGGACGGGATTCTAATTCATCAGGAGGCCCAAACTTAATGTAGATTCTGCCACGGTCGGTTCTCCATCCTTGGACGCCACTGAAATAGTGGGCGTTGGCGTAAGCAATTCTTCTGTAATGCTCCTCACGATATTCGTTAATTGAGGTAGTTGGGTCAGGATCTCGGCGCATCCAGAACTGTTCAATAAATCGTTCTCGTTCCCCGTCTGTGGTTAAGTTGTTGAAAACTGAACGTTCCTCAGCGGCAATGATGTAGTGAACATCCTCTTTGAGCCACTTTTGAAAGTAGTCTGTCTGTTCTTCCTTGTTCTGTTTTCCCGACAAACTAGTAACGAGGACCAATGCAACGAATATGCGTGTTAACGTTAAATAGTTCATAACTTACGTACTCCGTCTGTTGCCATCCATTATAATCTCAACGAGTGTGTAAGACAACACAGAGCTGAAATTCTTTGTTATCTTCGATTCAATGCAATGTGAGCAAAAACTTTAGCTGTTTCAAAAACATCGGTTATTGAGACTAACTCATTATCAGTGTGTTGAAATCGAAAATCCCGAGGACCATAGCTTACGGATTGAATGCCTTCACGATTCAAAAGACCGGCATCTAGGGCTGCTGAAGCAAAGGTGTATTCAGGTTCTCGTCCTAGCATTGTGCGAATAGACTGTTCTAAAGCTGAGACAATTTCAGCGTCTCTGGTTACCTCACTAGGGTAACTGAAATCTTCTCCTCTGATTTCCACCTCATAAGGATCAATTTTCCCAATAGCTGTTTTCAGGTCTTCAACAGCTTCGTTTGGATCGTCTCCAGGTAGCAAACGACGATCTAGAAGAATTTGGCATTCAGCGGGAACTGTGTGGGTTGCTTTGGGAAAACTTTGAATTAATGTGGGTGTCAAGGAAACCTGGCCTAATTTGGGATGGGCCCTGCTGGAGGGATATGGCATTAGAGGATCTAATTTTTCAAGAACTTTTACAGCTCCCTGAACAGCATTAATGCCATCCCAGGGTCGACTGCTGTGAGTCGGCTTTCCTTTAACAGTCACTAAAATATCAATCCGTCCCTTGTTGCCCAATTGTATTTGGGGAGGGCCGTCCAGAATTCCCCAGTCAGTTTTTATCTTGTTGTGATTGAGGATGTGGTTGACTGAAAGATGCCGTCCGGTTTCTCCTGCTGTGCTGGTTGCAAATATCAAGTCCGCAGGTAGTTTGGCTTGGCATCGGGCAATGATTTTAATTGCTAACATCATCGCGGATAAACTGCATTTTTGTTCACAGGCTCCTCTTCCCCAAACGCACTCTCCTTCAATTTGATAGGGAGTTCCATCAACAATTTCTCCAGAGTACGGGTTCTGCATGGTGGCGGGGGCTGCGTTCATTGCATAGGAAACAAGTAGTAAACTTTTACCTTGGTCTTCTCCTTTCAGGGTGGCAACTAGGTTTCCTTTGTCATCTATGGTAGGGCGGATTCCATCTTTTTCTAACTCGGGTCGAATGGCTTGTTGGATAAGCGCCAACACTTGGGGTTCTTCTTCAAGGAGAGCTGTTTGAGGACTTGGAAACTGGACAAGTTTTACTAGCAGTTGTTTGGCTTCTTCGTAGGTTAAGTGTTCATCAATTAGCTCTTTAGCTCTACTAGATTCCATTTTTGTTGATCTCCGTAAAAATTAAGATAACTGGTTGTGATGGTTTGAAAAAACTCCCGAAGCTAAAGATGTTATCACGCCCAGTACTGAAATATAAAAGAGGTGTACTGGAGTTTTAATGAAAGTTTGTAGGTAGAGATATAAGCATTTTAAATACAATTATTTAAAGTTTTTTTAGTGATCAATTGCTTTGATTGTGTCTCGGTCTCTTGCTATCATGCGAAATTGATTTTCCCAGAGTGTTGATGCTTATTTTTCTATGATATCCATTTTTCAAGTTCTAGAGAGAAAAACCAATTTTAAAGGGTATCCATATGCGTGAATGGAAGCAGTTTCTTACAACCATTCGTGAATGGAAAATGGTGGCTAAGGCATTAGTTTCCAAGGATCATCCTATTTTGGCCCATATTATTCCCATACGTCGTTGTAATTTAGCGTGTACGTACTGTAACGAATATGATGACTTTTCTGATCCGATTTCTGTTGATGTGATGTGCGAACGCTTAGATCGCCTGGCCGATTTGGGCACAGCTATTGTCACGATCAGTGGTGGTGAACCGCTAATGCATCCGGAACTAGAAGCTGTAATTGAACGAATACGCGAGAGAGGGATGCTTGCGGGACTGATCAGCAATGGTTATTTGATGTCACGTAAGCGTATCCAATCTCTTAATGCTGCTGGGTTAGAGCATCTACAAATTAGCATTGATAACGTGATGCCTGATGATGTTTCGATGAAGAGTTTGAAGGTATTAGATAAGAAACTGGGCTATTTGGCTGAACTCGCTGATTTTAAAGTAAATATCAACTCTGTTCTGGGTTCTGGAGTTCAGAATCCTGAGGATGCTTTAGTAATTGGCCGTCGGGCTGTGGAGTTGGGTTTCACATGTACTGTGGGCATTATTCATGATGGGACAGGATCGCTTAAGCCACTTGGTAAGCGCGAGAAAGATATTTTCTACCAAGTTAAAGATTTAGGAAATAAGGGTTATCCTCAAATTAACCAATATTTTCAAGAAAATCTTGTGAAGGGAAATCCTAATAAATGGCGTTGTCGGGCAGGTGCTCGCTATTTGTACATCTGCGAAGATGGTTTGGTCCACTATTGTTCACAGCAAAGAGGCTATCCTGGGCTTCCCTTGGAAGAGTATACGGTTGAGGATATTCGTCGCGAATATTTAACAGACAAGTGGTGTGCACCGCATTGTACAATTTCCTGTGTTCACCAAGCTTCCATGGCAGATTTTTGGAGAGCTCCACAAAATCTAGAGGGCTTTTCCGATTTATCTTCTAGGTCCTCCGAAATAGCCAAAAAGTCATCTTCAGCAGAGGATCTTCTGCAACTAAAATAGAGGGAGGAGACTTTCTGGATGTTGCAGGCCATTTTCAACTTATTTTCTTGATGGGACGCTGATGTGTTGGCGTGCTTTTCTAAAGATGCTGTCGAACATTTTCTTGGTTAATCTTCCTGTTTGAGTGTTTTGTTGACTGGGATGATAAGAGGCAATGAGTAGAGTACGTTTGTCTAATTTGTAGTGGGCTCCGTGTTTGAATTTTGGTAAAGGACGAGGTACTGGCCAGTCAATTTTTTTGCGTGCTTTTAGATAAGTTTTCCAAGCAATGTGACCTAAGCAAATTATAACTTGGAGATGTTCCAGAAGTAGTAGTTCCCTCAAAAGGTAGGGGTGGCAGTTTTCTAGTTCCTCTGGAGTAGGTTTGTTAGTTGGGGGAGCACAATGAAGAGCTGCTGAGATGAAAGTATTTGAGAGTTTAAGACCATCTTCGCGATTTTGACTAGAAGATTGATTGCAGAAGCCAAACCGGTGGAGACTGTCATAGAGAAAGTCTCCACTACGGTCTCCGGTGAACATTCTGCCTGTTCGATTAGCTCCGTGGGCGGCTGGTGCTAATCCTAAAATTAGCAATTTAGCATTCCACTGACCGAATGATGGGACCGGTTTCCCCCAATATGTCCAATGCCGAAAAGATTTTCTTTTTTCTTGAGCAATCTTTTGTCGATGGTCTACCAAGCGAGGGCATAGTTGGCAGATGACTAATTCTTCTTGGAGTTTTTGGAGTTGGGCTTTGGTAGAAGATCGTTGGTGAGTTATATGTTTTACTTTTTTTGACACCTGTTAATTTATTCTAGGTTGACGATTATTTTATTAGGATTTTTCTCACTCAATCTTGGACATTTGCTGCTCAAGGTTAGTGTCGTCAAACATTTCGCTAATTTGTTTTGTATAGGGATGATCAGGATACATTAACAAAAAGTGATCCATAGTTTCTTTAGCTTTTTCTTCATTTCCGGAAAAGGAGTACAATTGGCTTTCAAGGAGGGTCGCATCGGGAAGATATTCGCTTTCAGGAAACATTTTTCCCAAACGGGCAATTTCTTTTAGGGCCTCTTCTTTCTTATCTTGCGAAGCGAGGGAGATTGCCAGGTAAAACTGGCTAGTTTCTGTGAGCTGAGAACTACTTTCTTTGTTCAGTTCAATAACTCGTAGGAAATGCAGTGCAGCTTGTTCGAAGTTTTTACGTTGAAAATACTTTTCAGCCGCAGCGTATTGAGCTTCAGCCGACTGTGTTTTAATACGAGCTTCCTGTAGTGCTTTGCCGAAGGAATCAGGATTGTTTATTAATCGGTGGAGTGTTTCTCCAAATTTTTTGGGAGGCAAAAATCCTGCAACACGGTCTATTTCTTGACCCATAGAATCCAGAATAAAGGTGGTGGGGTATCCACTGATACCGAACTCTTTTTGTAATCGTTGACCATCTTGATTTGTTTCGGCATTCAATTTCAGCCAGACATACTCTTTCCCAATCTTCTTAACTAGAGAAACATCGGAAAAAGTTTCACGTTCCATTTTTTGGCAGTAGGCACACCAGTCCGTAAAGAGATATGCCACAAGAGGTTTGTTCTCTTCCTGAGCCTTTTTTAGGGCTTGGTGATAATCTTTTTCCCAAGGAATTAATTGGGGCCATGATTGGAGGATTAGTACGACAGAGAAAGCTAGAAAAGAAAGAACAGCGCATACAAATAAGAGGCCTTTGGTTCTGGACATTATGGGGCCTCTGTGGTCATGTCATCAGCTGTTTGTAGGAGTCCATCTGGTCCAGCTGATCTGAGGTCGTATGTATCAGTTCCTATTAGTCGGTAAAAAAACGGATTGGACCAGGCATCAATCCGGATGACGGATGTTAAATAACTAGGAGAGAGCACATCGATTAGTTCTTTAAACGTTTGGGCTTTAGGTAGAGCTCCTTTTTGTTTTTTGTAAATTTTTATTCCTGAAGATATTTGGGCCATTTGTTTTTGAGTTGTTGCGGTGCGTTGGTACTTGAGAACAGCCAAGATGTGGTCAACTTTTTCCCAGCGACGATCTGCAATACGGATTTCTTCAATAACCCATTTTTCTTTATTTCTCTTCATTTTTACGGCGGTTGAGATTTCAATTTCGGCTACTGCAGAATCTTTCACTTGACGAATATTTTTAACTATAACCTGGTTCTTTCCGAGAGAGGCTTGACCTACTTTACTAACTTGACTTCTAACCTGTTTGTCGAGTGTTCTGCCACACGCAGACATGGTGAGTAGAATGACCAGAATGCAGTAGTACATTGGTACCAACTATAGCATAAAGCCGCTTTGCTTATTTTTATTGACGGTTCCAAGGCTAAGATCGTAGTATTGGGTGAATAAAAGGTGAAATAAAAAGCATTTTTTCATTTATCTCAACAGGATTTATGGGAATGACCATATCACTAGAGACACCAGTACAAAATTTAAATGGAGTAGGTCCAAAACGAGTTCAAATGTTTGCTTGTGCGGGTATTTTTACTGTTGAGGACTTGCTGAAGACTGTTCCTTTTCGATACGAAGATAGGATCAATTTTTGTCCAATCAATGAGGTTAATCCAGAACAAGAAGTTGTGATAAAAGGGGAAATTATTGCTACTACTCAACACACTACTCCTAGAAAGAGAATGCGGGTAGTTCGTGTAACTGTTAGTGATGGTTCAGGTGAAATACAGGCTATTTTTTTCCATCAGCCCTATCTAACTAAGGGTGTTCAAAAGGAACA
>CAZASS010000001.1:26737-36581 GCA_964487835.1 uncultured Acidobacteriota bacterium | reverse complement strand
GGCTAAAATTTCCACCTGGTAAGTATGAATCCTTTGTCCAGTTATTTTTTATGGAATTCCTCGACGTGACCACCCAAACTCAGAAATAACCATAATAAATCCAGAGTTCGAAGTTTTAGAAGAGGGGGCTGAATCTCGTGTGCATTCTGGGTGTATTGTTCCAGTCTATAGAAAGATTGGAAAGATGAGCACTCGGGTTTTACGTCGGATGGTTTTCCATCTTTTAAGTCAACTACCGTTACAGTTAGAGGATCCACTCCCCTTATCCATTTTGAACAAGTATAAATTCCCGGACCGAAGAGTGGCTTTTCAAGAGATACATTTTCCCAATGCTATGCCTGAAATTGCTATACAAACTCAGTTGTGTGACTTGTCTTCTAAACAAACTCCTTCACATCAAAGAATGATTTTTGAAGAATTTTTTTTATTTCAACTCAAACTGCAGACCAAACGGAAAAAACGTTTAAGAGAATCCAAGAAAAGGGTAATCCAATTTAATTCAGTAATTCAGGAAGCAACAATATCGGTTTTTCCGTTTCAGCCAACTAATGCCCAAAAGAGGGTTTTCAAACAGATTGTAAATGATTTGAGTAGTCCAAAAGCAATGAATCGTTTACTTCAGGGCGATGTTGGATCAGGGAAAACTTTGGTGGCGCTACAAGCAATGATTGTGATGATCGAAAATGGATATCAGGTAGTTTTAATGGTGCCAACTGAAATTTTAGTGGAGCAGCATTATAGGAATTTATGTCACTTCTTACGTCATACGTCTCACCAAGTCGCTTTTCTAACGGGGAAAATTAGAGGGAAAGAAAGACAATTACTTCTGAATCGAATTAAGACAGGTGAGATTAACCTTGTCATTGGAACTCAAGCCGTAATTCAAAAAGATGTCCAGTTTAATCATTTAGGGCTAGTAGTTATTGATGAGCAACAGCGCTTTGGTGTATCTCAGAGAACCAAACTGGTAAAAAAGGGAAATTATCCTGAAACACTTGTTATGACAGCCACTCCCATACCGAGAAGTCTGGCTCTTACTCTTTATGGAGATTTAGATATTTCTGTTTTGGATGAATTGCCACCGGGAAGGAGACCTTCGAAGACTATTTTAAAATTCGAGGCAAGTCGTTCGGAAGTCTACGAAATTGTGGAGAAGGAATTGAACAAGGGTCGCCAGGCCTTTGTTGTTTATCCAAGAATAGAAGAGTCCAAGGAACTCGATCTGCGTGGAGCTTCCTCAATGGCCAATAATTTGCAAAAAAAAATTTTTCCTGGGCACAAGGTTGGGTTAGTCCATGGACAACTGAAAATTGGACAAATAGAGAGTGAGATGGGTAGGTTCCAAAAGGGTGAGATTGATATTTTAGTATCTACCACAGTAGTTGAAGTGGGTGTAGATATTCCCAATGCTAGTGTGATGTTGATTGAACACGCTGAAAGATTTGGATTGTCTCAACTTCACCAATTAAGAGGAAGAGTTGGCCGTGGACAATTTCCTGGAATATGTATTTTAATGACTGATGAATTTGATTCTTCGGAAGCACATCAAAGACTGGACATAATGTGCAGAAGCAGTGATGGATTCAAGATTGCAGAAAAAGATTTAGAAATACGAGGTCCTGGAGAATTCCTTGGTACTCGTCAATCTGGTCTACCCGATTTTTGGTTTGCTCACATTGTTCGTGATCAAAAACTTTTAGCATTGTCCCGAAAGGAGGCCAAAGAATTCTTGAAGATCAGAGGTGAAACTAGGTAATGAGAATAATATCGGGTAAGTACGGAAGAAGACGTTTAGGCTCTGTTCCCCCGGGTAGTCGTCCCAGTAGTGACCGTTTGCGTGAAACTCTTTTTGATATTTTAGGAAACTCTGTTTTTGAATCGAATTGGCTGGATCTTTTTGCTGGTTCTGGGGCCGTGGGGATTGAAGCACTAAGTCGTGGTGCGAAACTTGTCGTATTCAATGATGAAAATATATTGGCTGCCAAACTAATTCGTAAAAATTTTGAGATTTGCAAGGTCCAGACAGAATGTAAGGTCTATCAATTAGATGCCTTCAAATTGTTAAAATATAAAGAAATACCCACTTTTGATTTTATCTTTATTGATCCTCCTTATAGTTTTCCAAGACTTAAAAAACTTTTGATTACGTTAGGCCGTGCTGATTGTATAAAGTTTTCTACGAGCGTTGTGCTGGAAATGTCTAAAAAAACTAAGTTGGATTTTTTGGAGAAAAACTGGAGTATTGCTCGGCAACGAATAATTGGAGATAGTCAGCTGGTCTTCCTTGAAATGAGTTCAAAATAAAAGCCTGGACAATCTTAAGAAGTAGAATGTGGGGTAAACTTATACAGATTGTTTATTAAAGTGCTTGTTTTATAACTTTATGAAGACAAGCCTTTGAGTTGATTTTTGCCGAGGTGCTTTTTAACATAGTAGGTCAATTCTATGGCAAATCGGGTAACTGCAATATATCCAGGCTCCTTTGATCCCTTGACTAATGGTCATGTTGACATTATCGAGAGAGGTCAGCGTATTTTTGATCGGGTAATTGTAGCGGTACTTGTTAATGTAGAAAAGAATCCGCTGTTTAGTAGTGAGGAACGTGTGCACTTGTTACGCGAGGTCACAGGGGACTGGAACAATGTCGAAGTGGATGCCTTTGATGGACTTTTAGTGGATTATGCCTTGGATAAGGAAGCTAAAGTAATTCTGAGAGGTATTAGAGCAGTTTCTGATTATGAATACGAATTTCAGATGGCTCTCATGAATAGACGCTTAAAGTCTAGTATCGAAACCGTATTTTTGGTACCTGCTGAGGCGTACTCTTATCTTAGTTCAACCTTGGTTAAAGAGGTCTTTAATCTTGGCGGATCAATTACAGGTCTTGTTCCTTCTGTTGTTGAAGATTATATGAAACAAAAAATCAATTCTGATCGGGGAAAAAGTTGAGATATTTTGGAATTAAACAGTTCCTTCAAGTAGGGATACTACTTGCTATTGGGGCTATTGGTTTCCTTTTGATTGAACCTTTTATAGTGGGCAAGGATGATTCGAGTAGTTTGCCAAGTGAGACTATTGAAGTGCCTCCAGCTGAGCCGGAAATTATTAGATCTCAAATTGTTATTCAACCTAATACTACTGCGGAAAATACTTTACCAGAACTGGGTTTTGATCAAGAAGAGGTTTATGTGCTTATTCGAGATGTAAGGCCGGTGTACAATTTGGCTCGTATCAAGGCCGGGCATTCATTTTCTATCAGCAGATTATCTGATGGCACATTCAAGGACTTGGAGTACCACATTAGTGACGAGCAATATCTACTAGTGCAGAGGGACTTGGATGGTTACAAGGCTTCTCTTCAAAATTACCAATTTGAGACTGTAGTTGAGCAGCTTTATGGCAATATTGAGGAATCTTTGTGGACAACTGTAATTTCTAGTGGGGAAAATGAGCGTCTATTTCACAAGTTGACTCAGATTTTACAGTGGGACATTGATTTTACTGCTATTCAACCAGGAAATTCTGTCAAATTAATTTTTGAAAAACAGTACCTTGATGAAAATTTTGCCAAGTATGGAGACATTCTTAGTGTTGTATTCAATGCTCGTGGACGGTCTTTTTCAGCCTTTCTTTTTGAAAATCCTGATAACGGAAAGAAGCAGTACTATGACGAAAAAGGTCTGCCGGTGCGAAAAGCCTTTCTAAAAGTTCCGTTTAGTTTTGATCCACGTATAACGTCTCGGTTTTCTCATTCTCGTTACCATCCCATTTTGAAAAAAAGAAGACCTCATCTAGGAGTGGATTATGGTGCTCCCCGTGGAACACCGGTTTTAGCTGCTGGGGCGGGCAGAGTAATTTTTGCAGGTCGAAAAGGTGGATTCGGTAAGCTGGTGCGTGTTCGTCATCCTAATGGTTATACCACGGGGTATGCCCACCTTTCTCGAATTGGAGTGAACCGAGGACAAGAGGTAGATCAAGGCCAAAGGATTGGACGAGTTGGGTCTACGGGTCTTTCCACAGGACCTCACTTGGACTATCGAGTTCAAGATCAGAAGGGTCGGTTTATTAATCCCCGAAACGTTTCTGCACTACCTTCAGATAAACCATTGGATAAGAAGTACTGGGATCAGTTTGTTGTAGTTCGTGATCATTTCGAAGAGAGGTTGACCTCTATTCCCACCATTTCCTCTGGTGATGAATTTTCTTTAGCTGATTAATCGTTCAGGGAATTGTTTGTTAGAGAGGATAAAGCTAAAGAAATTAGTGTTGCTGTGGTTTGGCATCAATACTACCCAAGGGATTGATTTGTAAGATTTCGAAATCTTCCCAAAGGTTAGGACTATTCAAGTTGATACGGTTGATTTTTTTCGTTAGATGTTCAAAATCAACACAATCAATTGGCTTGAGTCTAAATCGATTTTTCTCTAAATCAATTGAGACACTAGCTGGTTCAGCAAAGTTATTGAAGTCTCCTAATAACTCCAATCCAATAAGGCTATTGCCTCGGATCGATAGGTATGTTGTAAGATACGATTCCTCCAAAAATCCAGTGTCCATTGCCATTTTTGTAATGTGTGCCTTACTCCCGCTCGCATTTAAGATGTGAATCTGCCTAGGACGAAATTCCCATTTGCCAGCGGATAAGGTGACAATGTTCAGGATTGGTGCAATTTCTTCCCCAGTGGTGACTATAGTTTCTAGAGTCCAAATATTTTTTTGATCGATAAAAATATGACAACGGGATACAGGAGGGTGAGGCGCAGAGTATTTGCCTTCCAGTACTTCCGGTAAAAGGAACATCACAAAGCTTATTAGCCAAACTTTTATTAACTTCATATCTTGTTCAGCATGGCATAGGCAAGCTATCTCAATTTATATTTAATCGATTTTTGTTAATTGTTTTGCTGAGAATAAATTTCCTGTGTTAAATTTTGTGCTGCCTGAGCTGGATCTGGTGCTGCTATGATCGGGCGGCCTATTACGAGATAGTCAGCTCCTTGTGTCAGAGCCTCTCCGGCAGTCATAGTTCTTGCTTGGTCATTTTTATCTGACTCGGTGTTTCTGATTCCTGGAGTTACAAAAACAAAATTTGGTTTTTTATGTTGCTTAAGAAAGTGCAACTCTAAGGGAGAGCAGACAATTCCATCTAGGCCCGCTTCTTGTGCTGATTTAGCCAATGTAAGAACTTCCTGCTCTAGAGGATAGTCAATACCAATGGAGGTTAAAGCAGTCTGGTCCATACTTGTTAAGATAGTAACTCCCAGCATTTTAGGTGGATCCCAACCTTCTCTATTAGCGTATTCGAGAACAGTTTCGTGGGCTTGTTTCATCATCGTTTTGCTTCCCAAAGCATGTAAAGTGATCATATGTACTCCGAGTCGACCTGCTTCAACACTAGCTCGAGCCACAGTGTTGGGAATATCATGTAACTTTAAATCTAGGAATACTTTACAGTCTTTATCTAATAGTTTTTTGACTATATCTGGCCCAGCAGCTGTAAACAATTGAAGACCAATTTTGAAATATCCTACATGGCCTTTGAGTATTTGTGCTAGTTCTACAGCTCTACTGGGATTATCCACATCCAATGCCACAATAATTCGTTCTGATAGTTGCCTAGATGACATTGTATTTTCCCAGTTGATTGAAGGAAGGGTGTTTTATGTTTCTAGACAAATACGGTCGATTAAGAGAGTTTTTGTAGATCATCATATGCTCAGAATAGCATACCTAGTTACATGGATGAACGGATGCAAATATGGTGACTGTAAAAGGGCTTGTGCTATTATCTTCAACACTTTGGAAGAAAGATGAAGAAAAAGTATCCCCGCCAGTTGATGAGTTCAAATGAAATGGATCTGGTGTTATCCAAGATTGCAAGTGAGATCGTCAAGGATTGTTCTAACTTATCACAAACTGTTCTAATTGGAATTAGAAGACGAGGGGTATTATTAGCAGAATTTTTACAAAAAAAAATTGAAGAGCTATCTGGATCTCAACTCCCTCTCGGTATTCTTGATATCACATTTTATCGTGACGATTTATCGATGGTAGATACTCAGCCGGTGGTGGAGGGTTCTAATCTTAATTTCGATGTGAATAACCGAGAAGTGTTGTTGATTGATGATGTTTTATATACAGGAAGAACAACTCGAGCTGCTCTGGATAGTATTTTGGACTATGGTAGGCCCAAGCGTATTGAATTAGTGGTATTAGTAGATAGGGGGCATCGAGAGTTACCAATTAGGGCCGGATATATTGGTGAAATGATTGAAACTACGGGGGAGGAAGTAGTGGATGTTCAAATGACTCCTATCGATCAAGTTAATGGTGTGTTTGTAACCACCAAAGAATTGTTGAGAAAGGATTGATTAAGAAGGATATGGTACAAAAATGAGTCAGAAAGCATTTTAGTTATGCCATTAGCTGGGAAACACTTGTTAGGAATTGAAAATCTTTCACTGGATGAGATTGAGTTAATTTTAAAAACCTCCAGAAGTTTCAAGGAAATTTCCTCTCGTCCTATCAAGAAGGTGCCCACACTTCGTGGAAAGTCCGTCATTAATCTTTTCTATGAACCGTCAACTCGTACCCGATCTTCTTTTGAAATTGCTGCCAAGCGTTTAAGTGCAGATGCAATTAACTTCAGTGTTTCTCAAAGCAGCAGTGCAAAAGGTGAATCTTTAATTGACACTGTTAAAAACCTGCAATTTATGAATCCAGATATGATTGTGGTTCGACACAGTGCAGCGGGTGTTCCTCATCTGTTGTCTAAACACTGTGATGCTTCCATTATCAACGCGGGTGATGGGATGCACGAGCACCCTACACAGGCCTTGCTAGATGCTCTGACCATTCTGGATTACAAAAAACAAATTAAAGGGCTTAAGGTAGCTATAATAGGTGATATTGCACATAGCCGAGTGGCGCGTTCCAATACGATACTTTTGAACAAAATGGGAGCGGAAGTTTGGGTATGTGCCCCTCCAACTTTAATTCCTATGCAGTACGAGGAATATGGCGCTAAAGTGACGTATAAGATGATGGAAGCCCTGAGGGGAGCGGATGCTGTCATCATGTTAAGGATGCAGCGAGAAAGGCAGAAGGAGGTCTCCTATCCTTCTGTTAAAGAGTACTTTGCTCTTTATGGTCTGAGTAAGGAGAAAATGAAGTGGGCAAAAAGTACAGCCATAGTTTTACATCCGGGTCCTATTAACCGAGGTGTAGAAATTGACCCTGAACTTGTTGATGGTAAATATTCCGTTATTTTGGAACAGGTGGCCAATGGTGTGGCGGTGAGAATGGCAGTTCTTTATCTGCTTTTGGGAACTAGCGAGGAGATAGGGCTGTGACACTTTTAATTCGCAATGGAACAATTATTGATCCTAGCCAAAAGCTAAAGAAGAAGTCAGAAATTGTTGTGGATAGAGGTAAGGTTGTTGTGTTAGTGAAAATAAAGTCTAAGAAGAGTTGGCAAATTGTAGATGCTTCTGGCTGTTTTGTGGTGCCGGGTTTTATTGATACTCATGTTCACCTATGTGAGCCAGGACGGGAGGATAAGGAGACAATTCTAACTGGTTCGGAAGCAGCAGCAGCGGGAGGATTTACTAGTATTGTATGCATGCCCGACAGTGAACCGGTAAACGATAATGAGGCCATTACGGATTTTATTTTGCAACGTGCTCGTCGTGTTGGTTTAGTTAATATTTTTCCAGCAGGAGCTATTACTAAAGGGTTACTTGGAGAAGAGCTAGCTGAAGTTGGAGAAATGGTTAAAGCAGGAATAGTGGCCATTACAGATGATCCTAATCCAGTAGAGAACAACCAGGTAATGAGGCGTGCTTGTGAATATGCCAAGACCTTTGATATTCCTGTCATTGATCATTGCGGGGAGCCTCGTTTAGCTGCTCAAGGACATATGAATGAGGGTGCAGTATCTACCCGTCTAGGTCTAAGGGGAATTAGTCGGGCAGCGGAAGAAGCGGATATTACTCGCGACATTATTCTAAGTCGGATTACAGGAGTGCGTTTGCATCTGGCCCATGTATCTACACAAGAATCCCTTTCATGGGTGCGTCAAGCAAAGAATCAAGATGTCCAAGTAACGTGTGGGGTTACCCCACACCACTTTACTCTTACCGATTCCGATATTCATGATTATCATACCGATTTTAAAGTGGATCCTCCCCTACGGACTCAAGAAGATGTCAAATCAATTGTGGAAGGTATTACTGATGGGACCATTGATTGCATTGCTGCCGATCATTCTCCTCAGACCAGATTGGAAAAAGCAACGACTTTTGATGAAGCGGTTCCTGGGATGATTGGTATGGAAACAGCTATTTCTCTTTGTTGGGATTTTCTTATCTGTCGTGCTGGACTTTCCCCCACACGTTTGGTTGAGCTTTTTAGTACAAATCCAAACCGTATTCTCCAACTAGATCGCGGGACTCTCAAGGAAGGAGCTATTGCTGATATTACTATTATTGATCCCGATCGTGAGGTTATTGTGGATGTTTCTAAATTCAAATCAAAAAGTAGAAATTGTCCTTTTGACGGGTGGAAACTTAGAGGATCTGTGGTAATGACTATTGTAAAGGGTCGGATAATTTATCAATGAGGGTGTTGAGTACTAAATTGCAATAAGTTTTTTCGAGATTTCAGATGTTGATTTAGACTAGATAACAGCATTAGTTAGCACTTTTCGTTTAAACTATTAAAGCGATGAAACGTCTAATCTTTTTTTTAATATTTTTCAGTTTGATTAGCCCCTCTTATGGGCAGGATCAGGTTGAATTCAGGATGATTGTTCCAGATCAAACAGTTCGAGCTGGCAGTCAAACTGAGGTGGAGTTGTTGGCAACAATCAAAAAGGGTTGGCATCTTTACTCAACAACTCAGACTGCAGGCGGCCCCATTCCAACTTCGATTTCAGTAGTGGAAACTTCTATATTTAGTGAAGCGGACTCTGTAGAAGCTTCCCGTGCACCTCTAAGGTGGTTTGACCGCAATTTTGGAATATATACTGAGTATTTTGAGAAACAGGTCCTTTTTCGAATTCCCGTTCAGATTAGTCCAAACTCACTGTCGGAAACTTATCAGTTGTCTGTCAAAGTTCGCTTTCAGGCTTGCAGTGATACTCTTTGTTTAGCTCCTCAGAATCGGATTTTAACAGGGGATATTCGAGTTGCTGGCCTACTAGGATCTCAAGGTGATTCAGCAGATGCTTTAAAGAGATCCGAAGAAACCCCAAAGGTACAACAGCAGGTAGAAATCGATTCACCTGTTAATTCAAATGCTTCTATTTCGATTTTGGCCTATGTGTTGGGTGCTATGGCAATGGGAGGGTTGGCGTTATTAACTCCCTGTGTTTTTCCAATGATTCCTATCACTGTTTCATATTTTACAAGGCGAGATACTGATAGGAAGAAGGCAGTGAAGGAAGCTGCCCTCTATGCCTTTGGAATTATTCTGACTTTTACGGTGATCGGATTTACGATGACATTTATGTTTGGGGCTGGCGGAATCAACCGTTTAGCGGCTAGTCCTATCGTTAATATACTCATTGCAATGATTTTTATTATCTTTGCCCTGAGTTTGTTTGGTATCACTCAAATTAGATTGCCCTCCAATTGGATTAATGCTGTAGATAGATATTCATCTTCAGCAGGGGGAGTGCTGGGTATTCTGTTGATGGCGGTTACCTTTTCTTTAACTTCTTTCACCTGCACAGTGCCTTTTGTGGGAACTGTTATGGTAGCGGCTCTTCACGGAGATCTATTGTGGGCACTGCTTGGAGTTGCTTCTTTTGCTACGGTTTTTGCTGCTCCCTTTTTCTTTTTGG
>CAZASS010000001.1:20708-26727 GCA_964487835.1 uncultured Acidobacteriota bacterium | reverse complement strand
TTACCAGCAAATATTTTTGGTCTTATTATTGGGCTTTTTCAAGATTCGATCATCACAGCATGGGGGCCTTTCTTTTTTAAAAGCTTGAACGACAAAAGCATTAACCACAAGCAATTTTGGACCTATTTTGGCTATTTCTCTGGGACCCTTTTTCTTTTTGGCCTTGTTTCCTTCGTGTTTGCAGACGTTGCCCAAGAGTGGAAATTGGATGAATTCAATGAAGATTACCATGGGGTTTTTGGAATTGGCGGCAGCACTAAAATTTATTAGTAATGTAGATCTGATCTACCAGTGGGAAATTTTAACCCGACCCGTTTTCATTACCATTTGGCTTTCTATTGGATTGATGGCAATGCTTTATTTGCTAGGTAATTTTCAATTTCCCAACGAGCCCCCAGTTAATTCTGTTGGTGCCGTTCGGGTTTTGTCGGCAATTTTCTTTTTTGCTGTAACTATTTATCTAATGCGTGGGTTTTTAGGGTTTCCTCTAGGAGAATTAGATGCTTTTCTTCCACCTAGAAATTATGGTGCACCTGCCAATTTTGCTTCCATTTTTGGAAAGGTTCCAGAAAAACAAGAAAAATGGTTGACCAACTACCAAGAGGCTCTCGAGCAAGCTGAGGAGCAAAATCGACCAGTTTTTATCGATTTTACCGGCTATACTTGTACTAACTGTCGCTGGATGGAATCTAATATTTTCACTTTGGATGAGGTCCAAAGTCTATTTGGCCAGTTTGTTCTTGTCCAACTATACACAGATGGTATCAAACAGGAACATGAGGAAAATTTGCGTTTTGAACAAGAGCGTTTTGGGACTATTGCATTGCCTTTGTATGCCGTGATGTCTTCCCAAGATGAGATTATTAGTACCTTTCCAGGTCTAACACGAAATCCGGAAGAATTCATTGGTTTTTTGAAAGACGGATTGGTCCGGAGCAAAGGTGGGACTGCTCACTTTTAACTTTTCGACTTAGCTGAAATGGAAGTTTGTTTTAAGGAGAACGTTAGGCAAAGTAGCTAGAAACTACTTCTTGTTTTGCAGATTTATTATGATGTCTCCCGGCCGGGCTAGGTTATAGTGCTCTCGGGCAATTCTTTCAATTTCATGGGAGTCAGTTTTTAGTTTGTGGATCTTCTGAAGATGCAGATTGTGTTCTTTCTTTAAACGATTATTTACTAGTTGAGCTTTCACCAAATCTTTTCGGTATTCTCGGAGATGCATTAGGCCACCGTTACCAAAGATTATAAAATACATCAAAGGAAGACAGCAGAGGAAAAACAAGATCCAAAAAAGCTCACGACGGGCTTTTCGACTAAACATCAACAGGTGACCTCAAAATGGAGAAAATTTTCATTGTATTTTCTGCTACTGACAGTAAAAAAAATGCTGAACACATCGCCCATGCCATTGTAAATCAACAACTTGCTGCCTGTGTCAATATTATCGCGAACATCACTTCAATTTACAAGTGGAAAGGAAAAACAGAACATCAGGACGAGTTCTTAATGATTTTCAAAACTTCGAGGAATTGTCTTCCGCAATTGATGGAAAAAATTAAAGAACTTCATCCTTACGAATTACCTGAGATTATTGCTTTTCCAATCGAGCACGCACATCCCCCTTATCTAGACTGGATTACATCGATCAATTAAACAATTTTTATGATTCAACAAGATCTGATTCAGATCGGCGGTCATAGACTTCTTAGACTTTTCCAAACGTAGGTCACCTGTCTGGTCTGGTATTCCAGCAGATAGAGAGTTTTGTTGGAAAGAGGACAAGTCAGTGGTGGATAAACTCAGTATGAAAACAAGGAAATTGGAGCTAAGTAGCGTGATTTTCAGGCTCATTTTCTGAGCTATCTTCTGAGCCATCTTCTTGGTTACTCTTTACAGAACTCTTAAAATTCCGTATTCCTTCACCTAGACCCTTCCCCAGTTGTGGAAGGCGACTAGCTCCAAAAATTACAACCACGATCAGCAGGATGATAACCAGTTCTGACATTCCGAGACCGCCCATATCTATTCACCTCATTAGTCGTTTTTGTAGGGTGCAAGCCGCTTGCAAGCTTATCTTACGCTCTAGGCTTTTGGACTGTCAAATAGAGGGAGGGTTTAGGTTATCAGCGAACTAGGCGTTTATCTTCGATTCGTTGGGTGATTTTGTTTCGGTCTAGGAACTCTAAAAGAGGGATAGCGTATTTGCGAGTGATTTTAAAGAGGTCTTTGAACTGAGCTACGCTAAACTTTTGTTTGTTTGGAAAATATTTATGTAATTGTGACCGCAGATAATTAATTTGATCGGGTAATAGAACGACATTTTTGCTAATGCGAATCAGTTCGTCACTTTCAAGAAGAAAATAGAAAACATTCTGCACTTGTTCGGGATTATGAGGTAGTTTTTGAGTGAGTTCTTCGAGGCTTGGAACTTGTAAAATCTTTCTATTAAATAGCTTCAGCAATTGTGTTTTGATTTCTTCCTGTTCTTCAGTTAATGTCACTTTCTGTCCGTACAAGGTAACTTGCTTGCTCTCTAAACTGATCTGTTTTTCTTCTTCCAACAATTCAAGTACAAATTGAAAATACGAACTGGCGGCCTTGTTCAGGAATTTTTCTTTGAGTTCTTCTTTCGGAAGTCCTGTAGCTAAGGGGTGACTGGTGTGAAAATTACGTAAAAAAATGACTATTTTGTTTTTTAGTTGTTTCAGATTTTTTTCCGAGACGATCGACACGGGGTTTTGGGAAACTAGTACAAGATCAGGAAGAATTTTTAGAAGGTTAAGTATATATGCTTCTACGAATCCAGTTCTTACTACCAATTGTGACAAGGTTGTTCCTGAAGAACCATCTGATTGAACAAAGTATTCAAGTAAAGCTCCGTCTATTTTAGGGTCATTTGTTTCCCACATTTTGCGCAAGTATTTTAGGCTTGGCAGAACCTGTTTTAGGTCACTTTTACGATGTTTTTGAGGATGAGCATCCAAAACCACTCCTCCTCCTATGGTAGTCATGGGGGAATAGCGTCTTAGAACAAAAGGATCTTTAGGGTTGCAGACTGTAGGATTTTCAAGGCGTATTTGTGCAAGTGTCGAATCCCCCGGTGAAAGTAAATCCTGTTCTAGTAAGTAGAGACGGCCAATTAATTCAGAACTTCCATGGTGGAAGCGAATAGAACTGTGTTGTTTCAAAGCTCGGGGAGAATCTGGTAAAAGATGGACTATAGCATCAATCATAGATGAGGGGGCTGTAGTATTTGTGTAGGAAATAACCATTCCTCTGTCTAGTTCTTCCTTTTGGAGTCCAACCAAATTAAGGGCTGTTCTTTGTCCAGCTAAGGCGATATTGGATTGCTGGTTGAAGATTTGAATTCCCCGGACTCTGGCAGTTTTAGTTGAAGGATAAATAGTGACTAAATCGCCTTTTTTTATCGAACCACTAACAAGAGTTCCTGTGACTACTGTTCCAAATCCTCGAATAGCAAAGACTCTATCTATGGGTAAACGAGATACTTGATGGGTTTTTCTGGATTCGAAAGATGTATTTTCTGTTTTTTCGATCTGATGTAAAAGGGCTCTTCTCAAATCTTCGATCCCTTCACCGGAGAGACTATCTACAGTTACCACAGGAGCCTTTTCTAGTGGACTTCCTTGGATTAGTTCCCGCACCTCAATTTCAGCAAGAGAAAGAAGATCTTTATCAACTAAATTCTTTTTGGTTAGAGCAATCACACCTTGTGAAATTCCCAATAATTTACAGATTTGAAAATGTTCAACAGTCTGAGGCATGATAGATTCATCAGCCGCCACAACTAGTAGGACAAATTGGATTCCTCCAATTCCAGCTAACATGTTTTTAATAAATTTTTCGTGGCCAGGAACATCAATAAAGCCAATCTGATAGGTTCCCAAAGTCATATGAGCGAAACCAATGTCAATGCTGATTCCACGGAGTTGTTCCTCCTCAAGACGATCAGTGTTAATACCTGTTAGTGCCTTTATTAGAGTGGTTTTTCCATGGTCGATATGGCCAGCTGTTCCTATAATCACTTTCCCATTTTAGCGTGCCTGTTTGGTCTGGCCAATGGAGTGTTGCTAATTTTTAAATTAATCCAGTGGAATACAACTTAGAGAAATATAAAATGGTATTCTTTTTGACCTTAAACGATGTTTAAAAACTTATCGACTAGACTAAAGAAAACTCTTAGAGATCTAAAAAACCAGGGACATATATCGGTACGTCATATCGAAGAATCCATGCGGGAAATTCGTCTGGCTCTACTGGAAGCTGATGTCCATTTTAAGGTGGTCAAAGAATTCATTTCCCAAGTCCAAGAGAAAGCTACTGGGCAAGAGGTGCTTCGTAGTCTTACGCCAGGTCAGCAGATTATCAAAATTGTTCGTGATGAACTAATAGGACTATTGGGTGGTGAGATGAATGGTTTGTGTTTTTCAAAGATTCCTCCCAGCGTGTTTTTGATAGTAGGTCTTCAAGGAAGTGGCAAAACAACAACTGTAGGTAAGCTTGCCCAGTGGTTGTCTCAAAATGGGCGGAGGGCATTGATGGTGTCAACTGACGTCTACCGACCGGCGGCTATTGAACAACTTTCTGTAGTAGGAAACGAAATCAGCATTCCTGTTTTTCATGATAGTCAGTTAACGGATCCTATTGATTTATCTAAGAAGGCCCTTCAGCAGACTCGCAATAGGGGATTTGATGTTCTTTTGATAGATACCGCTGGGAGACTCCATATCGATGAGCAACTTATGGTGGAATTAGAGCAGATTCAAACAGTAGTGCAGCCTATTGAAACTCTTTTGGTTGCAGATGCCATGACTGGTCAAGATGCAGTGAACTCAGCACAGGATTTTGATAGGAGATTGGGTTTGTCGGGAGTAATTCTGACTAAAATGGATGGAGATGCTAGAGGTGGTGCGGCACTGTCGATTAAATCTGTTATAGATCTTCCAATCAAGTTTGTTGGTACTGGAGAAAAATATGATGCGTTAGAAATGTTTCATCCCGATCGGATGGCAAATCGAATTTTGGGTATGGGTGATGTTGTAAGTCTTATTGAGAAGGCAGAAGAGGTAGCAGATCAGGAGGTAGCTGCTCAGGCACTTGAAAAATTAAGTCGCAATCAATTTACTTTAGAAGACTTTCTTCAGCAGATTAGGCAAATCCGAAAACTTGGTTCGATGGATCAGATTTTAGAGATGCTTCCGCGTACGGGACCTTTTAAGAGTTTCGAAAAGGTTAATGTAGATGATCAACAGTTAGTTCATATTGAGGCAATTATTAATTCGATGACTAAGAAGGAACGGGTTCAATACAAGCTTATAAATGGATCACGTCGCAAGAGAATTGCAAGAGGAAGTGGAAGGCCAGTTTCGGAGGTAAATCGTCTCTTAAAGCAATATGTGCAGATGAAGAAAATGATGAAAAAAGTCAATAAAGGATTTTTGGGTAAAGGGTTATCCAAGTTAAGGTTTCCGTTCTAAGTACCGTTTGATAGAATGAAACTGGTATCGTTTGCAATTTTGGAAGGAGTAACTCTTGCTGAGAATTCGTTTAAGTCGTCGTGGAGCGAAAAAAGATCCTCATTATCGTTTAGTTGTTTCAGAAAAAAGTAGTCCTAGAGATGGACGCTTCTTAGAAATAGTAGGTTACTACAATCCGGCTCTTAAGCCAGTACGACTCAGTTTGGATTTGGATCGTATTGATTATTGGGTGGATAAGGGCGCTCAGCCGTCAGCGACTGTTAGAGCCCTAATCAATAGGGTTAAAGCACCGCCAGTTGAGGCTAAGGAATCGGCTGAAGCACCGCCAGTTGAGGCTAAGAAATCGGCTGAAGAAGCACCAGCTGAGGCTAAGGAATCAGCTGAAGAAGCACCAGCTGAAGCTAAGGAATCGGCTGAAGAAGCACCAGCTGAGGCTGTAGAGTCAGAGGGTGAAAAATCTGAATGATATTTATTGGATACTAGTTTTTGTTCATCTTTGTCCGGTTAAACCGGTTTGTACG
>CAZASS010000001.1:4192-20625 GCA_964487835.1 uncultured Acidobacteriota bacterium | reverse complement strand
TGGTGGACAGTCCAGATGAGGTCAATGTGACAGAAGTGGAAGGTGAGCAGACTACGGTTGTTGAGTTGCGGGTGGCCCAGTCTGATCTTGGTAAAGTAATTGGTAAGCAGGGGCGAACAGCGCAGGCTGTCCGGACTATTTTAGGAGCTGCTGGAATGAAGCTACGGAAGCGATTCGTTTTAGAAATTCTGGAATAAGTTTGAGTTTTGTCAGTATTGCTAGAATTGTAAAACCTCGGGGAATCCGAGGCGAGGTGGTTGCTGAGCTCCTGACTGATTTCCCCGATCGATTTTCGACTGTTAGGCAGGTCCGAATTTTCCAAGCAAGTCAGGTTTATAATGAGGAATTGGAGCAGCACTGGTTTCATAGTGGGCGTGTTGTTTTAAAATTTAAGGGTCGCAGTTCTCCAGAAGAAGTACAGGAATTGATAGGTGGGGATGTTCAAGTTCCAGAGAGCGAGCGTTACTCTCTTCCTCAAGTTTTTTATTACCTCTCTGATTAGATTGGTTGTCAGGTTGTAGAGAATGATAAATCTTTGGGAGTGGTGACAGACATATTTGAAACAGGGGCTGCAGGTGTAAACTTGGTGATTAGTACAAGTGAAGGGGGAGAGTTTATGATACCGATGGTCCGCAAATTTGTGCTAGCTATAGATGTTGATAAGAAACAAATGGAAGTTAAAAGTTCATCTGGACTAATAATTGATGGGTAATCTTCTAAGTTTGGATTGTTGATTTTGGGTTTATGTTAGTTGATGTTGTTACAATATTTCCGAAGTTTTTTAACCAGGTGTTTGATTTTGGGATCATATGTCAGGCGCATAAAAAGGGGATTTTACAAACCAGAATTGTTGATTTGCGCAAGTTTTCCAAGGACAAGCGAGGAACTATAGATGATAGGCCCTATGGTGGTGGAGATGGGATGGTGTTGAAACCAGAACCAGTTTTTAAAGCTGTCGAGGACTGTTGTTCTTCTTCAGAGTCTTCAGCACATGTTGTGTTATTGTCTCCTCAGGGACGTCAGTTTGATCAAAGTAAGGCTAAGGAGTTATCTTTAAAGTCTCATTTGGTGTTGATTTGTGGCAGATATGAAGGGATAGATCAGCGAGTAGCTGACAATTTAGTAGATGAAGAAATTTCGATAGGTGATTTTGTGCTTTCAGGTGGAGAATTTGCTGCTTTGGTCATTGTCGATTCAGTAAGTCGTCTAATTCCAGGAGCAGTTAGTCAGGGAGGTTCTGTTTTAGAGGAGTCTTTCATGGAAGGGCTTTTGGATTATCCACACTACACTCGTCCAGAAGATTTCCAAGGGTGGAAGGTTCCAAGTGTTTTGCTTTCGGGTGACCATCAGAAGATTCAACAGTGGAGATATCAGGAAGCAATAAGAAAAACCCGAAGTCGTAGACCAGATTTGTTAAAAAAAGACGCAGTAGATGAAAGTTCTGATAGTGTTTGAAAGTTAAGAATGTGAGAGGTGTCAGATGAATATTGTCGATTATGTTGAAAAACAGCACATGGATAAAGATATCGGGGAGTTTACTCCGGGAGATACTGTTCGAGTCGATGTGAAGATAAGAGAAGGTGGAAAGTTTCGTATTCAAGCGTTTGAAGGTGTAGTGATTGCACTCCGAGGAAAGGGTTTGAATGCAACATTTACTGTGCGTAAGGTTTCATCCGGTTGTGGAGTTGAGAGAATTTTCCCGCTTTATTCGCCAATGATTGATAGCATCAAGCGGGTTAAAAAGGGAAGAGTGCGTAGAGCCAAAGTGTACTATTTGAGGGGACGCAGGGGCAAAGCTGCGCGGATAAAGGAAATAAGATAGGCGAAGCAGATCGGATGAAAAGGGGGAGTGTAGAGTCTAGCAATCTAGTCGTCTATGTTTTGATATGCGGTTGCTTGAGATCCCTTTAATCGACCCGGTCAAATGTTGAACAAGTTATTTTTTGTTATCTATATTCTCTATTGTTTTGAGGTCGGAATCTTTCTTATAGTATTTCCTTGGATGCAGTTGTGGGAGGAAAATTTTCTTCTGGGGTACTATCCTTTTTTGAAAGTTGTGTTTCTCAATGATTTTTTTCGTGGAGCTGTTTCCGGCTTGGGTGTAACCAATCTGATCCTAGGAGCTTGGGAAGTTGCTTACTTTCAACGATATTTTAAAAAAGCATAATTCTCATAATCCTTTTTTGTACGGTATTTCTCAACGTCGTTTTTTCCCTTCATTAGAACCTTTGCAATATTTGGAATTACTTTTTGAGACGTCAGCTGACGTTATACAGTGGCGCGAAAAAGATATTTCCTCTGAGCAAAATCGTGTCTATATTCAACACGGAGCTGAGTTGTCTAAGAAAAGTGGCAAACTTTTCCTGGTTAACTCGTTAATAAAAATAGGTATTCAGGAGGGGATCGGTGGAGTACATCTTACTTCCGACCAGGATATAAAATGGGCTAGAGAGATCCGGTTGGCAGCAGATTTGGATGAGTTTGTTATTGGCAAGTCGGTACATTCTTTAGAGGAGGCAGTTCAGGCTGAAAGAGAAGGGGCTGATTATGTTTTGCTAGGTCCAATTTTTGCACCTCTTTCTAAACCAACCACAATGTTCCCATTAGGAGGGTCTATCCTTTTGGAGATTAGTCAGATACTTAATATTCCAGTTGTGGTGGTTGGGGGAATAGATCATTCTAATTTTCAGGAAGTATCAAAAAAAGGTATTGCTGGCGTAGCTGGAATTACCTGGATACACAATGAAATTGGAGAGTTTTTATAAAAGCATTAGATCAAAATACGTTGTAACTATTATTTAGAAAATAGGAAAGCTAGAGTTGATCTGGCTGTATGATACGTATTTTATTGCTCTAGTAGTTTGAGTCCGTATTGAGCTCCCTTTTGAACAATAGTAGTAATTTCCTGTGCTTGAGTGATTTTTTCGTGTAGGTCTGCGTCTTGAAGTTCAATTGCTAGTTTTTTAATTGATTCTAATTGAGAAGGGAAATATTCTATTTTTTCATTAATTTCTTTTAAGGAATTACGAAGTTCATCTGGAGAAGCAGATTTGTTGATGGCCTTTTCATCGATGTTAATCATCATAGATTTCAGAGAACTTAAATAAGCGTGCAGCATATCCCTGTAAGTATGTAATTCTAAATAGTTTGCATGATCTTTATCCCATTTTATTTTTAAATGTCTTCTTTGAATCTCATTTAGCCGATTGTCAGCGATTTCGAGGAAAATTATCACACGTTTTTCTAGTGTTTGATTTTCTTGAATACCACGATACTCTACCTGTGTGAAACGGTCATCTGAAACCCATTCTCTTCCACGAGATTGAATATTTAGTTTTATAACTGGTTGGATTACCTTGTAGGTGAAATTGGGATAGAGATTCGGCTCTGGAGAGTTCAATTCGTGTTTTGCCAGGAAATCTCCCAATATTTGTTTGAGTAATATTTTTCTAAGTTTTTCTAAGTTTTGGGTGGTCAAATCAAATTGTTTGCGATTCTGAATATTAGGCAAAGATTTTAGGTCTTGAATATTATTGACTAATTTGCGAAGGCTAATTTCCAATCGTTTAACCTCTTTTCTTCTTAAGTTCTTTTTTTCAACTTGGTTGTTGGATTCTTTTTCAACGTGTCGAGGAAGAAATCTTAGTTGATAGAGTACATCGTTGATTTCTTTTTCTTTATTCCATTTCACAAAAACTCGTAGAAGATGGCCACGGGTTTCAAAAGCTTTTCTGAAAAAGTTAATTTGGTTCTTATAGTTAGAAAGTTTTTGATATTGTTTGAATTCCTGATTCGTTAGGAGTTCTTTTAGAGTGGGAAGAGATTGTTGGCTTAATGTTAGCGTGGGAGATGTTATTATCAGAAGTATTGAAATAGATAGGAACTTCATTGTTGTCACATTTTTTCAGGGATCTCAATTCCTAATAGATTAAGGACCTTTATTAGTCCAAGGCGGGCTGTATTAGCCACAGTTAAATAAAAGCATTTTAAAGTGGGGTCCTTTTCGGACAAGATATGATGTTTGTGGTAAAAGAGATTAAATTGTTGAGCCAAAGTGAACGCATGCTTAGCCAGTGAAGACATTTCTAATGTGCGAGTTGCCTGCCTAATTATTTCATCTAAACGACTGGTTTGGAGTAGTAAATTCCAAATTTCATCATCTTTGATCATATTATGGATTGATTCAGATGAATGCCATAGTTTCTGAAGTTCTGTTTCCCAAACTGAGCTATTCCATTCAGGATCATTGTCTAGCTTTCGAAAAATGTTATTAGCGCGAACCACGGTATACTGCAAATATGGTCCTGTTTCTCCTTCAAAACTGAGAGCTTCGGCAAAGTCAAAAGCAATGACGGCATTGCGTGTATATTTGAGGAGGAAATAGCGAAGTGCACCTATAGCAATCTGTGTCGCAATGATTTCCCTTTTTTTTGCATTTAGATCGCTTTGTCTACGGTGAACTTCCTCTAGGGATTTTTCAATTAGTTTGTCAATGAGATCATCTGCCTTCACTCCCAATCCTTTTCGGCCTGAAACTTCAATATACGGTTTGTTGGTATCCTGATCTGATAACTTGATCCCAAGTTCTTGGCAGCAGGAAGGGGACAGGGCAACCATTTCATAAGAGAAGTGTGTTGAACGGTTAGCCTGTTCGGTAAAACCTAATCTGTTTAGACCTTTTGCTACCACCCTTTGTAGATAGGCCTGGCGCACATCTATGACGTTATAAACAAATGCTCCTTGGCCAAAACTAGGTTCTTTCTTTACGGATGGGGCTGTCGTAGTGGTCCATATTGTGTTGCTGTCTGGTTCAGTTTCTGATTGGGGAATGACTTGATCAGCTTGATATTGACAAAAAGGACGATAATTAAAACTTTTTTTCAGAAGGCCGAATTTCCATAGTTGGTAGGCGATATCCTTTCCTACGTAAGTCACAGTTTTATTACTTCGCACAATAATTTTTTCTTCCTCAACTTCACCATTTTCCTGTTTGAGTTGCATGACCCAACAGCCTTTGTTAGGACCACTTTTTTGGTACTCAATAGCTTCATTTTTTTTGAGTAATTGAAAAGCTTCTTCCCACATTTTTAGATGCAGAATTTCACTTTCCCGGGGAAGAACTTGGTAGCGTACATTCATTCTTAGCATTGTTTTTAAATGGGCCAAAACAATACGTTTTGAAATATGAGAAGCTAACTTTGATGTGGGTTCTTCATTGTTTTCGATTGCCTGCAGAGTTTGGTTCCGATACTGAAGATGAGTTTTATCTTTTTGGTACCAGTTGGAAACTTCGGCATAAAGATCCCAACAGTAATAGTCAAATGGCTCATTGATGGTCTGGATTTGCTGCAGAGAGAGTTGACGTAGATGTTCAAAGCCGACTACAACGTCAGCTACCTGTACACCTGTATTGTCAATATAGTTTTGTACCTCTACCTGACAGCCTTGAGTCTTGAGTAATCGTACCAAGGTGTCGCCAAGTGCGGCATTTCTTAGATGACCGATATGAGCTGATTTGTTGGGGTTAATGTTGGTGTGTTCTACAATAATTTTTTCTCCGGAGGGTTTTGGTATCGGAGTATGTAGGTAACGGTATAGTTCTTCAAAGAACTCAGTTCTCTTAAAAAAAACGTTAACATATCCACTGCCGGCGGCTACAAAACGCTCTACGTGGGGAGGGGTGTCTATATTTTTGACAACTTCATCGGCTATTTTACGGGGAGCTTGACGGAGAGTTTTTGCTAATTCAAAAGGGAAGGGGAAGGCCAAATCTCCATATTCAATTCGAGGAGGAGTTTTTGCAGAGAGAGACTCCATTTCTAATCCAAAGTGTTGTCTGATGAATTTTTTGAAATGGTTTTCGATGGTTTGTGTTCGATTTAGAAACATAAATTCTTTATCCGATGATAACTTGGATTGTCTATAACATTGAGTATCTATTCAAGTCATTTAAGTGTGAACCTCGAATTTTGACTGGTTAGAGTGACAATATTGGGTGAAATAGTAGATCTGCTAATTGAATTTTTTGGTCAATTAGTTCGGTAGCCGCAAGTTTGAATCTGCAGTATAGTGATACTTCATAAACAAGTGTGAAATGAGAGGAATACTACTTTAGATCGTGAGGGAAAGATGATGCAGGGCAACAATAAAGTAATGGATTCTTCAGAGAGATCTCTTTACTTTGATGCTTTTAATGGTGTCAGTGGCGATATGGTTTTGGGTGCTCTTATTGATCTTGGATTGCCTATAGAGCATTTAAGTGAAGAACTCGCTAGTCTTGATCTAGAAGGATATCGCTTAGTTGCAAACGAGGTAGAGCGTCAAGGTATTCGGGGGATTAATTTTCAGGTTCAAACCTCTTCTGATCACTCACATAGGGGCTTTAGTAAAATTGAGAACTTAATTCAGAAGAGCCGAATGAATTCCCAGGTCAAAGAGAGAGCGATTGCAATTTTCCGTAGATTGGGACAAGCAGAGGCTAAAGTCCATGGGGTATCGTTGGAAGAAGTTCATTTTCATGAAGTTGGGGCTGTTGACTCAATAGTAGATATTGTAGGGGCCTGTATCGGATTTGAGTATTTTGGAGTTGAACGTTTCTATAGTAGTCCCTTGGTGCTAGGAGGAGGTACTGTCACTTTTTCTCATGGTACCTGGCCAGTTCCAACTCCTGCTACTGTTGATTTGGTTGATGGATTTCCCGTTCTTTTAGGAACTGTGCAGGGCGAATTAACTACGCCAACAGGTGCCGCAATTGTAACCACTTTAGCCGAACAGACTGAAATGTCCACAAGTATTTTTGAACGGTCAGGTTTTGGTGCAGGAGATGGTGAATTCGAGGGTATTCCTAACATGCTAAGATTGCTCTTGGCAAAGAGTTTGGAACCTGATGAGTCGGGGTCAGATACATCAATACATAGCTTTGGTTGGAAAGAAGAGGAGGTATATGTCTTAGAGGCCAATATCGATGATATGGATGCACAGATGTTTGGGCATTTTATAGAGTTAGCTATTGGTGAGGGAGCTTTAGATATTTATTACACTCCTTTACACATGAAAAAAAATAGGCCTGGATTAATGGTCTCTTTAATTTGTCATAGTAAGGATCATAAGAGATTGGCAGAGTTGGTTTTCCGTGAGACAACAACATTGGGAATTCGTTGGAGTCCGTGGAAAAGGTGGATTCTTGATCGCGAAATCCGACAGAATGAAACCGAATATGGATCAGTGGGAATAAAAATTGGACGGTTTAAAGGAAAGGCAATCAGTATTGTGCCTGAGTATGAAGATTTAAAGAAAATTGCGAAGGCACAAGAGATGCCTCTGAAAGAATTACGACGAAAAGTTTTGGAAAAAATGAGTGATAAGGATTATGAGTAGAACTTTTTATTTAACCACTCCTCTTTACTATGTTAATGGAGTTCCTCATGTAGGGCACACGTACACCTCTGTAATTGCTGATGCGATTGCTCGTTACAAGAGGCTTTGTGGACTAGACGTTGTATCTCTAACTGGAACGGATGAGCATGGTCTGAAAATTGAGAGAGCTGCTCAAGAGCAGGAAATGGAGCCACAACAACTTGCGGATACCTACGCGGACTCCTTTAAACAGGCTTGGGGAAAACTAGGACTGACCTTCGATGAGTCTATAAGAACAACTCAGAAAAAACACCACAAGGCAGTCGCTGATATGTTCACTACTATAAACAATAACAAGTTTATTTACTTGGGAGAGTACAGCGGTTTCTATTGTGTTAGTTGTGAAGCTTACGTGCCAGAAGGTGAAGAAAACTGTCCCGATTGTGGACGTCCTACAGAGTCTATGTCAGAGGAGAGTTATTTTTTTAAACTTTCTGAATTCCAGGATAAACTATTAAATTTCTATGCCGAAAATCCTAATTTTATTATTCCTAAATCTCGTATGAATGAAATTGTCAGTTTTGTAAAGGGAGGTCTTAGAGATCTTAGTATTAGTCGGACTTCCTTTCGTTGGGGTATTTCAGTACCCAATGAGAGTAAGCATATTTTTTATGTTTGGTTTGATGCGTTAACAGGTTATTTTTCAGGTATAGATTTTGGCCAGAATTCAAAAAAGTTCGAACAGTGTTGGCCCGCAGATGTCCAACTTATAGGTAAGGATATTTTGAGATTTCATGCTGTTTACTGGCCGGCTTTTCTAATGGCTGCGAATCTAGAACCTCCTCGTCATCTTTTAGTTCATGGTTGGTGGACTGTTGATGGAGAGAAAATGTCAAAGTCACGTGGAAATACGGTTACTGTTGATGAGTTGTTGGATTTGGCTCAACCTGATTACATCAAGTATTTCTTACTTAGAGAGATTTCAATAGGTGCTGATGGGAATTTTTCTTATGAGCTCCTGATGACTCGTGTTAATAGTGATTTGGCTAACGATCTGGGGAACTTGTGTAACCGAATACTCAAGATGATCGATAGTTATTTTGAGGGACAAATTCCTGAGGTGTTGGAAACTAAAAGTGGAGATAAGGAGTTGAAACAATTTACTGTGGAGACAGTAGATCTATATCGGACTAATTTTGACAACTTGGCAATTAACAAAGCCATTGATAATGTTTGGGAGCTCATATCTACAGTTAACAAGTATTTGGTTGCTAATGAGCCTTGGAAATTGGCAGAGGAAGTTTCACAGAAGGACCGGTTGAGTTCAGTCCTTTATTACTCAGCAGAGTGTCTTCGAGTGATTGCTGTACTGTTGGCTCCAGTGATTCCAGATGGCTGTTCCTCTATTTTGAAACAACTTGGGGTAGAAAAGTCTCTAGATGATTTGCGATCTAAAGATTTAGTGTGGGGCGGTACAAAATCTGCCTCTAAACTTGGAAAAATTGAAGCCGTCTATCCTCGTCTTGATCCTAAAGAATTTTTTGGTCGTGTTGAAAAAAGCAAGCAACAAAGGCAGTCGGTTGTGCAAGAAAAAACGACTAACGAATCATCTTCCGAAGAGGGTAAAATTGGGATCGAGGACTTTTCTAAAGTTGAGATGTTAGTTGGGAAAGTTATCACAGCTGAAAAGATTAAAAAATCCAATAAATTATTGAAAGTTCAGGTTGATATTGGTGCTGAAGTTCGTCAAGTAGTTGCCGGTATAGGTAAAGAATATACTCCTGAAGAGCTTATTGGGCGCTTAGTTGTTGTGGTAACCAATTTGAAACCTACCAAACTAATGGGTGTGGAGTCTGATGGAATGATTGTAGCGGCCAACGATGGAGATAAGCCGGTGCTAGTAAATTTTACTGAGTCGATCAAAATTGGTTCGCGACTAAAATGATTTCTCAATTGTCTGATAGCTAGATATCTTGACTAGCAATGTTTATTGATTCACACGCACACCTAGATTCTCCAGAATTACGAGAAGATGTAGAGAGTGTTCTAACAAGAGCCCGTGAAGCTGGTGTTAGTTCTATTATGACTATCGGTTGTGCACAGAAGACAATAGAAAGTCTCATGGGTTTTATGGAAATTTTGGACAACTATGAAAATATATATGGTGCTATTGGAGTACACCCCCACGATGCTAGTTCCTATAGTGAGGTGTTGGAAACACAGATAAATGACTTAATGAGTCATCCTAAAATGCTTGGTTGGGGAGAGATAGGTCTTGATTTTCACTATAACAATTCATCTCAGGAACAGCAGATTGAGGCTTTTAGGAAACAGCTTCGATCTGCATATAGTGTATCCAAACCTGTGGTTATCCATTGTCGAAGTGCCGAACAACTGACCTGTCAAATTTTGGAAGAAGAATTTTCTAATGGTCCAGGGGGAATAATCCACTGTTTTACTGGGGACCTTGATATGGCAGAACGCTGTATGAAATTGGGTTTTTATATTTCTTTGGGGGGTATTTTGACCTTTCCAAAGGCAGTAGAACTTCGGGAGAGCGCCCTGAAAATTCCTGTAAAGAAATTACTTATAGAGACTGATGCTCCCTATCTTGCTCCAGTTCCCTTTAGAGGAAAGCGCAATGAGCCTGCCTATTTGCCTAAGGTTGCAGATACATTAGCCCAGATTCTAGGATTGACTTCTGAGGAGGGGGCCAAGATCACCAGTAATAATTTTACAAACCTGTTTGGTCTATAGAACTTAGTTTGTGGCTAATATACTGTTTTGATCGCTAGTTTGCATAAGTATTTTGTTTGTAGATTCTCTAGTAGTTGTTGGTTGTCAGCTATGATTCTAATTGATATATAAAGGATATGAAATCAGTGTACGAGACTCCTCCAGCTCTAGATGACATTTTTAATTTAGTGGAGTCTGATCTTGAAAAAGTTGAGTTGTCGTTGAAGGACAATGCGGGATCATCTATTCCTCTCATCGATGATATTAATCGATATCTTCACAATAGTGGGGGTAAACGGTTTCGTCCTCTTCTTCTGCTTCTTTGTTCAAAAATGTGCGGGGCCAAAGAGGATTCGGCTATTCGTTTAAGTGTAATTATCGAATTAATTCATGTAGCGACGTTAGTTCATGATGACATTATCGATAATGCTGGAATTAGGCGTGGTCGTGCATCTGTTAACGCAAAATGGGGTAATCAAATCACGGTGTTGATGGGTGATTGGTTGTACATGACCTCGTTCGCTTTGTCCTTAGAACTGCGTGATTTTAGAATTCTTGATTTGTTAATTGATATTACAAGAGGAATGATTGAGGGAGAGTTATTACAACTTCGACAGCAGGGTATTGCTGATCTTTCTGTTGAAGAGCAGCTAGATATTAGTTATCGAAAGACTGCCCATCTTTTCTCTGGATGTGGACGTTTGGGAGCTATTTTAGGCAATGTTGATTCAAACCAAGAGAAGAAGCTAGGGGCTTATGGTAATGCTGTAGGAATGGCTTTCCAATTAATTGATGATCTATTAGATTATAGTTCCGATGAGGGCACATTGGGTAAACCGGTTCTCAAAGATCTAGAAGAAGGTAAGACAACACTACCCATCATATATTTACTGCAACGAGCCGATAGGAAGGAGCAGAAGTTTGTCCGAGATGTCATTGCAAATCAAGATTTTACTCTTGAAAACAAGAAGGAAATCATTGGGCTAATCCACTCCTATAAAACCTTGGAGGAAGTTGTTAAGTTGGCTACTAAGTATGCTCTGGATGCTAAACAGGCCTTGCTAGATTTTCCAGAATCTGCTTATCGCGAAGCACTGCTCAGATTTCCTGAATTTGTGATTGATAGGGAAAAATAATGGGTGAACGTACTGAGTAATTTAGCGACGAGGAGTTGATGTGGATGGTGGTGGAATATCTTCAACGTTCCAGGGTGATTCCAGTTGTTTTTCCCTTCTTTTTTCAATTTTTTTCCGTGTTGCTTTTCTCCCGCTAGAGGTAAGATCTAGATTGAAATCTTCAGCTGGCAAATTTTGACTGCTTTCTTTTATGAAATCGATCCAGATTGGCAGGGCTAGTGTAGATCCATACACTTTTTCTCCAAGAGATTTTTTTTCGTCGTATCCAGCCCAAACTCCAGCTGTTAGTTGGGGAGTAAATCCTACAAACCAGCTGTCAGTAGATTCGTTGGTTGTTCCCGTTTTTCCAGCTACTGGCCTATTTAAAGACCGGGCTCTTCGAGCGGTTCCTCTATCAACAACCCCTTTAAGTAAATGGACCATTCTTTCAGCAGTTTCTGGAGAAGTTGCTTGCTGAAATTGATTTTGATGTTCTTCTAAGGTAACGCCATTGTAGTTTTCTACTCGCTTTATAAAAAAGGGTTCTAGGCGCATTCCTCGATTGGGAAAAACAGTGAATGCTGAAGTGATTTCCTGAAGGGTTAGTTCTCCTGCTCCCAATGCTACAGGTAAATAAGGAGGAAAGTCTCGATTAACTCCAAAACGATGAGCTACTTCAATGACGGTTTTGATTCCCAAATCATTTGCCAATCGAATGGTTGGAACATTACGCGATTCAGCCAAGGCATTTCGAATAGGAATAAGACCTTTAAACTTCTGGTCCGAATTTTCTGGGGCATATACGCGTCCCAGAGTATCGCGAAAGCTAACCGGAGCATCCAGAACCTTATCCGAGGGTAAATAGCCGCTTTCTATAGCGGCAACATAAGTGAATGGTTTGAAAATAGATCCTGGTTGCCGCAGTGCTTGGGTAGTACGGTTGAACTTACTGTATTGGAAATCAAATCCTCCTACCATTGCCTTAATAGCTCCTGATTTATTGTCCAGTGCCAGTAAGGCTCCTTGAACTTCTGGAATTCTATCTAGGTGTACATCAATGATTTTATTGGAGCGGTCAATTTCGTTTATTAAGAAGGTCGCGATATCTCCCTTTTTCAGAACATGATCGAGATTTTTTTGTTTGGTCCACTTTATGTCTTCAGTCCGAATAACAGTTGTATAACTACCAATCTTGATTTTGGCCTGTTTGAGATTAGATTCCATAACTAGGCCATGAACAAGTTGTCCTTTGTAGAAAATTTGACGCCAGTCAGGATGTGAATAAGTATCCAAATTCTCAATTTTTTCTGATTTGTCTTCTATTGAAGGATCCCAAGGAGCATTTTTTTTGTCGAACTGCATCAGACCTTCTCGTAGAGCACGGCGAGCGGCTACCTGCATGTCATAGTCTAGAGTTGTATATATTTTTAGGCCTCCCTCCCAAATTTGTTCTTTGGAATAATGCTTTGAGAGGTATTGTCGGACCCACTCGACAAAGTATGGTGAGGGACTTTGCACATAGTTTTTTCCAGGAGCAACAAGGTCAGCATCAAGGGTTTCGTGAAAGCTAACTAAATCAATATATCCTTCATCATACATTCGTTTGAGAACAACATTTCTTCGCTGAAGTGCTCGTTTTGGATAGTTAAAAGGAGAGTGGCGCTCAGGGACTTGGATGATGCCTGCTAGTAAAGCCGATTCTGCCAGCGTCAGTTGTTCAAGTGATTTGTTGAAGTAGAAATCTGATGCTGAAGCAACTCCGTAGGTTCCATGTCCCATATAGATCTGATTACAGTAAAAAGTGAAGATCTGTTCTTTTGAATAATTTTTTTCAATCTCTAATGCAAATAGCATGTCTTTGATTTTTCGCTCGATCGTTTTTTCGGTGCTAGTAAAAAGTAGCTTGCTTAGTTGCATTGTTAGAGTGGAAGCTCCCTTTCTTTCGCCTAAAACAATGTCTCGTATTACGGTTACAAAGAGACGCCTAAAGTCAATGCCAGAGTGTTCAAAGAAGCTTGCATCCTCAGTCGATAAAATAGCGTTCATAAGGTTTTCAGGTATTTGATCGTAAGAAACTAAAACTCTTTTTTCTAATGCAAATTGGCCCAGAACACGTCCATCTTCAGAATAAACATAGGAGACAATATTGGGGCGGACTTCTTGTAACTGCTCAACTTGAGGTAGATCAATTGCATATCCAAATAGGAGACCTCCCAACACCCCAATTAATGCTACCAATAGAACCGAGATGCTGTAAGAAGTCCAAAAGAGACGTTTTTTCTTGGGTGCCAAGAGTTGAAAGAACAGCATTTTGATATTTTACACTAAGAGGATGAACGAGAGAGTTTACTTCTCGTTCATCCTCTGTTAACTGTAAGGATAAATGCCAGTCTGGGTAGTGAATATCTAGATTTAGAAGTATTTTTGATACTAGTTATGGAGAGTTTTCAACTTGGTGATTTCATAATTTTTAATTCCACGTGGAGTGTGTATCGTAACCTCATCTCCCTCTTCGTGTCCCATTAAGGATTTCCCAATCGGGGACACAGTGGAAATCATTCCTTTGGAAACATCAGACTCTTCACTACTGACTAAATGATAAGTGATCTCCTTGTTCTCATCTAGATCTTGAAGAGTGACGATAGATCCGTAAGAAACTTTATCAGTAGGAATCTTACTAAGATCGACCATGGACAGCTTAGCCAAGCGCTCACGAAGCATTGCTATACGAGCTTGAACAAAAGATTGTCGTTCTTTAGCAGTTTGATATTCAGAATTTTCTCTCAGATCTCCTAGTTCTATAGCCTTACGTAGAGCTTCTGGTAGTTCTTCTCTTAGTTCGCGCTCTAAAGTCTTGATTTCATTTTCTAATTTTTTTATGGCTTCTTTCAAAAACTCACCGCCTTCCATGCTAACTGTAACAGTGTATTGGGTAAAATCCCCAAATAGAGAGTGACTGCCACCATAACTGTAATAACAAATCTGACAGGGACGGTAATATCTATAGGGATTTCAAGATTTTTAGTGGTTTTCATATACATGAGGACTATGATTCTTAGGTAATAATAGAGACCGATGGCCGAGGCGATCAATGCAATAACCACCAATCCATATAGTTGGCTTTCGATAGCTGCCGAGAAGAGAAATAGCTTTCCTATAAAGCCACCTGTAATTGGAATTCCTGCCAGAGAAATCAGAAAGATTGAGAGGGTTGCACTTAAGAAAGGTTGCCGATAGCTAAGACCTGTATAGTCCTGGATGTCAACATTGGATTCATTTTGACGGCCCAAAACTTGGATAATAGCCAAAGTGCCTAGAGTCATTAGAGCATAGGTGACTAAGTAAAAAAGAAGGCTTTGAATTCCCAGTTGACTATGGGAAATCAGGCCAATCAGTAGGTATCCAGCGTGAGCAATAGAAGAGTACGCTAGCATGCGCTTAATATTTGTTTGAGTCAGAGCCGCAATATTTCCAATCATCATAGTGAACACAGCTGAAATCCACAAAACAGATTGCCAGTATAGGCTAAGATCTGGAGCCAATTGGTACAGAATACGTGCAAATGCTACGAAAGCAGCTATTTTTGATCCTACCGCAAGATGTGCAGTGATAGGAATTGGAGCTCCTTCGTATACATCGGGAGTCCAGACCTGGAATGGAGCTAGTGCTGCCTTAAATCCAAAACCTACAATGAGAAGTCCTAGACCCAGCAGCAGAGGTAGAGGAACAGTTTGAAAGTTGCCAATGACTTCAGCAATCTTTAAGTATTTTGTAGATCCAGTAATTCCGTAAATGAAGGCAATGCCGTAAAGTAAAAATGCTGTGGAGAAGGCTCCTAGAATAAAATATTTAATTGCTGATTCATTAGATTTTCTTTTCTGTTCGTTATAGCCCGCTAATACATAAGTTGAAATGGAAAGGAGTTCCAGTCCTAGGAATGTCATAATTAGATCTGAGCTACTTACCATTAGAGACATTCCAATAGTGCTAAAGATAAGGAGGGAAAAAAATTCACCTGGAGGTAACTGTGTTTTTCTTAAATAGGGAATAGAGATACAGATAATTGTTGCACTGGAAAGCAGAAAAAGGGCTTTGCAAAAGGTTCCAAAATTGTCTTGAAAGATCATCTGAGAAAAAGCTTCACCGCTTTGGCCCCAGTTATTAGTGACCGAGAAGAGAGCCAGGCTAATTCCCAGTAGAGCTACATATCCCAATAGCTTTTCCTTATTTTTAAAGGGGTAAGCTGTTGAGACCACAATTGCGATACCCGTTAAGGATAGAATTATTTCAGCAGATAAGACTAAATAGTTAATTTCCAATGAGTTCCACACGATAACTTTCAGATTCTCGAGATTGTTCGATCCGATCCACTACCAGTTGTAGTGAGGAGTCCATCTTTCTTAAAAATGGATCGGGATAGATTCCCATCCACAGAATCATAATAACGATAGGGACAAGAATGATTATTTCTCTTGTACTGATATCAGATAAAAGGCGATTTTGCTCGTGGTGTATCTTTCCCATAAAAACCCGTTGGTACATCCATAGCATGTAAATAGCCGACAAAATAATGCCTAAAGCAGCAAACGCTGCGTGTCCTGGATTTTCTAAAAATGTGCCCTGAAGGATGAGAAATTCGCCTACAAATCCATTCAGACCAGGCAATCCAATGCTACTTAAGGCAAAAAACATGAACAGGGCTGCGTAACGAGGTATTACCTGTGCTAGGCCCCCAAAGTCTTCAATCAGGTGTGTGTGGCGGCGATCATAAATCATTCCGACCATGAGGAACAGTGCACATGTTGAAAGGCCATGATTGAGCATTTGGTAGGTAGCGCCCTCTATTGAAATAAGATTAAAGGAGAAAATTCCCAGAACTACAAATCCCAAGTGGCTAATTGAAGAGTAAGCTACCAGTTTTTTCATATCTGGCTGCACCATAGCTAGTAGTGAGCCATAGATAATTCCTATGATTGCTAGGAGTGAAATAATTGGAGCCAATGCGAGAGAGGCTTTGGGAAATAGGGGTATGCAGAATCTGAGGAGGCCATAGGTCCCCATTTTCAAAAGAACTCCCGCTAAAATTACTGAGCCCGCAGTTGGAGCTTCAACATGAGCATCGGGCAGCCAGGTGTGAAGAGGGAAAAGGGGAATTTTGACGGCAAAGGCTAGGAAAAAAGCGAGGAAGAGGAGAATTTCCACCGATGGAGACAGTATGATTTCTCC
>CAZASS010000001.1:0-4182 GCA_964487835.1 uncultured Acidobacteriota bacterium | reverse complement strand
GAAAGTAGAGTGGAATAATGGCAGCTAGCATTAAAAGTGAACTAGCAATGGTGTAAATAAAAAACTTTACTGTAGCGTATATTCGTTGCTTGCCTCCCCAAATACCAATCAAAAAATACATGGGGATAAGGGTGACTTCCCAAAAAACATAGAAAAGAATCAGGTCGAGGGCGATAAAAACTCCAATAATTCCCATTTCTAAAAGAAGTAAAAGAAACATGTAAGATCGGATATTGGTCTTTATGTGCCAACTAGCCAAAATAGAGATGGGAAACAGAAAAGTCGTGAGAAGTACTAGAAATAGACTGAGTCCGTCAATACCAATGTGATAGTGCACATTAACTGGACCAACCTCAAACCATATTTTGTTTTCAATAAACTGCATTTGACTCATTTGAGAGTCAAATTTAAAAAGCAAAGTGAGGGAAAGGATAAAAGTAATTAGGGACACTGCTAAGGATAAGTTTTTTATAAGATTAGATTTTTTATGAGGTAGTAGCAGAGTGCCCAAGGCTCCGATAGCAGGAATTATTAGTAGAAGATTAAGCATCGTTTTAGTTCTAAATTATGAATTAAACATCCAGTAATAGTACAAAGAGATCAAAATTGTTCCGGTTAAAATCCAAGCAGCATAAGTACGGATATAGCCACTTTGTATCCTCTTGATTTTGTGGCTCCATACTTGCAAGGTTGATGCTGTCCCATTGACCATGCCATCGATAACTTTGTTTTCAATACTCTGCCACAGTACGGTTTGAGTTCCTTTCTTAATCGGTTGTACAAGCACTAAATCGTAGAGTTCATCTATGAAAAATTTTCCGTGAACAAGTTTGTAGAGGGAAGAAAATCTACCGACGAGCATGTGAGTGATTTGGGTATCCTTTATGTAAAGTTCGTAAGCAATTGCAATGCCTATGAGTGTCCCAAGAATAGTAATTATAGTTAGGGAAAGTTCTTGGAAGAGATGTTCATGTCTAATAGTAGAAGTGATTTGTGGAAGATATTGATATCTGAGAGAAGGCGCCAGAAATTCTGCCAATCGATGAGCCCCTAAATATCCTGGTAGACCAATGTATCCAGCTACTACAGAGAAAAATGCCAAAACTATCAGAGGGAACTTAATAAAGCTGGAGGGTTTCTTGAAATGTGAAGGGTTAGTATTGTGGGAATTCCATTTTTCTTGGCCATGGAAGGTTAAAAACATCAAGCGGAACATGTAACAAGTAGTTAAGCTAGCTACTAGGATTCCAATTGACCAGAGCAGGGTCCCGCCGTATAAGCTGCTATTAAAGACTTTCCAAAGAATTTCATCCTTTGAGAAAAAACCAGAGAAAAATGGTACGCCAGAAATCGCTAGAGTGGCAATCCACATAGTGTAGAAAGTTATTTTAAGGCGTTTCCTTAGTCCTCCCATTTTAAATAAATTCTGTTCATGATGAAGGGCTAGGATTACACTTCCAGCGCCGAGAAATAGAAGAGCCTTGAAGAAGGCATGGGTGAGCAAATGGAAGATGCCTGCACTGAAAGCTCCTACGCCTACGGCTAAGAACATATATCCCAATTGGCTTATTGTAGAGTAAGCAAGAACCTTTTTAATATCTTTCTGGACTAGGGCCATCATAGCTGCTAGGAGTGCTGTTAGGGTTCCTATTAGCGCGATAATGGCAAGTGTGTCTGGAGTTCGACTATATAGTGCCACTGAACGGACTATTACGTAAATTCCAGCAGTAACCATGGTAGCCGCGTGAATTAAAGCACTTACTGGTGTAGGGCCTTCCATAGCGTTGGGTAACCAGATATACAGAGGGAATTGGGCGCTTTTACCAGTGGCGCCAATAAAAAGAAGCAAAGTGATTGTGCCTAAAATCCCAAAGCCCTCTATAGGTTGTGGAAACCTATGGGAGGCCATTTCAAACACCTTAAGATAATTTACACTGCCAAAGGCAGTAAATATCAGAAATATGCCTAAAATAAAGCCAACATCTCCGATTCGATTGACAATAAAGGCTTTTTTAGCAGCATCCCCAGCACTTTTCTTATCTAGATAATGTCCAATCAGGAGATAAGAACAGAGACCCACTCCTTCCCAGCCTATGAACATTAGAAGATAGTTATCCGCTAGTATCAGAAGACTCATCATGAAAATGAATAGGTTGAGGTAAGCGAAGTAGCGATGATATCCATTATCACCAATCATGTACTCGACGGAGTAGAGGTGAATTAGAAGACCAATTCCGGTAACAATTAGGATCATTACCATTGATAATGGATCAAGAAGAAAAGAAAATTCAGCAACAAAGTTTCCTGACTGAATCCAAGTAAAAAGGTGCTGCTTAATTATTCGCTCATTAACAGGAAGGTGTGAAAATTCCCAGAAGGTGTTTAGGGCGACTAGAAAACTCAAACCAGAGGCTGAACAAGATAACCAAGCAGATGTTTTTGTTGAAAAGCGTTTTCCGAATATTCCATTCAGCAAAGCTCCAACAAGTGGAAATAAAATCAGGATCCAAAAATATTGCAATATTCTCCTACCATTTCATGCTATTGGCCTGATCAGCATCCAGGGTATTATTTCTTCTAGAGAGAACCACAATCAGGGCTAAGCCAACTGCTGCTTCGGCTGCCGTTACCGTCATAACAAAGAAAACAATAATTTGTCCGTCAACTTGGCCCCAAACTTTAGATAGGGTAATGAAAGTTAGGTTGACTGCGTTAAGCATTAGTTCAATACACATGAACATTGTAATGATATTGCGCCGAAGAATAACTCCTGCGCTTCCAATTACGAACAGTAGAGCAGATAGTACAAGGTAATATTCAATAGGAACCATACTAATACCTTAGTGTTTAGGCCTCTTGGTTAAAACTACTGCTCCGAGAATTGCTACCAGAATGAGAATAGAAGTCACTTCAAAGGGGAGAAGGTAGTCTTGAAATAAGGAATTACCTATAGATCTGACATCGTCTGCCATTATTGAATTCCATTTGGTTGCTTTAATCGAAGGCAGAGGAAAATTTTCCATCAAAAGTAAGGTCATTAGTATTCCTAGAGGAACAATTAGAACAGAAAACTTTATTAAGCGATTCGGAGAGAAAGTTTCCGTTTTTGGGTCTAGTAACATGATTACGAATAAGAACAGGACCATAATGGCGCCAGCGTAAATAATGATCTGGAGAAAGGCCATGAACTGGGCTCCTAATTGTAGTAGAAGTCCTGCAGTTGCAATAAAACAGATAATTAGAGCTAGAGCACTATAGACAGCTCTCGGCGCAAGAACTACGAGGAAAGCTCCCATTAAAGCGATTACTGCAAGTCCGAAGAAAATTAAGTGCGGCACCCCAAATCCTTGTACTTCAAAAATTTCTCCGGTCTAGCCGGCAAGAGCATCTTATTGAAGGTTTTGCGATGCTGTCAAGAAGTGGTCGGTAAGTAAAATTTCTAATGTTCATTAAGGAAGATATTGAATTGGCAATTCTTTTGATAAAGATTCATATTCTGCGACTAGAAAGAGGTGTAAGCTTATGTAGTGTTGGAGATTTTGATTTGAATGAACTAGGGGTTAATTATTCTCCTTCATGTTTTTTTGAGGAGAATAAAACAGTTACGGTTTTAAATTCTAAAGGGAAGTAAATTTATTTCTACATGTCACCTGTACAGTCTCTTAGTTGCAGGTGGTCGGGGTCCACGATATGATTTGAAACACAGACTGGGAGAAGAGCTTTGGTAAGAGATGGAGGCGAAGCTAAAGATAGGACGGTGTTTCACCCGGATGGAAAAAATTGAGATAATTGTAAATGGAGAACCGAACGAGGTTCCAACAGCTTGTGTGATTAGTGACCTAATTCGTCACCTAGCCCTTGAAGGCAAGCAAGTTGCCGTTGAAGTAAACGAGGAGATCGTTAACCGGAATCAATGGTCAAAACAATGTTTAAATGCTGGAGATAATGTGGAAATTGTCCATTTTGTAGGTGGTGGAGAGAGAGTGTAATGTCCGATTATTTAACGCTTGGATCGAAAAAATTTAATTCTCGACTTATTGTGGGAACAGGCAAATATGAAAGTCCTGAGATTATGAAGCAGTGCTTCGAAGAAAGTGGTGTGGAGATTGTGACTGTTGCTGTTCGGCGGGTCAATTTGATGGATAAGAGCAAAGAGTCAATGTTGGATTACATTGATCAAGA